>JBKCUI010000426.1:0-12601 GCA_046318495.1 Pirellula sp. | reverse complement strand
CATGACCGACAGGACGAATCCTCCCTTGCCGTACTGGCTCGCATGGCAGGCGCCGGCGTTGCAGCCGGCTCGGGTCATCAGGGGCAAGATGTCGCGATGGAAGTCGACGCGCGATTCCGAGGACATTCCACTGACTTGGACATCGACGATTGCCGTACGGCCGCCTATATCGATGCGAATGGAAGCTTGGCCATCCCGTTTGGGAGAAACGCATCCGGTGGCATCGAGGTGGACGATGTTCGGATCGCTTGAAGTGTACGTTGCGGTGCTGGTGCGATCCGCAGAGGTTGGGTTCGAAGCGATCGCTCCACCGGGTGGTTGGCTGGACGCATCGCGCACGACGAGTTGAGTTTGCGCGAAGGGGCCGTTCAAGGTCACGGCGGGAGGATCGACGAGGATGTCTTGGGTGCGACCGACTTGGCCGATGCTCAGGAGCATGCAGGCGACGATCGGCAACCATGCGACGCTGCGGTGCGAAGGGTAGGTTGCGTGACGCTGCGCGAAGGCTGGATGCAAACGAGTTAGATCCATTCACGCACCGGCTCGCCTTCGAGAAGTCTAACCGGGCGACCGTCGCTGGCCGTCACAGTCAGGTCGAGTGGCAGTCCCAGTTTGTGGTACATCGTGGCCACGACATTTTCCGTGAAGTATTCGTTGGATTTCGGGGCACCGCCATCGGCATCGGTTTCTCCGAGGATCAGGCCGCCGGGAACGCCCGCTCCAGCCATGACCACGAAACCAGACGAAGCCCAGTGGTCGCGTCCGATGGCGGGGTTGATCTTTGGGGTGCGTCCAAAGTCGGTCATCCAAACGACGAGAGTCGAGTCGAGCAAGCCTTGTTGTTCGAGGTCGATCAGCAGGGCGGGGAGCGCTTGGTCTACTTGCGGCATGCGATGTTGTTTCAGGCCGTTGAAGCAGTCTTGATGGTGATCCCAACCTGGGTCGCTGACGGTGACGAATCGCACGCCGGACTGAATGAGGCGGCGCGCCAGCAGCAGCCGTTGTCCAAAGGGAGTGCGGCCGTAGTCGTCTCGCAAGGCTGCCGGTTCGCTGGCGATATCGAAGGCTTGTTTGGTTTCCGGCGCGGTGATCATCCGAAATGCCGTCTTGTAGTGTTCGTCCAAGGCATCGTAGGCCTCTGGCTGACGGTCGGCTGACCGTTGCAACGAATCGATTTTTGCCAGGATTTCGCGGCGTCGATCGATGCGAGTGAGCTCCATGTTGAGCGGTGGGGTGATGTCGCGGACGGAGAACTTGTCGACGTTGGCTTCGGCGTGGATTTCAAACGCCGCATGTTCCAATCCGAGGACTCCGGGGAGTCCGCCTTGGAAGGACCGGTCGACATAGTTGCCCAGTTGAATGAACGGGGGCAATGCGGACTGGAAGCCGTACTGCTGCGCGACCACCGATCCCACGCATGGATAGACGAGCGATGGGTTAATGTTGCGGCCCGACATGCACCAGTGGTCCGCGACGCCGTGTCCCGCGTTCTTGGGGTTCCAACTGCGCATGACCGAGAAACGTCGAACTTCACGCGCCAGCCGAGGGCACAGTTCCGTGAAGTGAACGCCGGGGATGGCTGTTTCGATGACACCGAGCGGGCCGCGAACACCGTCGGACGCCAGCGGCTTGGGATCGAGCGTATCGTGGTGGCTGGTTCCCCCTTGCGTCCAGATGAAGATGCACTTGGTCTCGCGGGGATTGGGTTGGGCGTTGGCAAGCAGCCGGGTGGGACCGAGAAAGCTGCCGATGGTCATCGCGCCGCCGGCGAGCATCGAACCGCGAAGCCAGTCTCGCCGAGGGATGGGATTTGTTGAACAGGGGAAACCACCGGCCGAGCCGAGGGCCAAGTGCGGGGAGCGATGCCGGTCCGAAGAATCGGGGAGCATGGGTGGGACCTCCATGGAAGCGAAACGCAAGGCGAGCGATTCGATCGTTCGGTGGGTGCCGAGGCTTCGATGCCAGGGCGAACTCGGCGAACGCAATTGGGTGGGAATGGAACGGTGGGAGTACCCTCGACGCTCCATCTCGCAACGAGAGCGTGTAGGGGATCCTTGTACTTTAGTGCTTGGGTAGGCCCCGTGCAACCTTGCAACGGTCGGAAAGGATCCGAAACAGAATAGGCTGACGGGGCCCCGTACGCTGGAGTCGGCGTGGGGGCTGTAGCAGAGATGCGGGTTATCAGGGCGATCGGGGCGGCGATGCGACCAGATGATGCGACCCGTGGTACGGTGGGCAATCACGCTTTGGGGGCGTCGGCGGCCGGCAACGGGAGCGGATTGCGGGCGAAGATCCACTCCTCGATGGGGGTTCCTTGGACCAGTTGTTCCTCGACGAAGCGTTCGATGCGGTCCTCGGTCATGTGGCTATACCAAAGGCCTTCGGGGTAGACCACGAGAATGGGACCACCTTGGCACACACGGAGGCAGTTGACCTTCGTGCGGTAGCATGCGTTGGGGCCTTCGGCGAGGGAGAGCTGCCGTTCCTTGAGGATGGACTTGAGTTTGTTCCAAGCAGCGGCACCCTGATCGGCATCGCAGCACGTATCGCCGATGCATAGCAGTACATGTCGATGAAAATGGCCGATCTTGAGTTCGGCGGCGATCGCTTGCAGCTTGTTCATCTTTCCTCGGCGCTACCGCATGCGCGAATCGTGGAGGTTTCGCGAGCATCGAGAATCGACCGGATTGTCGAGTGCTTTTCATCAAGCTACACTTGCATGGCACGAATGCAAGCCCACCGTTTTTCCCGAAAAATCACCAGCCGAACCGTACTTGTTCCGGTTTGGCGGAGACCTCTATGACCCCTCCTACTGCGACCGGTTCGACCAATTCTGCTTCTTCTTCGGCGGCACCGACCGCAACCCTCAACATCGGTGACAAAAGTTTGACGATGCCGATTGTGGTTGGCACGGAAAACGATCGCGGAATCGATATCTCCAAGTTGCTCAAGGACACCGGGCACATCACCCTGGACGAGGGGTATGCAAACACGGGCGCGACGACCAGTGCGATCACTTACTTGGATGGCGATCGCGGGATCTTGCGATACCGGGGGTATCCGATTGAGCATTTGGCAGAGCATTGCGACTTTATCGAGACCAGCTATTTGCTGATTCACGGCGAATTGCCCAATCGCGAGCAGTTGGAGCATTTCCGCAATTCGATCAGCCATCACTCCATGCTTCACGAGGACATGAAATCCTTTTACAACGGGTTTCCTCGCGACGCGCATCCGATGGCGATTCTCTCGAGCGTGGTCAGCGCGTTGTCGACGTTTTATCAAGATTCGCTGAATCCGCACGATCCCAAGCAAGTCGAGATTTCGATCTTCCGACTGTTGGCCAAACTGCCGACGATCGCTGCGTACAGCTACAAGAAGGCGTTTGGGCAACCGTTCATTTATCCAGACAATTCGCTCGATTACTGCTCGAACTTCTTGCACATGATGTTTTCGGTGCCGAGCGAAAAGTATGTTCCGGATCCGGATTTTGTGAAGGCGCTCAACTTGCTGCTGATCGTGCACGCGGATCACGAGCAGAACTGTAGCACGTCGACGGTTCGCATGGTCGGTTCGTCCGATGCCAATCTGTTCGCCAGTATTTCTGCGGGCATTTGTGCGTTGTGGGGGCCATTGCACGGCGGGGCCAATGAGGCCTGCGTGAACATGCTCAAGCAGATCGCGGACGATGGCGGAAACGTCAAGAAGTACGTGGACTTGGCCAAGGACAAATCGAGCCACTTCCGATTGATGGGCTTTGGTCACCGCGTTTACAAGAACTACGATCCTCGGGCCAAGATCATTAAGGCCGCCTGCGATATCTTGCTCAAGAAGCTCAATTTGCAAGATCCTTTGTTTGACGTCGCGCAGCAATTGGAAGAAGTGGCGCTGAAGGATCCTTACTTCATCGAGCGAAAACTGTACCCCAACGTCGACTTCTATTCCGGCGTGATTTACCGGGCGATGGGGATCCCGGTGCAGATGTTTACGGTGCTGTTCGCGATTGGGCGTTTGCCGGGCTGGATCGCGCACTGGGTGGAGATGCAGCAGTCGCCCAACAGCCGAATCGGGCGGCCGCGTCAGGTCTATACCGGTCCGCTGGAACGCAAGATCATTCCGATCGAGAAGCGTTAGTTCCGTCGAATCCCTCGACAAAGCGACGACCGGCTATACTGGCATAGCGAAGCGATTGGGCCAACGACTCGAGGCGAGTCGATTGGTTGAAGCGAGGTGGTCTGCGAGTCGAGGGGGGCTGAAATGGGGGAGCGACGCGACGATCTCGAGGATGGCGCGGCAGATGGGGATGGCTTGAATAGGTCTGGCGTCGACGGCGTCGACCGCGTCGTCGATGGCGGCGGGAAACCGCCGGAACCAACTACCAATCCTTATGCGGATGGGGCAAATCCACTGGGCCCTGGTGTTGGAGTTGGCGTTTCTCAATCCGACAATCCGTTTGAGCCTTCGGCATCTCCAGGCCTTTCTGCAGCGCTGAATGCACAATTGGGGATGGGGTATTGGGGGCCGATGATTGGTCTGTTTGTGGCGCTTCTTGCGTCGGGAATGGTTGGCGGATTCGCATCCATCTTGTTTTTCGGCTGCATGTATGTCATCGCGTTGTTTCACGGCGTGGTGTACCAGTCCAGGTTGTTCGCCAGAGCGGGTGTGGGCGAGCTGAATCGAAGATTGCCAGATGGGGTCGTGTTTCTCGTTTCGTGTTTAGTAGGATTCCTGTCGCCGGTCGCTGCTGGAGTGGCATTCTTGAGCGTGTGCGCGGTCAGTAACTCGGCGGCTCAAGGGGCGAACGCTGGGCCGGGTTACGAGATGTTTTTCGTGTTTTCCTTTGCGCTGGCGGCGGTGGCTGCAGTCACCCTCGGCGTTGTCCTCTTTCGTTTGTTTTTGCCTAGGAAACCCAAGTGATGCAACCTGTTTCGAGGGGAGCCAAGGCGGTCGTACCGTATCGATACTTGGGGACGACGCAGAGTCTGTGCCCCGAGTGTTTGAGTGTTGTTCCGGCGAAGATTTTGGACCGAGGGGGGCGAATCTATTTCCGCAAACGCTGTGCAGAGCATGGAGTCCGCGAAGACTTCATTTGCAGCGATGCGTCTTGGTACGACCGGTATGACTATGCGCTTCCCGCCAAGGTCCCGAATGCGACGCGGGCTCCGGTGGTGCGCGGATGTCCGCTGGATTGCGGGTTGTGTGAGGATCATGAGCAGCACACATGCATCGGGGTGCTCGAGATAACCGACAACTGCAATCTGACGTGCCCGATGTGTTATGCGCACAGTCAGCCGGGGCTGAAGCATCGCAGTGTCGAGCAAGTCACAACGGCGATGGATGCGCTGGTGGCATCGGAGGGGCGGGTGGAGGTGTTGCAGCTTTCGGGTGGAGAGCCGACCACGCATCCGGAGTTTGCGAGGATCTTGGACGAGGCGTTGGCGCGACCGATCGATTACGTGATGGTCAACACGAACGGCATTCGGTTGGCCAAGGATGCCAAGCTGGTTGAGAAGCTTGCAGCCCATCGCGACCGTGTCGAAGTTTATCTGCAGATGGATGGCATGGAGGATCGCGTCCATCAGGCGCTGCGAGGAGAAGCGTTGCAAGAGATCAAGATGCGAGCCATCGAAGCCGTAGGGCAAGCGGGGCTGAACGTGACGATCGTGGCGGCGATGCAAGCCGGAGTGAACGACGATCAGTATGGTCGTTTGCTGCAATTGTGTGCAGAAAAGCCTTGGATTACGGGGCTCAGTCTGCAGCCCGCCACGTACAGCGGGCGCACGATGTTGCCCGAAGTGTTGGAGCAGCGGGTGACCTTCCCGGACTGTGTGCGGGGTATTTGCGAGCAGTCGGGCGGGGCCTTTACGCGCGAAGACTTTTTTCCGTTGCCGTGTGCCCATCCCAATTGCCATATCTTGTCGTTGGCCTATCGGCATGCAGGGCAATTGGTCCCGTTGACGCGATTCATGGATGCCAAGATCAATCTCGATTTGTTGGCCAATGGATTGAGCTTTACGCGCGAGGAGGGGAAGCGGCTGATGGAGTTGTATTTGGCAAGAACGCGCGGATGCGGGCCAGAGGGATGCTGTGGACCGGAAGGTTGCGGCGATGCGGAGTCGGGGGCTAATGAGCCTGCAGTGGTCGCGTTGGGCGGGGGGCTCGGGGCAGAGCAGCGCAGCCGAGAGGAGACGCGGCGTATGGGAGAGGCATTCATTGCCAAGGTGATCGAAAAGCAGATCGGAGGCAAAGAGCTGTTTCGGATCACGATCACATCGTTCTTGGATGCGTACAACTTTGACGTTCGCCGGGTCATGAAGTGTTGCACGCACCATGTGTTGCCCAGTGGGCACATCATTCCGTTCTGTGCTTACAATGTGCTGTATCGTGATGGCCATGTACCGTTGCCGGTGTTGCAAATGCCGGCGAGTCGCTCTTCGGTGGGCGGTTGATGGGCTTGGTGCATCGCGAGTCTTTGGAGGAGATCCGCAGTGGGGCGTTCGTGGTTCCGCCGGATCGGAATCCGAGCACCGAAATGGAACCTAGGGAAAGAGCGAATGGCGAGCGTATTTCGAGAGGCAAGCGGGAGCGAGCGGCGTGGGCGACGGGGGGATGCGCTCATGCAATTGATCGGGAACACGCCGATGATTCCCATTCACTTCGAGCCTGAAAATCGGACGGTTTGGGCGAAATGCGAGTTCTTGAACCCGAGTGGAAGTGTGAAGGATCGATTGGCTCGGACCATCGTGCTCGACGGGGAGGCTCGCGGGGCGTTGACATCCGAGTCCAACATCTTGGAGTGCACCAGCGGCAATACCGGGATTGCGCTGGCGATGTTGGGGGCAGCCCGCGGTTATGGAGTCACGATCGTGATGTCCGAGAAGGCCAGCGGGGAACGGAGGAAGATGATCGAGCATTTCGGCGCCGAGCTCATTTTGTTTTCCGGGGCCGGCTATCGCGATGGAATCGCTCTGACAGAACGCTTGGCTGAGCAGAATCCTCGCTATTACTTGCCCCGTCAGTTTGAGAATCCGATCAATGCCCGCGACCATGAACACGAGACTGGCCAGGAGATTTTGGCGCAGATGCCCGGACGGGTGGATGTGTTCGTGTCCGGATACGGCACCGGGGGAACCTTGGCCGGGTGTGCGCGAGCCCTGAAGGATCGGGATCCGGGGACGCAGATTGTGGCGATGGAGCCGGCAGAGGCTGCGCTGTTGGCTGGCGAAGAGGCCTGCTGCCATTGGATCGAGGGGATTTCCGGGGGATTCGTGCCTCCGTTGCTGCAGGGAGTGGCGATTGATCGCGTGGTCAAGGTGACCAGTCCAGAGGCCATCGCGATGACGTTGCGGTTGAATCGAGAGTATGGGTTATTGGTTGGATCGTCGTCGGGTGCAAACGTTGCTGCGGCATTGCATGAAGCGATGGAGCATGGGGAATCTGCAAACGTAGTCACGCTGTTGTGCGATCGGGCTGAGCGTTACTTCAGCACGAGGTTGTTTGCGTGGCAGTCGGAGCCGCAATGAGGATTGTCGGGGACGAGCGCTCCTTGGTTGCCGAGCATCAATTCCCTACCTGATTGCTTGCGAAGGGTGGGGGGGCTGATTAGAATCCGTGACCCTCAGCGAGTCTTTCGTAGCGAATCCTCAGGCAGCGTCGCCGCTCGCACTGCTTGTGCAGACGGCGCGAAGCGTTGAAGCTTGATCCTTACTCGCGGGCCGGTTGTCCTGCTTGTGTTTTGAATGGCAGATTTGGCTCAGCGTAGCGAGGCCACCGGGTAAGGATTCGGTGGGTTAGTAGAGAGTAACGAGATGCGGCCAAAAGTAATTTTCCTTACGCACCGACTGCCGTATCCACCGAATCGCGGGGATCGAATCCGAGCTTATCACACGATTAAGTTCCTCTCGAAGTACGCAGACATCAAGCTTGGGAGCGTGGCGGACGAGGCTTGGTTGCCCGAGCATGAAGCCGCGTTGAGGGAGCTTTGCGAAGAGGTCTCAATCCATCGGTTGCCCCCGCGCGGTCGTTGGGTGCGGGCCATGACGTCGATGGCGTTTGGCCGATCGGCTACCGAAGGAGCGTTCTTTAGTCAGTCGTTGGCTGAGCAAGTTCGGAGATGGACGGCCGGTCTCGTGGATGGAGCGGTGTTGTACTGTTCGAGCATGGGGCAGTACAGTTCGTTTTTTGGGGTACGTCCCAAGCAAGTCGTCGTGGACTTGGTGGACGTCGATAGTCAAAAATGGCGGGATTACGTCGGCACGACGCGGGGCGCTCGGAAGTTGCTGTATCGCATGGAGGCAGAGCGCGTGAAGGCCTTGGAGGCTCGGTTGTCCAAGGAAGCCAATTGGATGACCGTGGTCAGCGAAGAAGAGGCGAGTCTCTACCGTGCCATCCATCCCGGAAGCGCCGTGAGCGCGGTGAGCAACGGCGTCGACCAAGAGTACTTTTCACCCTACGCGCTTCCCGAATCTGTGTACGGACCGATGCGACAAGGGGCCCCTCAGATGGTGTTTGTCGGGGTGCTCGACTATTGGCCAAACGAACAGGGGTTGGATTGGTTTGTCAGACACGTAATGCCAGTGATTCTCCAGCGTTATCCGTCCGCCAAGCTCCAAATCGTCGGCCGTAGGCCGTCGGCCAAAGTGCAGGAGTTGGCAAAGTTTCCGGGGGTTCATTTGGTGGGAGAGGTCGACGATGTTCGGCCGTATGTGTTGTCGGCGCACTTCGCGATCGCACCGTTGAAGATTGCGCGAGGGGTTCAGAACAAAGTTCTCGAGGCGTTGGCGTGTGGGCGGCCGGTCGTCGCGACGCACGAGGCTGCCACGGGGATTGAGCATGCCGGCGGTGTGCTCATTGCGGATACTCCGGAGCAGTGGTTGGAGGCTGTTGAGGCACTGCAGGACCAGAAGATGGCCGAGAACATGGCTCAGGCCGCTCGGAGAGGGTGCGAGCAAGGGTATAGTTGGGAGGCGAAACTGCAGTCCTTCCTTGATATGTTGGGATTGCGTGGCATGGCGGAGCATGGGGAAACTCCATCGCGGACGCCAGCGTGATTTGATGTTCCAAGCCCCGGTTCGGTCGATTGTCTTTTTCGAGGTCGGCATCGCAGACCGCCAATTCATCCTCCATTCATTTCCCTTGCATTTGGCCTAAGCTAAGTAACAACAATGACCAACGATCCGATTCGTCTAGGGTTTTGCGTACACAAGATGCAGGTGGCCGGGGCCGAAGTGCTGATCGATCGGATGCTGACGTATTTTGGTGACGCGATTCGGCCGACGATCTTTTGTTTGGATGCTCTCGGCGCCATTGGCGAGCGGTTGCGATCGGAGGGGCGGGACATCGTCGTTCTCGATCGCCAGCCTGGGGTGGATTGGAGTGTGCCTGGCAGGTACGCCAAGGAACTCGATGCCCGCCGCATCGAAGTGCTGCATGCACATCAGTACACACCGTTCTTCTATAGCGCATTGGCGAAACGCAAATGCCGCTGGTCACGCCCCAAGCTGTTCTTCACAGAGCATGGTCGGCACTATCCTGACAAGGTGAACTGGAAGCGGAGACTGGCCAATTCCCTGGTGCTGGCTCGGTACGCCGATTCCATCGGGGCGTGCAGTCAGTTCAGCGCCGATGCGGTGGTGAAGGTCGATGGATTTCCGCGTTGCAGCGTGATCCTCAACGGAGTTCCGATCGAAAAGTTTCGGCCACGCGGTTCGCTCGCGGATCGCCAAGTATTGCGGCGAAAACTGGGGTTGGATGAGGATCGGCCGTTGGTGGTATGTGTGGCAAGATTCCATCCGGTCAAAGACCACACAACGTTGCTCAAGGCGTGGACGATCGTTGCTGCGCAGCATCCGGAGGCGCAGTTGCTTTTGTTGGGGGAAGGGGAGGAACGTCCCCGATTGGAAGCGTTGATTCGAAGCGAAGGGATTGAGGAGTCCGTCCGCTTTATGGGAGCTCGCAATGATGTGCAAGACTTTTTGCAGTGCGTCGATGTCTTTGCGTTGACCAGTTTGAGCGAAGCCTCACCGCTGACGTTGCTCGAAGCGATGGCATGCAGTTGTCCTGCGGTGGTGACGAACGTGGGAGGGAACGCCGAGCACGTTGACCACGCCGTAGAAGCGTTTCTCGCGCCGCGGGGGGACTACAAACAAGTGGCGGAATGCCTGAATCGATTGCTCGCCAGCGCCGAGCTGCGTGAAGCCATGGGTGCGGCGGGTCGAAAACGCATCGAATCCCAGTTTTCGCTGGAGCATTGCCTGGAGCAGTACGGGCGCGAGTACGAACGGCTTGCAGGCAGGAAGCTTAGGGCGGACTAAGAGCCAGGACGGGCTGCTGGTCTGGTAGCGCCACAGCCAACTTAAGCCAAGATTTGAGGGTCGCATGAAGAAGATTCTAAAGCGAATCGCACTTTGGTTTTCGATCGCTGCGGTGAGTCCGGTCTTGGTCGGGGTGAGCCTGGGTCGATTGGTTTGGGGTGAAAAACGTGCGTTTGAGAGCGGTGCCCAGTGGCTCGCCATGATTCCAGGGAATCTCGGAAACGCGTTGCGTGGAGCGTACTACTACTGTCGGCTCGCCTCGTTCGACCCGACCGCCCGGATTTGCATGGGTAGCGTCATTTGCGACCCGCGATCCGAAATCGGCAGCCACGTCTACATCGGAACGTTCTGCGAGATGGGATGGGTATCGATTGGCAAGGACACACTGATCGCGTCGCGGGTGATGATTCCATCCGGAAAGCGAGTCCATCACTACGAGGATCTGGCGGTGCCCATTCGCATGCAGGGAGGGAGTCCCGAATGCGTTGTTGTGGGGGAGGATTGTTGGGTTGGAACAGGATGCATCGTCATGGCGAATGTCGGAGACAAGGCCGTTGTAGGGGCCGGAGCGGTCGTGGTGAAGCAATTGCCTCCTGCGAGTTTGAGCGTGGGGAATCCGGCACGGGTGTTGCGGATGCGGTCTGAAGCCCCCGATCTGGAACCGGGTTCGGCAAGCTGAACCGCGGGCTACAGCAGCGCGGTCTGAGGAGTCCCATGGGGTCCGAAGGCGGCCGTGCAGACGACCTCTGATGCGACAAATCGCCGAATGCCTTGTGGAAACGCAAGGTGGTAGTTAGTCTTTTGAAACCGTTCTTTGAAGCCGCGTCGCATCTTTTGCAGTCCCAGATTTCATGCCCAGCCACGAGCAAGTCGTCGTTATCGAGCCGAAACCCGGTTGGAGGTTGATTGATTTTTCCGAATTGTACGGCTATCGGGATATGCTGCGGTTTTTGACGTGGCGAAGCATCAAGGTCCTGTATGCCCAGAGCGCTATCGGGATTGGATGGGCGATTTTGCAGCCTTTGTTCACCATGATCATCTTCACGGTGGTTTTCGGGTGGTTTGCCAAGATCGATTCTGAGGGGGTTCCCTACAGTTTGTTTTCGTTGGCCGCTCTGGTTCCGTGGACCTACTTTTCGAATGCGATTTTGGAGGCGGGCAACAGCTTGGTCAGCCAAGCGCAGATGGTCAGCAAGGTCTACTTCCCGAGGATCATTTTGCCGTTGGCAGGCGTTTTGGCCAAGCTCGTCGATTTCGGGATCGCATTTGTGATGTTTCTCG
Source organism: Pirellula sp. (assembly GCA_046318495.1). GTDB lineage: Bacteria > Planctomycetota > Planctomycetia > Pirellulales > Pirellulaceae > JBKCUI01. Next base: position 1,007 of record JBKCUI010000426.1, on the reverse strand, counting down.
GGTTGATGTTGTTTTATGGGGTGACGCCTTCGTCGAACGTCTGGGTGTTGCCGCTGCTGGTCGGGGTGATGGTGATCAGCGCGATGGGGATCGGCACATGGCTAACGGCCATGGCGATTCAGTACCGGGACGTCAAGCATGCATTGACGTTCATCATCCAACTGCTGATGTACTCATCGCCGGTGATTTACTCAGCTGCGATCATTCCGAAGCGTTGGCAAATGTTGTACGCCGTGAATCCGATGGTTGGAGTGATCGAAGGGTTTCGGTCGGCACTGTTGGGTACTGGACCCATGCCTTGGGACCTCATCGGTATTGGGGCATTGAGCTCTTTGTTTTTGCTTGTTACCGGGTTGTTGTACTTCCGGAAGCAGGAAAGGCTATTTGCCGACGTGGCGTAATAGCTGGGGCGATCGCGTGCGCGAACGGCCCAGCGCGTGGAGGGACCGTTCGCGAGGGGCTTAGGAAAAGGAGTGCTGTCGTTCCGCCGAGGTCCCGGTCGTCGGAGAAACTCCCCAACGGCCGCGAGTTTCGTTGGATCGCTGCTGAATTGGCCGACGGACGCGGGCGGTACCAAGGGTTGATCAGGTAGGTGTGGGCAAGCCAAGCATTGGCTTAGGGAGCAACGAGAAAAGTATGTCGACGGTAATCAGCGCGAATCGATTGTCCAAGGCGTATCGCATCGGTGCGGTCGAGGAGATCCCCGACTCGTTTGTCGGAGCGTTCGGGCAGCTGCTGCGCTCGCCTTGGAAGAACTTCCAGAATCTGCGCAAGCTCGACACGTTTGGCGAAAAACCCTTGGTTTACGACGAGGGGGCCGAGCCGGACAAAACACTTTACTGGGCCTTGAAAAACGTCAGTTTTGATGTTGAGCAAGGGGAAGTGCTGGGGGTGATTGGCAAGACCGGGGCTGGAAAAAGCACGCTGCTTAAGGTGCTCAGTCGTATCACGGAGCCGACCTCGGGGCGAGTGGTCATTCGAGGGCGGGTTTCGTCGCTGTTGGAAGT
>JBKCUI010000425.1:0-6372 GCA_046318495.1 Pirellula sp. | reverse complement strand
GTGGCTACGCATGGGACAAGCATCTCCCGAAGTGGATGCCGAGGAGAATGGATACGAAAAATGGGGATGCATCCGCTCGCTGGGACGCACTCCCCTATAGTATCTCAAGCCCGTTGCAACGACATCTACTCCGACTCAGGTCGCTGTGTTCTCACGGCAACTTATCGATGCGAGAACTAGTTCCAACCCAGCGTTGCAATCGCTTGGGATTGCCGGCCAAACTCGTCCTCGATCGTGTAGGCAAACTGATCAATGCCCAGGATGCTTGTGCTTCGCCCTCGATAGATCACTTTTCGCTTGGAAGCATCCCAAATGATTTCGGCATCTGAATGAGATGGAGGAGTGATACTGATCAGCCGCAATCCACTATTGCCACCCCCATTCGAAGTGCGATCGTTAGCCAGAATATCCACTTCGACGGGCCGCTCGACAGAAGCGAACGCGAAAAAATCATCAACTGCGCGTGGGGCGAGGACATCGCGGCTGACAACGACTTCGATCCGTTCCAGAAGCGTGCGCACGCTGATGTTCAGATCGCTGTACAGGAAGGCGAATAGATTGAGGCTCAAGCCTTCTTCCGCTGAGAATCCTGAAGCAGGCGTGTACTCAAGATTGGCCAAAATGCGATTGACACCGGCAATCGACCCGTAGATCCACACTGCTCCGGTGGGCTGAGCGTATACGGAGGCATCTGAAGGTTCCGCCGTCGAGGTCAGTCGCCCGGCAAATCGGTCTCCAACGTAGTAGCCGCTAGGGGGAGCCCAACTAAGCAAGATGCCGACCTTGGCGGGCTGATCTCCCATGTAATTTACTTGAATTGTCGGACGACCGTCTGCATCGCGGAACCGTGCAACCTCGCCGGCATCGACTGTAACCTGCTCAGGTGTGTCGACGCGGAAGACTTGAAAACCATCAGCCGATTGTTCGTAGTTCATCGAAATGAAGCTGGTCGACTGAAACCCGTCCCGATCCTCGATCGTGTAGGAGAACCGATCGTATTTGGCCGCTCCTGGCAGAGGTACATATCGCACAACATCCCTCCCCGGATTGTCTGGGTCCTCCACAACTGTGATCGAAGCGAACGGCGAATTACCCACTTCAACGATTCGCAGCCCATTGCCAATGTCGTTCATCAGGGCATCGATCGTCACCGGTCGCACCGAAGTCGCGTCGGTGGGCAATGTCACGTTGACCGTATCCTCTACCGCCAACAATCCTTCGCTCTGACGATCGGACGCACCATCGAGTCCGAGTTGATTGAAGCCTGGGTTGCTCTGGAACCAACCAGATAACTCTCGATCCGAATTCAGCGTATTGACGACTACCAAAACATCGAGCGGCGAGACGCTGCCGTCGTTGTTCGTATCCGACATCCGCATCGAGCCCAGGTCGGATCGATTGCTGTTGATTTCGTTGACGATGATCAGTGCGTCGAGCGGAGACGTGGTTCCATCGATATCCACGTCGGTGGCGTGCAGTAGATTGTGCCGGAGCGAGATCGCTGCCGCGCCGCCACTCAGTCCCTCTGCGCTCGTCCAACCGTCGGCAGCCATCATTTGCCGCCCTTCCAAGGACTCCAACCTCAATCGCCGTTTGCGTTGCTTTGCCATTTCGATCGAACTCCAAAACATTCCAGGCAAGAAGAGAGATAAGCGGCTGGGACTCCCGAACGGAATGAGAATCCAGCCATCCTTCGAGGTAGGAGCAGGAACCAAAAAACCCCCCGGACACCCGCAACCCACCCAACGAATTAACGGATTGTAACGGTGGGTCAAGCTGCAATTTCCAACGGACTTCGGCCGATCAATCGGATCTGTTTGTCCGAATTGCCCGTTTGCCTACAGGGCCTTTTTCTGTAGGGGGGAAATCGCCCCCCGCCTCGCAACTTCGTCTTCTTATCGTGCTCGTGCTCGTAATCGCCGCGCTGTGCTGGAGACGCGAACGCGGTATCCAACCGCGGTATCCAACTTCGAGGGGGGGATCGCTGATCCCCTGCTCAAGCTGCCAAAATCGCCGCGCGACGAGCACGAGCACGGAGGGGGATCCGACAGTCTACGAGCCAGAACGACGGCCATCACCCAGTACAGTAAAGAAGGTAAAGACGTACCACCCACCCAACTAAGCTGGCACCCATGCCACGATGGAGTTGGAGCGTCACATTCCCGCGAAGGATTCGCGAACCGCAGGACGCCTAAGTACAAGTATTCCCCATACTCCCACGGGGACCCCGAGGAGATAACACGGGCCGAGCATGGGTATGAGCGCCAAGACACAAACGGTCACCGCCCACATGTACGAACCTTGCCGCATCATGCTGAATGCGCCGGAGGCCAAGAGCAAGCTGTAGAGCATCGTAATTCCATAGTACATGGAAGTTACCGTAAGCCTGTGTGCATCCACTGGCTCAGCGTTAGGAGCGAAAGTGAAACTGTAGACGAATACGAAATAGAAAAGCCCGAAGATGCAATGCAGTACCGATAACACCAACAGAGCAATTGCGACAGGAAGCAATTGGTCCCGCGCGGACCGCTGAGGCACCGACGGTAGAAGCGCAGATTCGTACGGGTTAGGGTCGCGGGTCATATTGGCGCGTTGTTGATCCGAATAACGACGGGCATCACCGAGCACGGGTGGTTAACTCAACGGAAGTCAAAACGGCCGATCGAGTGCTTCTTGTTCATGCCATTGTTATCGTAATTCTACACCTCTGGGACGGAAGGAACATCGATTCCCATCCCGATGGCGTTCCGAATTTCGGCGGCCCATGGTAGAAGTTCGCCATTCTCGTCAAGACAATACACCATGCGTCCGTCTTTCGCGATCACGTAATCACAATGCGCCGGGTTGTTTCCGAGCCTGTGTATGATGGCGGGATTCTGTCCTGCATATCTCAGAGCATCAACACAGCAATACTGAACGGCTCTGCATGCGCGTTCAGTTTCGATCTCTGTTTCCGGCTGGCGTACAAAATAGGTAGTCGTGTTTTCGCTGTTGAGTTCTGCAAGCAATTCCTGCGCTTGCGATTCGGGTCCGTGACACGTCAAACAATCACCCATCCAACGGGAACGCGACTTGCCCGGTTTTGGGTTTTCGCCAGTTGCGTAAAAGTCTCCCACAACATTGCAAAACAGTCTTCGGGGATGGATTCGCATGCTGCTTTTCCACGATAACGACTGGGCTCACGAAGTCCTCGGAGCTCATTTCCCATTGCCAACGGACGCGTTCGGCGACGTTCGTGCATCCCATGGTTCCGATCGTTTACGTCACTACGGCCTTTGGTAGTATAGCCGAATTGCGCATCGATTCCCAATCTGCCAGGGAACGTGAACTCCGCGCTTCTCGGGCCCAACCTAGCTAGCGACGTCTATACAACCCAGCTTGGAACTGGCATTCGCGTGCAGCAAGTCGTGCACGCATTCACTCGGACGGCTTACTCTTTTTGTTTCCAAGAACCCAGTCGATGAAGTTAGGAAGAAAAAGAAGAGGTGCCTGGACCAAGAAAAACAATGCCATCACCACGACGAAAAGACCAGGATTCGCAAGTATCTCATCCGACTCGCGAATCCATGGCACCAATGCACTAGTGATGAAGGCAGCGATTGCGACTCCTTTCATCAACTGCCAAATCGTGAATTGCTTTTCTTTCGGAGGGTTCATGGGCGAGCGTGTTTCGTTTCGCGAGTCGAGCGGAATGTCACCATTCACCGAGTGGCCGTGAGTCAGGTTTCTAAAGCCGAGACTCGACGGCAGGCCACTTGAGTGCAATGGATTGTTCGTCCGCTGGCGTCATCAATCGCCAAAGAATGTTTCGCCGCTTAATTCAAGATACAAAAACAACGCCACTGCAAAAATCCCCCAGAGAATGATTGGGCCAAAAACGGCTCCTAAGACCAAGCCGAACCTGCGATTCGATAGAAAGCCAAGCCCCGAGCCAATCGCTGCTAAGGAAAAGCCACACCAAACAAACGTGAGAAACTGGTCGTTCTTACCCCAAGGAAACTTTGGGATCGCTAACTCATGCGCGGCGATCCCGACAATTCCAACGGATACTAGAACTAAGGCAATAGGCCATCTCGAAAACCATCCAGTCGCTTCGCGGGCCTGGCTTATGTCGGTGGTGTTAACGACACCACGATCGGTTGATTCGTATGGGTTTGGATTTCGCACGGATCTGTATGGACGAACTCGTACGATCACCAAGCCCGAGGGGATGACTCGACGCAAGTCAACGCAGTCGACCTAGAGCTTTGGTGCATCGTGTTGTTCGGTTCGGGTTGCCCCATCCAGGATGATACCAGACTCCAGGTGGGGCCGTCAAAAGATTCGATTCGGATCGCTGCGGATGGCATAGACGCGTAGTCACGCAAAAACACGACGACGCCATGGGAACAAAACGCAGGCCTGATCCCCAGTGCGGCTATCGCACGTGGACGCAGATCAGACCGTTTGCGAGTCCAACGCTTTCCAAACCAAGCTTATGGAGGGACTGGGCGGAGAATCGACGTGCCGATGATCGATCGTCCTTCTCCGGTGGCATCAGCACTGCAACAAGCAATTCCAACATGGCGATCCTCTTTGCGTCTTTGCGTCTTTGCGTGAGGCTTGGGATCGGACCGAACGATACATTCTCCCTCGACTCGCGCGGGGGTAATGGATATTTCCATTGACTAAGGTTACCGCAACGGAATGTTCCGCTCAACTGAGCTGCGGAGAATACCACAACAGAACGCCGCACCTCTGTTTCTTGGACATCGTGTCATCCTTTGAAGAAGCATGGATCGACGCTACGTTGAGAGGGGGCGAGCAACCTTTGTGGTGGCCATGCGAGTGCTTTTCGGAATCGGGACTTGGCACCAAGCGCGGCATGATTTTGACCACGAAGGTCAAACCGATGTTTGGTTGTTCGCCTTTTCGTGTTTTTCGTTTATTTCGTGGTTGATATTCTCGGTTCGGGATGAGCGTGATACCGGTCGCTAGGGCGATGTGTCAGAGTGGTCAACGCTGCGTGGAACCCCTCACCCCCAGCCCCTCTCCCCTATTAGGGGCGAGGGGTGCGAGGATGGCAAGAAAAAGGGCTAGGCACGTAAGTAGGCTCGATCGTGGTGGGTACCGCCGAGAGCGTTTGGATGCGCTTTGCATTGCGCGCGGGATCTTTAGCAAGATCCACTACAAGGAAACAAGGAGCCAAGTCGGTGGCGCTTCAGTCTTGCTGGCGATTGCATTGCGCGCGGGATCTTTAGCAAGATCCACTACGAGGAATAGGATGGGGCCAAGGGGGTGGGTGGCGATTCAGTCTTGAAAGAAATCGGCCCGATGAGACGGTGTCTGAATCGTCCCCAACTCGCATGCGACGCTCGGAAAGCTGCTAGGCTGCAGTCCGCGGTAGATAGCCATAACGCTCGGCGTACGAACGCCATTCGCCCAGGACCATCGCCTCTTCCTCGGCGGTCAATTCAAGCTTGTTCGTTTGATAGTCCCGTTCTTTCTCCGCACGCTCTGCAAGCTTTGCACGGACCGGTTCGAATTCTCCCAGTTCCAATTGATCGTAGATCTTCGCTACGACCGCAATCGGATCCTTCGTCAAGGACTCATACGACACATCGAGGATCTGATCGGCTGGCAACCCGGCTCGATCGGCCTCCAATGCTTCGTACATCGACTTCAGCGACTCGATGACAAAGTCGTGCAATCGCGCTTGATCGGTCGTGGATTGAAGCGATTGCACCGCATCGAGCGAGTTCCACAACTTGATGGTCGACGGATAGAGTTTGCGTGGGTCGCGCGCAATATGGATGAACTTGGCATCCGGATACATGGCTCGCAGAATCCCGACTCGGCCAGTGTGGGGCGGGCTCTTGAGCAGCAGTCGCTTGCCTGTTTTGTACGTGACCGCTCGCAAAAACCAATCGAGATGCTGCTTCCAAACTTCCAAGTGCTCGGGTTCGAACCGTTGGCTGTTGAGGGTATCGGGGTAGGGGACCGGTTCGTTGGGAAACAAGATGCGAAGGTAGGGCGTCGGAGCCCCCAGATTCATCAGCGCGAATTCGTCTTCTTGGGGAAGAGACCATCCGGCCTTCATGTTGTCCATCGGACGTTTCTTCGGTAGCAAAAAACCTCCGAAACGCGTGACCAGATTCTCGGTCAACAAGAAGTGCCACGGAGCAAAGCACTGAAAGGTCGTTGGGCTAGCCAGCCGCGGATCGAGCGACAGGTACTCGTGCAACAGGGTCGTGCCGCTGCGCCAATGCCCGAGAACGAAGATCGGTGGGGCAACGAGAGATGTCTCGCGGATCTCTCGGCCAAACGCGACGCGCTGCGTCAATGCCCTCATTGCGGTGAATTGCGTGTTGCTGTTGCGTACCCTTGCGAGGG
>JBKCUI010000424.1:0-3972 GCA_046318495.1 Pirellula sp. | reverse complement strand
CGCGCTGATCCGCGGCATGAAGCTCGCGGTGATGGCGGCGAGCAAGGAAATCGACGGTCTCGCCAAGCCTGTGAAGGGCAAGGAAGACATTCTGAATGTCGCGACGATCTCCGCGAACAACGACGGCGCGATCGGAAAGATCATGGCCGACGCGTTCGAGAAGGTCGGCAAGGACGGCGTGATCACCGTCGAAGAAGGCAAGACAGCCGATACGAACGTCGAATATGTCGATGGGATGCAGTTCGACAAGGGCTACGTCTCGCCGTACTTCATCAACACCCCGTCGGACATGAGCTGCACATTCGAAAACGCGCTCATTCTGCTGTACGACAAAAAGATCAGCAACCTGCGCGATCTGGTTCCCGTCCTCGAGAAGGTGAGCACCGCTGGACAACCTCTGTTGATCATCGCCGAAGACGTGGATGCGGAAGCGTTGACGCTGTTGGTGGTGAACAAGCTGCGAGGAACGCTGAACGTGTGTGCCGTCAAGGCTCCAGGCTTTGGCGATCGACGCAAGGCGATGTTGGGCGATATCGCTACCCTCACCGGCGGCACGTTCATCAGCGAAGACCTCGGGATCCAACTCGAGAAAATTTCGCTCGATCATCTCGGACGAGCCAAGAAGGTGGTTGTGGACAAGAACAACACGACCATCGTCGAAGGGGGCGGAGACCGCAAGGCAGTCGATCAACGCGTGGCTCAAATCCGCGCCCAGATCGAACAGACCGACAGCGAATACGACAAGGAAAAGTTCCAAGAGCGATTGGCCAAGTTGGCCGGTGGCGTGGCGGTGATCAGTGTCGGTGCCGAGACCGAAGCCGACATGAAGCAGAAGAAAGCTCGCGTGGAAGACGCATTGCATGCGACCCGAGCTGCCGTTGAAGAAGGCATTCTCCCCGGTGGCGGTGTGGCTCTGCTGCGCTGCACCGATGCGGTGGCCAAGGTGGCTTCGGGATTGTCGGGCGATGAACGCACCGGCGCCGAGATCATCTTGCGTGCTCTCGAGGCTCCTCTGCGTCAAATCGCAGACAACGCCGGCATCGACGGTAGCGTCGTGGCCGACGAAGTCCGTCAAAAGCCCGTCACCATGGGTTACGATGCCCACAAGGGTGCGTATGTCGATATGCTCAAGGCTGGTATCATCGATCCGGTGAAGGTAGTGCGCACGGCTTTGGCCAACGCCGCCAGCATCTCGGGATTGTTGCTGACCACCGAAGCCTTGGTCACCACGCTCGATAAAGACGACAAGAAGAAGCGAAAGGTCGAAGGATCGATCCGCTAGTTGGACTTGCGGAACGATTCTGCCCGATCGCGTGCAGTCGGTGCCTTGCATTGGTCGAGTCCGTGGACAAGCTCCACGGATTCGACGCGAAGCGAGTTCACCGTGGCACCGTGAATCGATCCAAGGGTCATTCGAATTTCGAATGACCTTTTTTTCTAAGCCGATCCATGCCCTTTGAGATCCTGATCCATCGTGCCAACGGAATCCAAGCGAGATTTTTATGAAGTCCTAGGCGTTGAGCGTTCTGCGTCGCAGGACGAGATCGCCAAGGCGTATCGCAAGTTGGCACTCAAGTACCACCCCGATTCCAATCAGGGGGACGCGGAGGCCATTCACAAGTTCAAGGAAGCGGCCGAAGCGTACGAAGTGTTGAGCGACGCGCAGAAGCGGGCTCGCTACGATCGCTTTGGTCACGCCGATGCCAACGGTGGATTCCGCGACGTCGGGGATATCTTTGAAGCCTTTGGCGACGTCTTTGGCGGGACGATCTTTGAGGATTTCTTCGGCGGCGGACGGGGCGGCCGAACGCGCGTACGGCGCGGTGCGGATCTGCGCTGCGACGTCACGTTGGATCTTGAGGAAGCCGCTCGGGGCGTTGCGAAAACCGTATCGCTCACGCGCCATGCCGTGTGCGATGGCTGCAGCGGTTCGGGAGCCGCCGCCGGTTCGCAGCCGGAAACCTGCCGTCGATGCCAAGGTCGCGGCCAGGTGGTGCAAGCCACCGGCGTGTTGCGAGTCCAAACCACCTGCCCGATTTGTCGTGGAAGTGGCAAGACCATCAGCCATCCGTGCAAATCGTGCGACGGCCATGGGCTTCGACCGCATGAAGTCAAGCTAGAGGTCAAGATCCCGCCAGGGGTCGATGACGACATGCGCGTGCGGTTGCAAGGCGAAGGGCAACCCAGCCCCGATGGCGGACCGCGGGGCGATGCGTATTGCTTTATCCATGTGAAGCCTCACCCGATCTTCAAGCGAGATGGGCAGGATCTGATCCTTCAGTTGCCGATCTCGTTTAGCCAAGCAGCGCTCGGCTCGACCATCGAAGTCCCCACGCTCGACGGACGCAAATCCCTCGATGTCTCGGCAGGGACTCAAAGCGGCACCGTGTATCGGCTGCGCGGGCAAGGCATGCCCGATCCACATACCGGGTCCAAAGGGGATCTGCTCGTGCAGACGATCATCGAGGTCCCCAAAAAGCTCAGCAAGCGTCAACAAGAACTGTTGCGCGAGTTGGCCGAACACGACGACAAGAACATCTCGCCCGAGCGGAAAGGCTTCATGGATCGCATCATGGCCTACTTCCAAGGCCAATCGACTTCGTAGCACGGAATCCATTGTTTGAGCAAATTGCAGACGGCCGCTTGCGATGCGGCTCGCCGGCTCGTACTCCTTCTACGCTCCAGGAAAATCCATCCATGTCCAACAGCAAACACCCCCATCACGATTCCACATTCGATCCGATCGAAGATCTGAAGGCCGACCCGCACACCAAGGACTCGGTGTTTGCCGAAGCTGGAGAAACCGAATCCGCTCCGGAAGAATCGCCCGAGCAACTGGTCGATGCGCTGGAACAGCAAGTCGCTCAACTTCGGGACCGCGAGCTCAAAGCGCAAGCCGAGTTGGAAAACTTCCGTCGCCGCATGATGCGAGACTTGGAAACGCAACTCAAGTTCGCATCGATGCCATTGGTCAACGATTTGCTCGAAGTCGTCGATAACTTGCATCGCGCAACTGAATCGGCCACAGGTACCAGCAGCGTGGATGGCATTGTGGCCGGAGTGCGCATGGTGCAGCAGCAGTTCGCGAATGTGTTGGCCAAGCATCATTGCAAACCGATCCCAGGCGTTGGGAGTGCCTTTGACCCCAACGTGCATCAAGCCATCGCGCAGCAGCCCAGCGATCAATACCCGGCTGGAACCGTACTGCTCGAAACGAGCCGCGGCTACATGATGCATGATCGCGTCGTGCGCCCCAGCATGGTCATCGTTTCCACGGGCCCCGCGCAAAGCTAACACCTCGCAGCGCTAGCGGTGCGCGGTGCTTCACGACGGACATCGAGCGGACATCGAGGCCGTTTGAGACTAGTCTTTCCTCAACAACTTCCCATTTGGTTTGAATTCCGTATCGATTCAGGAGAACTCCGATGCCAACGTATGACTATGAGTGCGACGCGTGCGGACATCGTTTTGAGCTATTCCAATCCATCTCGGCAGAGCCGGAAACCAAATGCCCGGAGTGCAAAAAGAAGAAGCTTCGACGTTTGATCGGAACCGGGGCGGCGGTGGTGTTCAAAGGTTCGGGCTTTTATCAGACCGACTACCGAAGCGATTCGTACAAGAAGTCGGCTGCGGCGGATAGCAAGTCGACGTCGAGCGATTCGGGAAGCGGTAGCAAGTCGGACTCGAGCAAGAGCGATTCGAGCAGCTCGAACAGTGCCGCCAGCAGCAAATCCGAATCGAAGTCGTCGGACGGAGGGGCCTCCTCGAAGGCTTCGAAAAAGAAAGGAGCCGAGTAGTTTCGGCTCCGGTTCAGTTCGCTTCGGCTTGGGCGCGTCTCGAGGTGCGGCAAAGGTTGTTTCCTCTAAGCCTAGAAGCATTACGGCTCTCCCCTACCCTTCTCCGCTGGCCACTCACTCCGATTTCATAAGTGTTCGGCGAGCACGCTTGACGATGGCTTGTGTTTCTTTGGTG
>JBKCUI010000423.1:0-13417 GCA_046318495.1 Pirellula sp. | reverse complement strand
AGTATCCCCATCATGAAGCGACGCATTCTTTGGCTTGGAGTCTTTGGACTCACGGTCGCCGCAGCCACCGGCATCACCGTATGGAGCATCAGCCCGAGCACCCAACGAAGCCCCGAACGATTCAGCAGAATCCTCCCTGCGGGAACCCCCGTGGCCTTCAATCCCATGGCAGGGCAGCTACCTGCGAACACCGTAGCGGCACCTCAAGGGCCGGGCTCGGAGCCCCCCAACGCGACCTATCCCAACCCCTATGGGCCCGCAACCTATCCCAACCCGTATGGCCCTCCGACAACAAGTGCTTCTCCGCCGAGTGGCTATACTTCCGCCCCCAACGCTTGGGCGACCGCTCAAGCACCCAACGCTCAAGCACCAACGATCGCGCCGAATCCCGGCCCTGCCGTAGGCTGGTTTCAGCCGGCGCAAGTGGGAACCTATGCGACGGCGCTTCCCTCTCCACCACCGCAAACGCGAAACCTCGCGACAACGCTTCCATCTCCCACGCCTTTGCCAACGCCTGCAATTCCACCTCAGTACATGACTCCCGCCTATGGTCAGGTTTACGGCAGCCCGCTCCCTTACATGACCGCGCCGTTCTCGCCGGCTTACATGCAAAACGAATTCCAGATCCAAGGGCTGCTCGCTACGTATGCCGCGACCAAGTCGGACGAAGATCGCGAGAAACAGGTCAAGAAAATCACGGAGCTCGTCACAAAACAATTCAATGAACGTCAGGAGGCGCATGAGTCCGAACTGAAGGAACTCGAAAAGCAACTCAAGACCCTCCGCGACAAGCACGACAAGCGCGAAGCCTCGCGCAAGGACATCATCGGCGATCGCGTCATGCAATTGATCAACCAAGCCGATGGGCTGGGCTGGACCGAGAACACTGCCAACGGTCCGTACCGAACGCAGACGATCATTCCACCAACGCAATACCCCGCGACCAACGGGGTGCCGGTGCAACTCCTGCAAAACCCAGCCTTGCCCGGCACGCCTAGCGTTTGGGGAGGCCCAGCCAACGCCCTACCTTTGACCCCGCCCGCCAGCAATGCCCCTGCGTTGCGTGCCCCTCTCCCTCCGATCTCCCCTGCGTCTCCGCTGTCTCCCGCATCCAGCGAAGCTCCTAAAGCAGCGCCTCGGCGCGTCTACGGCCGAACCGTACCGGTTGCACCAGGCGTGATTGTCGAAGAGCGTGTGATGTTCGGTGTCGAACCGACAGCAACCTCGCAGGCTGCAACACCGCCCGCTGCAACATCGGGGGAGCCGATTCCTGAATTGTCGGCTCCTGTTGCCGATCCCGTTCCTGCGGATCCGGCTCCAGCGACTCCATATCCCCAGCCAGATCCAGATTCCCAACCCGTCGTGGAAGCAGCACCGGATCAGCCCGCAGTAGCGCCGTCCGGAACGGATCCGAACGACCCGGCGCCCGCGGAAGCACCTCGCGGCTAACCGCATTCGGCGACGTTCCTCACCGCGCGCAGCGCCGCCCAAACCGTAGGACGGGTCTCCAGGCCCGTCTGCCCCACGATACGGCTCTGTAGGTGGCTGGCGTTGCTGCGATGCTCCAAGAAACGTGAAGCAGCGCGCGCGGCGGGCCTGGAGACCCGCCCTACAGACCCGGCCGACTAACCGCGCTCGCCATCGCCCAAACCATCGATCACACGTTGTTGGGTTCGGGGTGTACCCACGGTGCGCGATAAGGACGACGCAGTCTCGCCGTCGCTTCCGCATCCCCGACCACTTCATGCTTCACCGGATCAAAGGTCAACGTCCTACCCAATTCCATCGAGAGATTGGCCAGGATGCACGACGCGGTGGAGATGTGACCTTGCTCGATATCCGCCACCGGCTTGCCTCGTTCCGCAATCGCCTTGAGGAAGTCCAACATGTGCACCCGAATCGCGGGGGCGACGTGCTTCTCAAGATCCTTTTCGGTCTTGTCTTCGGGATACTGCTCCAACTCATACGCTACATCGCGATGCACCGGCTTGGCATCGCCACCGCGCGGTATGAAGTCATAACTCATGACGCTCAGCTTGAGCGTCCCGCGCTCGCCATAAAGGGTCGCTCCCCACGGATATGCCGGATCGGGTGCTTCACCCCAAGTGCGATGCGTCCATAACACATTCAATTCGGGGAATTCAAAAGTAGCCGTCTGCGTGTCGGAGATGTTGGCCTTCGATGCCTTGTCGACGTAGATCCCTCCCGCCGAAGAAACCTTGGTCGGCCACCCCAACCCCAACATCCAACGCACCGTATCGAGCATGTGGATGCACATGTCTCCGACGATGCCGTTGCCGTACTCGTTGAACGCCCGCCACGATCTCGGGTGCACCAATTTGTTATACGGACGCATCGGGGCGGGCCCGGTCCACATGTCGTAATCCAAGTTCTCGGGTGCCGTGGCGTCGGGCGGATTGTCGCGAGCCCGCATGTGGTAGTAGCAGTAGACTTCGGCGTGCGAGATCTTGCCGAGCATGCCGCTGTCGACGATGTTCTTCTTGGCTTCCATGAGGTGAGGCGTGCTGCGGCGCTGCGTGCCGACTTGGACGACGCGATTGTATTTGCGAGCCGCCGCCAACATGGCTTGGCCTTCGACCACATCGACGCTGATCGGTTTCTGCACGTAGACATCGACGCCGTTTTTCACCGCTTCGATCATCGGCAGCGCGTGCCAATGGTCCGGCGTGGCGATCAAGACGATATCGAGGTCCTTTTCGGCCAGCAGCTTGCGGTAATCGGAGTACGTGCGCGGATGCTTGCCGGACTTCTGACGGTCCTTGACCATGTCGGCGGCGTCGGAGAGCATCTTGCTATCGACATCGCACAGCGACACGACTTCGACGGGAGCGACTTGCAGCAGCCGGAACAAATCGGCTTTGCCATACCAACCGGTTCCGATCAATCCGACCCGCTTGGCGGGTCCGTCTTGCAAGGCGGCGAGGGTCGATTGGTAAGGAGCAAGCCAGGCGCTAGCGGCCAAGCCTGCGCCGAGAAAATGGCGTCGTTGCATGATGGGACCTCGAGAGGATTGAGACAGGGGGGCGGCTCGCTAAATCCAGCCGCAAAGGCAGTATAACCGATGCCTTGCGCAGCTTGGTGGCTTGGAATATCTGCCAGCCTTGAATTGTGAAGCTTGGATGAACTCCGTCCTCTCCGCGCCCCGCGGCGGGTCGGCTTCGACCAATCCAGGTAACCAAGACAAGAAAACAGAAAACAAAAAATCAAAAACTCTAGTTGGTTCGAGGGCCCTCGGTGACGTCCACCGACCTTTGCCTTCGCTCCAAGCAAATCCATCGCACCCAGCATGGATCTGCCACCTATCCTCTGCATAGGACCCTACTTCTCGATGTTCCAACTCTTCCTGGAATCGTTCCAGCAACTCACCTTTGCTGGGCAATGCATGTTTGTGTTGGCATTGCTGACCGCCTTCGCATTCGAGTTCATCAACGGCTTCCACGACACGGCTAATGCCGTGACCACGGTCATCTACACCAAAACGCTCAAGCCCACTCCCGCCGTCCTCTTCTCGGGCTTCATGAACTTTCTCGGCGTTCTGCTGGGCGGCACCACCGTCGCGTTCAGCATCGTGAACTTGCTCCCCGTCGATCTGTTGATCGACAACTCCGGTGGCAAGGCCATCGTCATGGTGATGTCCCTGTTGCTCGCCGGGGTGATTTGGAACTTGGGAACCTGGTGGATGGGATTGCCTGTCTCCAGCTCCCACACGCTGATCGGTTCGATCCTCGGAGTCGGACTTGCGAACAGCTTGATGACCACAGGCACGCTCGCGGGGGTCAACTGGAACAAAGCCCTCGATGTTGGGAAAGCCCTGTTGCTCTCCCCGCTGATCGGTTTTGCGGCCGCGGCGCTGCTGCTGTTGCTCATGAAGCTCTTCCTTCGCAATGCCAGCCTCTACCAACCTCCCGGCGAAGGGGACAATCCTCCTTCGTGGATTCGAGGCGTGTTGATCGCGACCTGCGGTGGGGTGAGCTTTGCCCACGGATCCAATGACGGCCAAAAAGGAATGGGGCTTATCCTGTTGGCCTTGATCGGGTTCCTACCGGCCTTCTACTCGATGGACCTCAACCATCCCAACCTCGCCAAAGACGTCTACCGTTCGGCGCAGCAAATCGAAACGTCGCTCGAAGCCGCCGGCAAATCCACGCCCGAGATCGTGGCTGAGCTCGACAAGATCGAAGCCATGCTCGATGGCAAGTCCTCGCTGTACGAAGTCCCCAACGAACAGCGTTGGGAAGTGCGACAAGCCATCTTCAAATTCAACCAAGCCGTCGGCAAGATCGAACTCGAAGGGGACGCCAAAAAGCAACTCGACACCTCGCGCAAGAGTTTCAAAGAAGCCATCGAATACGTCCCGCTGTGGGTGGTCATCGGCACCGCGCTCGCCTTGGGCATTGGCACCACCATCGGTTACAAACGCATCGTGGTCACCATCGCCGAGAAGATCGGCAAAACCCACTTGACCTACGCCCAAGGGGCCGCAGCCGAAACGGTGGCTGCCGTCACCATCGGGCTAGCGGATCTGTTCCACGCCCCGGTCAGCACGACGCATGTCCTCTCTTCGGGCATCGCCGGAACCATGTGGGCCAACCGATCGGGCATTCAAGGGAGCACGATTCGCAAGATCCTGATCGCCTGGGTGCTGACGCTTCCGATGGCCGTTCTTCTCGGTGGCACGCTCTATTACCTTGGCTGTGCGTTGGTCCCTTCGGTTTGACCCAACCGGTCGGGCGAGTCAGAATGCGTCCAGTCTTGCGTTCCTCTGACTCGTGAAGCGTCGCCTCGAAAACACCAACCTCTATGCAATCTCACTGGGATGCCATCATCGTCGGAGGCGGAGCCGCCGGGCTGTGGGCCGCTGGAACCGCCGCCCTTCGCAATAAACGTGTGCTGGTCCTCGAAAAAAACAACAAAGCCGGGGTCAAGATCCTGATGTCCGGCGGCACCCGCTGCAACATCACGCACCACTGCGACAGCCGAAAAATCGCCGAAGCCTTTGGCAAAAAAGGCCGCGTGCTGCTGTCGGTGCTCAGCCGATTGTCTCCCAGCGATGTGGTCCGTGAATTCGAAGCCGAAGGCGTCCCCACCAAAGTCGAATCGACTGGCAAGGTCTTCCCGGTCAGCAACCATGCCATCGATGTCCGCGATGCAGTCGTGCGACGATTGGCTCGCGCAGGGGCCGAGTTGATCACCGGCTGCACGGTCGACTCGGTGCGATTGGCACCCTCGGGCAACGGCTTTTGCGTATCGGCCCACACTCGGTCCGACACCTACGAACTCACCAGCGCAACAGTGCTGATCACCACCGGCGGACTCAGCTACAGCGCTTGCGGGACGACGGGCGATGGCTATGCATGGGCCAAGGCCATGGGGCACACCATCGAACCCTTGCGACCCGCATTGACGCCGCTGGTCTCCAACGAGCCGTGGGTGCAATCGCTCAGCGGCCTCACGCTCGACGACGTCGCGGTCACGGCTCGCGTGGAAGCCTCCGATGGAGCGCCATGCGCGTTGGAACGGGCCACGTCGCGCGGTGGATTCTTGTGGACCCATACCGGATGCAGCGGCCCCACCGCCATGAATGTGTCGCAGTGCTTCTCGGCACAGCCCGACGATGCCCGCATGCAAGTCCGCGTCGATCTGCTCCCCGATACACCCGTCAGCGCTTGCGAAGCGTGGCTGCTGGACGAAGCCCGCAAAAGCAATCGCGCCATCTCCACCGTGTTGAGCCAACGCATTCCCAAAAGCCTCTCCCACGCTTTGTTGGAGCGCCTCGGAGCCAGCCACGATCCGCATATGGCCGAACTCCCTAAAAAACTTCGCAATCAGATCATCGAGGCTCTCAAGCAATGCCCCATCCCGATCCACGGCACGCGCGGATATCACAAAGCCGAAGTCACCGCCGGTGGAGTGGCCCTCGGTGAAGTCAACTTCCAAGACATGCAAAGCCGCAAGCAACCCGGGCTCTACTTCGCTGGCGAGATCCTCGATCTCGATGGCCCGATCGGCGGCTACAACTTTCAAGCCGCGTGGAGCACCGGCCACGCGGCTGGACTGCATCTGGGCGATTGATCGACGCTATGCCGTGGGTTGATTGGCCAAGAATCGCTCGATCCGAGCGGCGGCGGCCAGCCCGCTTTGCATGGCCCCTTCGATACTGCCAGTTTCGCAATAATCTCCGCAAACAAACCAACCCCGCGCCTGGCATTCCGCCGTGCGAGGTTCGCGATCGTGCCGCTCTTGCAATGCGATAGTGGATTGATCTGGCAGCGCATACGGAATATGAAATGTATGGAGATGCCGCCAGCAACAGTAATCCCATCCAAACCATCCGACCATTTCTTGATGCACGGCGTTCACCAACGCCTCGCCATCCAAATCGGTCGAACCCACGATGTTTGCGCAAACCAAATGTTGCCCCGGAGGCGCGTAGCTGGGCTGCACGAGACTGGGGAATGCGACGTGATGCACGCGACCGCGGGAGTTGCCGTTGAGAAATAGAATCGGTTCGCGAGTGGGAAGCAGATCGGTCGCATAATAAATGCAGGTTGTCGATTTTCCAGGGCGAGGGCGCGCGTGGTTGCCTATCCCAGCCAACCACTTGCCCGCCGCACGCTCGTCGGTCGCGATCAAGACTGCGTCCGCCGAGATCCTCTGGCCATCGGATAGCACCACGGCCCGATCTTCCAGTTTGCCAACGGTTGCTTGCAAACGAATCGAACCGGTTGGTAGTGAATCCGCAATTTGCTGTGGGATCGACTGCATGCCCCGTTCTGGCAGCGCCGCATAACCCAAACTGAACGCGCGAAACACGAACTGCATGCGACTGGCATCGGTCGCGAGCTCTCGATCCAAAAAGATCCCGCCCAGGAACGGCCGAAAGAACCGTTCGATCATGCGATCACCGAAGCCGTAGGAACTGAGGAAGGACTCCGTGGAAGTGCCGGTCTCTCGCAACAACTCTTCCGCAGATCGTTGCTTGAGATCACGGCAAAATCGCCACAAGTGCCAAGCATCCCAAAACGACGCAATCGGTGCCCTCGCGGTCTGCAATGCCCGCCACAAACGCTTATGGATTGGCGCACGCATCGGATCGGCGAACAACCACCACGATCCACCGACGCGCACTCTCGCCCCGGCTGAAAATGTCCGCATCCCGAGGGCAGGGAGATCCAATTGCTGAGCCGCGGTCTCGTACGCAGTCAGATAAACTTGAAACCCATGATCGAGTTGAAAGCCGTCGATGCGCGACGTGCGAATGCGTCCTCCGACGGCATCGGAGGCTTCGAGGACCAAGACGCGTTTGCCCGCTCGCACCAGTTGCCGCGCCGCGATCAGCCCCGACAATCCGGCTCCGATCACGACCACATCTGCAGAGGGCGCATTGCCGGTCACTCGAACTCTCCTACGGCTGCTTCATCCTCTGCGGCACCGATTTTCTTGCTCTGAGCAAGGCTCCGCAGCCGGGGATTTTCGAGGTACGCCAAGACCAGCGCCACATCCGATGGCGTGATGCCACTGATGCGTCCGGCTTGATCCAAATTCATCGGCCGAATCCGCGAGAACTTTTGCTTGGCTTCGTTCCGCAAACTCACGATGGCTGCGTAGTCAAAGTCGTCTGGGATCTTTTTGTCGAGCATTTTCTGCTGCCGCTCGACTTGGACTTGTTGGCGCGAAACGTAGCCTTCGTACTTGGTGTCGTATTCGACTTGCAACCCGATCGCCTCGCTGTAGTGCGCCAAACTCTCGGGGAACCGCTCGCGCAGCTCGTGCCATGTCACTTCGTTGCGTTTGAGGTACTTGTCGCCGGGGATGTCACCGATGCGAAGGGCAGCCACAGCTCGACGGGCCGATTCGATCTGCTCCATCTTTTCGACATAGCGTTGATAGCGTTCGTTGCTGACCAATCCCAGCGAGTACGCCAAGGGCGTCAAACGGCGATCGGCGTTGTCCTGACGCAGCATCATGCGATACTCGGCGCGGCTGGTGAACATGCGGTAGGGTTCAT
This sequence comes from Pirellula sp., assembly GCA_046318495.1. Classification (GTDB taxonomy): domain Bacteria; phylum Planctomycetota; class Planctomycetia; order Pirellulales; family Pirellulaceae; genus JBKCUI01. Next base: position 5,388 of record JBKCUI010000423.1, on the reverse strand, counting down.
CGACCCCGCACGTGACCAAGTCATCCACCAGCACACCGATGTAGGCTTGATCGCGCTGCAGCACCAATCCGTCGCGGCCTTGCAATCGCAATGCGGCGCTGGCTCCAGCGATCAAGCCTTGCGCGCCGGCTTCTTCGTAACCGGTGGTGCCGTTGAGTTGCCCTGCGAAGAACAACCCCGATACGGCTTTCGTCTCCAGCCACGGGGTCAATTGATCGGGAGGACAGAAATCGTATTCAACCGCGTAGCCGTATCGCATGATCTGGGCGCGTTCGAGCCCTGGGATCAAACGGAGCATTTGGTCTTGGACATCGCGAGGCAGCGACGTGGAGATCCCGTTGACGTAGATCTCTTGCGTGGTGCGTCCTTCGGGCTCCAAGAATAATTGGTGGCGATCTTTATCGGCGAAACGCACGACTTTGTCTTCGATGCTCGGGCAATAGCGCGGTCCCGAGGAGCGGATCTGACCGGTGTACATCGGTGCGCGATGCAGGTTGGCCCGAATCAGTTCGTGGACCGCTTCATTGGTGTACGTGATCCAGCAAGGGAGCTGCGGTTCGGGCAACCGATCGGTCATGAACGAGAACGGTTGAGGCGGATCGTCGCCGGGCTGGATCTCGGTCTTGGAGTAATCAATGGTGCGGCTGTTGAGGCGAGCCGGTGTTCCGGTCTTGAAACGCTCGATACGGAATTCGAGTCGAGCCAGCGCCCCGCTGATGCCCGAAGTCGTCCCTTCACCGGCCCGGCCCCCCGGCGTTTTGGCTTCGCCGGTATGCATGATGGCTTGAAGGAACGTGCCGGTCGTCAAGATCACGGCCCGCGCCATGTAGCGTGCATCGCCTCGAACGGATACTCCGACAACGCGCGTTTGCCCATCGCAGACTTCGGTGAGGATGTCTTCGACGAGTTCTTGGCGCAGATCGATGTTCGGGTTCTCTTCGATCTGACGTTTGATATCGAATTGATAGGCCTTTTTGTCGGCTTGGGCCCGTGGGGAGTGCATGGCCGCCCCTTTGCGGCTGTTGAGCATGCGGAACTGGATGCCGGTGCGATCGATGGTTTCGCCCATCAATCCCCCCAGCGCATCGATCTCGCGCACGATCTGGCCTTTGGCGACGCCGCCGATGGCCGGGTTGCAACTCATCTGCCCCACGGTGTCGAGATTGCCGGTCAACAAAGCCACGCGGGCGCCCAGTCGGGCCGCTGCGGCGGCAGCTTCGGTGCCAGCGTGTCCGGCTCCCACCACCAAAATGTCGTATTCGTATGCGTTCATGATGTGTGGCAGCATTGTAGCGGTCGGCCCAGTTTTTCAAATGCAAAACCGGCGGTGGACGGTCCCAGCGCGGCGAGCGTTGCCAACTCGGCGTGCGGCCCGTCTTTCGGAGCGTGTGCTCCTAGGAAGACCCGCAAAGCCGAAGCGTCGTCCCACCTCACTCCATCAACTCGTCGGGCAACTGCGGCACCGCTCCGCGCTGCGTGCAAACATAGGCAGCGATGCGAGACGCGCGTCGATGCAATGCGGCCAGCGGCTCGCCGTGCAAGAACCCCATAATCAATGCCGCCGAAAACGCATCGCCCGCCCCGACCGTATCGACGACTTCCATCGGTTGGGGAATCTGGCGATCCCAGGTTCCCTCCGCCCAAACCATCGAACCCCGCGCTCCCAACGTCAACGCGACGCATCGCAATCCATAGCGCTCGATCAATTGCTCCATCGCCGATTGCATGGCCGCTTCATCGCTGTCGGATGCGGCAGGCTCGCGCCATCCCTGCAGCCCCGCACAAGCGACCACCGTCCATTCGTCTTCGTTGAGCTTGAGCACATCGCACCGCGCGAGGGAGGTGCGAATCACGTCGTCGGAGAAAAAGTTCTGCCGCAAGTTCACATCGAAGACGCGCAAAGCGTCCTTGGGAACCGCGTCCAAAAACTGCGCAATCGCCTGTTGGCTGGCGTGGCAGCGCTGCGCCAACGTACCGAAGCACACCGCGTTTGTTTTCTCGGCCAAGCGCAACCAACGCTCCGAACAATGCAGGTGATCCCAAGCCACATCGGCGGCGAAACGATACTCGGGTCGCCCCGCAGCATCGAGTTGCACGCGCACCGAACCGGTCGGATACACAGGATCCTCGGTCACATAATCGATCGACAGTGCCCGCGACTGCATCCATGCGATGGCTTCGCGTCCCAGTTCATCGCCACCGACCGCGCTGACGATGGTCGAGCCCGCCCCGAGGCTTTGAGCGTGGCACGCGAAGTTCGCAGGTGCCCCACCAAAGAATCGCTCGTCGTCGTAGACGTCCCACAACACTTCACCCAATCCCACCACATTCCATGCTTGCGATGCCATCGCTGCGATGCCTTTCTCGAGAACCGATTATCGACCCGTTTCCTTCAACGCCGAACGCAGCCCGCGCTCCAATCGCTCCAGATCGCTCGCGTCGTTGTACGCGTGGGCTGCGGCGCGAAGATGTCCATGCCGCACGCTCAATACGATCCCTTCGGCCAGCAGACGCTTGCGAATGGCCATCGGGTCGCGATCGAGAAAATCGAAGCTGACGATGCCGCTCCCCGTTCCTTCGATCCGATCGGGGTGCGAGGGCAGGGCGTAGGTGAGTGTGCCGCCACATGCCAGCACGCATTCGCGAATGCGCTGGGCATTCTCCAGGACCGTTTCGGCGATCGCGTTGGATGCATGGCATCCGAGTTCCAGCAGCAGTTGCAAACTGGCGGCGAATCCGATCTGGCCTGCGTGATTGGCAGAGCCCCCTTCGTACCGCGAAGCGCTCCGTTTGTAGACCGCCCCTTCGCTTTTGAATTCGTGGCTCGATTCGATCGAGCCCCAGCCCATCATCATCGGCTGCAAATGCTCCAAATGGCAGTCGCGGATGTAAAGCAGCCCGGCACCTTCGGGACCGAGCATCCATTTGTGTCCATCGGCCGCCGCGTAATCGATCGGGATCGAGCGCGTGTTCAAGGGGAATACGCCGAGGCCTTGGATGGCATCGACGAACAACTGAGCGCCGGCTTCGTGAACCATGCTGCACAGGGCCGCCAGATCCAACCGATAGCCGGTGGCGTACCCCACCCAACTGACCGAGACCAACCGCGTGGTGCGATCGATGGAGGCGCGAATGCGATCGAGCGAAACGCGGCCATCGGCATCCACCGGCACGCGTCGCACGCGAACTCCCCTCGCCTCAAGGGCCAGCCAAGGCAGCATGTTGCTCGGGAACTCATTTTCCAGAATCACCAGGCTATCACCCTGTTGCCATGGAAAACTCTGCGCGATGACGTTGACCCCAAAGGTCGTGTTCGGGATCAACCCGATTTCGTCTTCGTGCGCGGCATGCAGCAGTTCCCGTCCGAGCCGTCGCAATCGGCCTGCAGCTGCGGACCATTCGGGCCAACGCACGTCCCCGTCGGCGGCAGCACCGGCCGCCCACGACTGGATCGCTTGGGCCGCTAAATCTGGAAGCGGACCGACGGCGGCGTGGTCCATGTACGCCCATGTCGACGCCACCGGCATCCGGCCCCGGAAGCGTTCCCGCACCGTGATTTCGTTGCTATCTGTAGCGACAATTCCCATGGTTTTGGCCCGAGCCGTCCGTTTTCTAATAAAAATGAATCCGCTTTCGAGAGCCCGATGACAGTCGAAAAACTTCAACTATACTAGCCCTCGGCCTAGGAGCGGAGGCCATCGCCTACACACACGGGCGTTGGATGCTTCCCTTCATGGTCTGCCGAGGTTGGAATGCGCGTCCCTAGTTGGGTGCGATGCGGATTCCCGCCGGCTCATCGCGTCCTGCGTCCGCTCTGATCCTCGAATGCTTTCCTAGAAGTGCAGCATGTGCCAATCCCAACCGTCCCCTGGGAGCATCCCCGAAGAGCAACGAGGTAATTGATGCCCAGATTGTTGTGTTTCCTCGGCCTCATCGTCGCCGGATTGGTGTTCGTTTTGTTCCTGGTCGACCTGATCATGTCGATCTTGGGCATGGGCGGTATTTTTTGGTACCCCAGTTACTTGATGGACGGTGTCTTCATCGTCTGTTCAGGCATGTTGGGATATCTGGCTTGGACCGCGCTCAAAGAACAAAAGTAGCCGACCCGCTGCACCGCTCGGTAATGTTCTCATTTGCCGCTATGCTTTAGGCGTCCCGATTCGGCTCGACTCCGTGTTTGCGTTCGCCCCGTTTTGTGGCCCCGTTCGCGCGTAGTGGAGATCGAGCCTCGCGAGTTCGTGCGTCCATGCATTGCGCTGCCCATCCAAGGTTGCCCGCATCCCGACGGATCAACACGGCGCGCGCGAAGGCAGCCTGCATGCACCAAGCGATTCCAATCGGTCGCACCCCTCGATCGGCATCGGCCGAGCAAGGCCACTCACTCCAATAACCACAGCATTGCACAGGAGCAACGGATGAAGTTCGATCCCGAAAGTTGGGCGCTTGAGCGAGGGCAGTGGGGCAACCTGGATGCGATCTTGATCGCTCCGCGGGCAACTCCGCCGCGCCGATTGGTGACGCTTTGCCATGGTTTCGGCGCCCCGGGCACCGATCTGGTGTCGCTCGTGGAAGAGCTGATCCCAAATCTCTCGGACAGCATTGCACCGCCGGCCTTTCTCTTCCCCCAAGGCCCCATCGACCTGGAAGAAGAGTACGGCATGGGAGGCGCGCGGGCTTGGTGGCTGATCAACATGGCCCGCTTGGCCGATATGACGGCGACCGAAGATTATGAAGCTTTGCGCAACGAGGTCCCCCCGGGCATCGACGAAGCGCGCGGGGCTCTCGAAGACTGCATCGTCGCGTGCATCGAACACCACTCCTGGAACGATTGCGAATTGATCCTGGGTGGTTTTTCGCAAGGCGCGATGCTGACGGTGGACACCGCAATGCGATCGCGGCGCGTGCGCCCACGCGGACTGATCTTGTGGTCCGGAGCGCTCATTTGCGCCAACCATTGGACGGAAAGTTGGAGCGAGAACGGTTCCAACAAGGGTGGCAATACTGCGTCGGCAGCCCCGGTCGTCTATCAATCGCATGGCCGCCAAGACACGATTCTCCCGATCGCCACCGGCCGCGCGTTGCATCGGTTTTTGGAAGCGCTGCCGCTCGAGGTGACCTACGAAGAATTCAACGGGCCGCACACCATTCCCGAGATCGGATTGCAAGGCGCCGCGAGGCTGATCGAAAGCCTTTCCTAGCCGCGATCGCTGTAGCCTTGGATTGCGGCCCGCGCATCCTGCCGGTTCACGGGGATTGCTTGACGTTGCGAATTTGGCGCAAAAACGTATCGATGTCCGGCGTGCGTTGATCGGGGTTGGGGAGCATCGCAGCCATGATCGCACCGGCCAAATTGCGATCCATGTCGGGGCACAGTTCCAAGATATTGCG
>JBKCUI010000422.1:0-10233 GCA_046318495.1 Pirellula sp. | reverse complement strand
CGCGATCGGAATGCGGCCTCTCCGATTCGCGATGCGGTCAGTCCACAAGACTTTGCCGCAACGATCTTGCACCAAATGGGCTTCGATCCTCATGCCGTGCTTCTCGATCGCGAGAATCGTCCCCACCCTCTTTCGACCGGCTCGGTCATCCAGGGCGTACTAGGCTAAGAGCTCCTGAACGACTGAGTGTAGGCGGCTCTCTGTGGGATCTCTGTGCCTCTGTGTTTCAATCTCTTGTCGAAATGGCGTCGAGCCATCGCCGACTACGGGAAATAGTTCAGCGTGTAATACGCATCGTGGTGCAGTAGCGGTTCGCCACGGTCTGCCGCGCGAACGCCCTTCGATTGCAGATGATGGACGTGACCGCGTTGCAAGCCATCGACGGTCAGTTGCACGCGCAGCCCATCGGCCGATACAGTCGCGGATGTGATGGTCGGCGTCGTCGCATCGACTTCTGGACTGCCATAAGACGCTTGATAGATGTACGTGAAGGTCTTCATTTCATAAGAACTGGTCTTCCCCGCCAACTCGCGATCGACCGGCTTGGTAAACACCAACTCAAATCCCTTCGGCTGTGCCTTCATTTCTAACACCTCAAAAGGCGTTTCGCCTTGCCAATCCAATCGCTGCACGCAGAACGATTTCGTCCCCCGCGATCCCCAACCGCGATTCGTTCCCCCGACGAACAATGAGCCATCGGCTGTCATTTCCAATCCCACCACACCGCAGTCCAAGCCTTCGCGGAATGGGAAGCACGCTCCTTGGTAATGCCCTTGTACTTTCTCGAGATAACATCGCATGACCGTGCTGAACGTTTGATCCCCGACAAACATTTGGTTCTTGAACGGACCGAACTTGCCGCCGGTGGTATCGCACGCAATGCCAGCCGCCGACTGCCCCATCTTGCCATAGGGGAACAGAATGGCGGGTGGTTCGTACTCGGGAATCCGATCCGCTTCCACGACGAAGCGACTGCCATCCTTGGGCTCGGTCGGTTTTTTTCCCATCACCGAGGCGGCTTGATCGTACCACTTGAATCCACCTGGATGCCCAACGAACTTGCCCGGCATTAGATGCTTCAAAGCACACGTTCCGTTCCAGGGGCCTTGATTGTCGGTATAGAACATGTCGCCCGCTGCATTCGCTCCGATGCCACCAGGCGATCGGATGCCGCTGGTGGTCGGGATGGTCTTGCCATCGGGAGTGGTTCGCACGGCCCAGCCGCGAAACAGGGCATCGCTTCCAAACGAGCCCGTCAGACACAGCACGACCCATTGGTTCCCCTCGCGATCGAATTTGGATCCGAACGCATACTCGTGGTAGTCGCCCGTGATGGCCCAACCGTCGGCTACGACTTCGAATTCATCGGCTTGGCCGTCGCCATCGGTATCGCGCAGCCGCGAGACATCGGGTCGCTGAGTGACGTACAACCATCCGTCTCTCGCCGCCAAGCCGATCGGCTCGTGCAGTCCGTGCGCGAACAGCTCAAACTGCTCGGCCTTAACCTCTTTGGCGAACGGATCGCGGATCATCCAAATTTCGCCGCGGCGCGATGCGACAGCCATCTTGCCATCGGGCATGAGCTGGAACGACGTTGCTTCCAGTTCCACGCCATCGGGAACGGTGAAGGACGTGATGCGGTAGTAATCGGACTCGCGAGCGACCTTGCGGCGATCTTGGGCATGAAGCGTCGAACAGGCAGCCGCCAGAATGCAACTGGTCCATCCAATCCAACGGAAACAGCGGGATGCGATCATGTTCGGCAATCGAAGTTGGGTGAAAGAAGGAACCAAGGTAGAAGAAGAAACGGGGTGCGAGTGAGTTACCATCGGACGATGACCTCCGCAGTCAAGCCTTCGGCGGTCGCATCGACGGGAACGATCAACTCTTGACGATTGTTCGAAGTGCGGACCGTGGCCTTCGCTGCCAACTCGGGACTGAGCGTGATGCGAAACCGATCGTCGACCTTCCATGTGTTGGCGCCGTCGGCTTGGATCGAATTGCCCGCGGCTGCTCGCAGCATCAATCGGCCCGCATCCGAATCGGCAGACGCAGACGCCTTCGTAGACGTTCGAATGGTCCAAGTGCGCTTCAGGCCAGGGGTGCCATCGGCGGCAAGGCTCAACTCCGGTTTGTCCAACACTTCGATCCCACCGACGCTGTATCGGAAACTAGGTTGTCCCTGATTGTCCAACGAGTATCCACGGAATCGATGGGACGCCGCGATTTGCTTCGCGTCTGGCCATGCCGTTTCAGGTGTCGCGAGCCTCGCCACCGGTGCGACCTCTTCCACGGCGACCACGAGATCCCCGAGCGGCCGCTGCCGACCGACGCCGCGGTCGCGCCAATGCATCGATGCATCGATGAATTGTCCTTGCCATGCTTTGTTGAGCCCCATGGTCTCGGCATCCCAAGCGATGTTCAGTCCGCCCGGATAACCTACGGCGATCCCTCGCGCCGAAAGCCCTTCTAGGAAATTGCGATACAAGATCGGCCGATCCTTGGGTTCGAGCACCATTTGATCGCGGAGCAAGCCTTCAGGAATCCCTGCCTTCTCGCCTTGGTCGAGGTACTTCCACATCGCTGCAATCTGCTTTTCGGCGTCTCCGTCGTACACGCTCTTGAGCACGCTCGCTCCCTCAGGAAAACTGGCGGGCATGCGTGTGCCAGGTCGGTACTTGGTCGGCTCGAGCAGATACCGATAGAACCATTCCGGTCGCAATCGTTCGGTCATGGAGAGCAATCCGATCCCTTGGATGCCGATGGCCCGTTGATTGCCAAATGTATGGCACTGGGCACACGACAATCCCTTGATCCCCACCAACTGACGACCCGCAGCGATGGTTCGGACATCGGGTTCGTCGGCGGCGCGTGCAACGCGTTCTTCCTTGGGTCGATCGGTTTCCTTCCAATGGTCGGCTAATCCCGCAGTCGCCTCGCGGTATTGCGGCATCCGAACCAGCATGTACGGGCGATTCCTTGCCCCCTCGCTCAGAACCTTTGCCAAGAACTTGTCGTTGAGCTTATCTCCAATTCCGGTCAGCCTCGGGGGCAGTCGGCCTTCGTCCCCCATCTCAGGGGAGGTCGATTGGAACAGATCGAGCCGATCCGACTCAGGGCCGCCCCAACCGTCGCGTTGATGGCAAGCCACGCAGTTCAATTGATGCATCGCAACCTTCGAGCGATGCGCTTCGAGTTGCTCTTCGGTGGCTTTCGATCGCAAGGCTGCCCGGATCGCTTCTTTCTGAATGAAGCTCAATCGGTAATCGGGCAGGCCAGCCGGGATCTTTTGCGCCAGACATCCCGCATCGGGTTTGGCAGAATCCAATCGAGGCGCGTTGGCGAGCTTCCCACCGGACGACAGCATGCCCGGCATTTTGTGGCATTGGGCGCAGCCCACTTGGGTGAACAGCGATTTGCCTTGCTCGATCAGCTTCGGATCGAGCGTCTTTTCGGATTGCTTTTCCTTGGCTCCGTCGCGGTCGAGTGTCAGCCAACCCTCCATCGTTTGACGAACGAAGGAATCGCTTTCCCATTGGACCTCGAGCGTCGCTTCGCCGCCCCCCTGAAAATACTCCACGCGGAGCGAGTGCGTTCCCGCGTCCAATTTCAGTTCACCGGAACCGGTCGTATGCGGGTGAATGCCGTCCACGTCGACCACCATTTTGCCATCGACATACAACTTGCTGCCGTCATCCGAGCCGAGATGAAATCGAACTTGGCTCGATTGTTCCAAAGTAAAGAACGTCTCGAAGCGCACGGCATAGTTGTTGTTGCGATCGGCCACGCTCAAGTCGAATCCTTCGCACATGCCGCTCGCGACCGGTTGCAACGTATCGAAATCGGGCAGCTTGTTCCAGCCACCGTGATACAGCGCGTAACGCGTGTCGGGCCGAACATCGGCTGGATCGACGTTGGGGAGCAAGTAATGCGTGAGATCGCGAAGCTCGTTGTCGTTGAGGTGCATTCCCGGCATGCGGTTCGATGGGCGGGCTTGATGCGGCTGCTTCAGGAACAAGGCAAGTCCATCGAACGAGTACTTTTTGTTCAGGTCCGGCAAGGGGACGGTCGTGGCGGTCACGTGGCTGCCGTCGGGGAAACCATGGCACACCGCGCAGCCGATGCTTGCGTAGAGCTTCTCGCCACGTTCTGCGGCAGCGCGATCGCTGCGTGTATGCCGCCGAGATTTGCCCGTCGACTCGAGGAACGCCGACAAGGCAGCAATCGTGCGATCGCGTTCGTCTTCCGGCATGCCGTGCAGCACATTGGGCATGGTGGTTCCGGCTTTCGATGCATGGACATCGCGCAACATATCGGCGATGTAGCCGGGCTTGATGCGAGCCCCGACTTGCTTGAGCAGAGGCGCTTGCTTGGCATCGTTGAGATTGGGCAATGCACCGGGATCGTGGCATGCCGTGCACCCGAGTTCGCTGATCAACAAGCGGCCGCTCGTGGCCAAATCGTGCTCGGAAGAGACGGTCGATTGCAATCGCTCGAAACCGGCGACGCGAGGACGGCGAGCCATCTCCTCGGCGTCGAACTCGACCAACCAGATGTTGCGATAGAGGACAGGATTGCCGTGGTCTTGCAAATACAAAGGCCCTGGGTCCGACGATTCGCCATTGGGGGCGGCCGTCGTGGAACCGGGGACGGATTTATCGCGATGGATTGCATACCCGTTGAGCCATACGGATAGCTTGGCATCGGAAAGCTTCTTGCCGTTGGCATCCCAGCGGGTGGCTACGAATTCGACGTCGTAGGTTTGCCACGCCAGCGGCGGCAGGCACGCATTGAAGTCGGCTGCATGCACGCTGTAGATCGCACCGCAAGTGTTGGATTCATTGTCGAAGCCGAACGAATCGAGGACTTGGGTTTCATAGCGACCTTGATGGTACACGCCGCTGTTGCCTCGGCCTTGGCCCTCGGCATTGGGAACCAGCGGTGTTCGAAACTCCAGATGCAATCGATAATCTCGGAACTTGGGTTTGGTGGTGGCTCCCGCTAACAGCGAATCCCCTTCGACAAGCTTCGCGCCCGATTGCCAATAGGTGTCGATGCTCTTTTGGCTACCATCGAACAGATGGATCGCTCCGGGAGGAGGGGCAGCCCCGAGCGACGGTGGTTTGCGGGCGACCTTTTGAGCATCGGCGACCCATTCGCGGACCTCGTCTTCGTCCATTTCGCTGACCTGGATGGGCGAGCGATCCCAACCTTCTCCAGGCAGTCCGCCGTTGTAGAACAAGACGCGGTATCCGTCGCGGACGGGCGCGATCTGGACGCCGCGATTGGACTTCAGGTACTCCCCATAGAGTGCGTTGGCGGGATCGCGTTTCGCGTTGTCTTGTGCCGATGCAAAATCCAAAACGCATAGTGCCAGGCACGCGAACAGGACCGTTCGAACAGGTTGCACAATGCGTAGAACAAAGGCTCGATGCATGCTGATGTTCAGGTTGCTTTGCAACCAGTTGGAGTAGGAAACGCAAACACTGCGGGACAGCGCGTCGGTCGCGAAGGGAAAACACGCAATCCGCTTATGCGGATGAGCGGATGAAGCAGCAACCCAGGACAGGGCGGGTTATCGGGGTGCTGCAGCTTCGTCTTCGATCCGACTAGCATACTCCAAACGCATCGGGACGAAAGCAGACTGGATGACCATCTTGCAAAGCACCTTTGGCACCATCGCTTCCCGCATAGGCGTGGCTTGCCACATCCGCGATGCACGTCGCATCCCGATCCCCCAAAATCGGCTGCTCATGATAAATTAGGAACCGCTCGGTTGTCCCACACCGCGTCCGCGTCAGGACGCTTTCCCTCCCCTCTCCTCAGCGATGCTGCCATGCGTTGTCTTCTCACTGCCGTTCTATTGCTCCTTACCGCCTCGGTATCCTTTGGCCAAAGCGCCGACAAGATCTATTTTGGCGGGGACATTCTCACCATCGACGACAAGCAGCCGGTGGTGCAAGCGGTTGCCATTCGCGATGGCAGAATCCTCGCGGTGGGGACGCAAGCCGAGGTGCTCAAGCTCAAGGGCAAAGACACCCAGATGGTGGACTTGGTCGGACGCACCATGCTGCCAGGCTTCGTGGATGGACATGGGCATTGCTTCAGTGTCGGCTTGCAGTCGGTAGCCGCCAATCTCCTCGCTCCCCCCGATCACACCGTCGAAGACATTCCGGGCTTGATCGCGGAAATGAAGAAATGGATGGGGATGGGATTGGCCGACAAATACAGGTTGGTGCTCGGCGTCGGGTACGACGACGCGCAGTTGAAAGAAGAACGCCACCCGACTCGCCAAGAACTCGATTTGGTCTCCAAGGACTTGCCCGTGGTCGCGATGCATCAGTCGGGACACCTGTGCGTGATGAATACCAAAGCCTTAGAGATCGCTGGCATCACGGCGCAAAGCAAAAATCCCCCTGGAGGCATCATTCGCCGCGAAGCCGATGGAGTTACGCCCAATGGTGTCCTTGAAGAGACCGCCGCCATGGGTGCCGCGATCAAGGTCATGCCCAAGATGGGAGAGGTTGAGTTGAACGCTTTGGCGCTCGCGGGCATGCGCGAGTATGCACGCAATGGATTCACGTTCGCTCAAGAAGGACGCTCGATGGAAACTGTCGACCGCACATGGATGCGAATGGCCGACAAATCGAAGTTGTTGATCGATGTCGTGTCTTATCCGGACATGACCTTTTCCGACACACCCTTTGGCATGGATTCGGCTTGGTACAGTCGACAGCTCAAGAACGGCTACCGGATCGCTGGCGTGAAGCTCAGCTTCGACGGATCGCCTCAAGGCAAAACGGCTTTCCTGTCGCAGCCCTACTTCATCCCACCGCATGGACTTCCTTCCAACTATCGAGGGTACCCGTCGATTCCCGACGAGGAAGTCAATCGCAAGATCGCCTTGTGTTACGACAAGGACTGGCAGTTCCTCGCGCATTGCAATGGGGATGCCGCCGCCGACATGATGCTCGGTGCAATCAAGGATGCTCGCGCCACCCACGGCCCGGGCGTCGACCGTCGCGATGTGATGATTCACTGCCAAACGGTTCGCGAAGACCAACTCGATTCCATGAAGGAAATGGGCGTCATCCCGTCGATGTTCGGCATGCATTGCTACTACTGGGGAGATTGGCATCGCGACTCGGTGCTCGGAGCCGAACGCGCCGAACGCATCAGCCCCGCGCGATCGGCCATGCGACGCGGCATGATCTTTTCCCAACACCACGATGCGCCGGTGGCTTACGCCAATGCGATCCGGATTCTATCCTCCGTCGTCACGCGCCGAACGCGTAGCGGGGATATCTTGGGGGCCGGCCAATGCATCCCGGTCGATGCGGCCTTGAAATCGCTCACGCTCTGGCCTGCGTACCATCACTACGAGGAAGCTCATCGCGGCTCCATCGAAGTTGGCAAGTTGGCCGACTTTGTGATTCTGGACAAAAGCCCGTACAAGGTTCCAGAGGAAACGCTAGCCGAACTCAAGATCCTGGAAACCATCAAAGAGGGCACCACGATCTACCAAGCCAAATAGCCGCGCGCTCCCACCAACGCCCCGACCTATCACCCAACGCCCTCGCTCACCGACGGCCCCGCTCACCGAAAACGCACTATGGAAACCAAACAACTCGGCAATTCGGATCTACAACTCACTCGCATCGGCATTGGCGCTTGGGCCATCGGTGGCGCGGGTTGGGCGTTTTCGTGGAGCGATCAAGACGACGCCACCAGCGTCCGCGCGATCCACGCTGCGCTCGATGCCGGGATGAATTGGATCGATACGGCTGCGGTCTACGGTCTGGGGCATTCCGAAGAAGTCGTCGCATCGGCCTTGGCATCGTATTCCGGTCCGCGTCCGTATGTCTTCACCAAGTGCGAACGGGCGTGGGATGAGAACCGGCAAATCATCAAAGTGCTCAAGGCCGATTCCATTCGGCGCGAATGCGAAGAAAGCTTGCGGCGACTTCGCGTCGACACGATCGACCTTTACCAAATCCATTGGCCCGAACCGGATGAAGACATCGAAGAAGGCTGGGAGACGCTGGCTCGTCTCAAGCAAGAGGGCAAGGTCCGTTGGATCGGGGTTTCGAACTTCAACGCTTCGCAGATGGCTCGCATCGAACCGATCGCGCCGATCACTTCGTTGCAGCCACCGTACTCGATGATCCGTCGCGAGATCGAATCGGAGATTCTTCCGTTCGCGCACTCGCACAACATCGGCGTGTTGGCGTATTCTCCCATGGGATCGGGGATGCTCACTGGAGCGATGTCGCGAGAACGTGTGGAAAAATTGCCCGAAGACGATTGGCGACGGCGCAGCGTGCACTTCCAAGAACCATTGCTGACGCGCAATCTTCGTATCGCCGAGGCTGTGGTCGCGGTCGCGCATCAACTGGGACGCACTCCAGGTGAAGTCGCCATCGCCTGGACGCTCAAACATCCGGCTGTGACTGCCGCCATCGTCGGCATTCGGACGCCCGAACAAGTCTCTGGCATCGCGGGTGCACTGGAGTTTCGTTTGCCGGCGGAGGCAGCGGCACAGTTGGATCGTGCTTTGTCGGACATCACTGCGTAACGGTGCGATCGATCGACTACGAACCCGTCCGTCGCTGGGCCTCGTCGAACCAATGCCGCGCGGCGCGGCCGCTGATGGTTTGATCTTGGACCAGCGCGTCTGCAATCCGTTCGGTTGCAGCCCATAGAGCCGGGTTGGACAGATAGTTTTCGGTCTTGCTCAGCCAGCGACGTTCCAAGCGTTCGATTTGTTTGGCGCCATCGGCCCGCATCATAGCGTAGCGGCGGATTTGGCGGAGATCTTGGGCAGCGCCTTCGTAGCAGTAGTTGCCGGTCCAGCGGGCTTCGGCGACCATGCCGGCGAACAGGATCAAGACTTCGTCTTCGAGCCAATCTTTGCTGGCCTTGGAGCGTCCTTTTTGGATATGGCAAACGCCATCGCGCCGCATTCCCAGATCGGACTGACCTGGGACGATGGTGACTTTGTGTACCGGTCGGCCTAGCTCCAGCGCCATCACCGCGTGTCCGGCTTCGTGGTAAGCCGTCGCGCGCAGCCGCTTTGTTTCCACGCGCGCATCGCGGCCCTCAGCTACATCTTCTCCGGATGGGACAAGATTCGGATCATCAGTGGGTTCCATACGTGGAATTATAAGTCGAAACCTTGCCCCCCGTCAGGCCACGTAGCCCCGCACCGCCCCGCACCGCCCCGCCCCTGCCCGCACTCGTGCTCGTGCTCGTGCTCGCCGTCCGTCTTTCTTTGCCTGAATCGACCATGTATCGGCTCTAGCCCCGATCATCGCGCAGCGCTGCTCACCCCCCTCCGCGTTCGCGGCTCACCCCTCCGCGTTCGCGAACATCCCCGTAGTGGATCTGGCTACAGATCCCCCGCGTCAATTCATTGAGTTCGCGAATCGGTGCTCGCGGAACCTCACCACAACCCGAAACGTGAGTGAGGGACATTACGCGCCTCAAACATGCCGCGTCTCAAAGGTCGCGGGTAGGCGGTCGAATTTCACGCGGAGCCGCGGAGCCGCGGAGCTTCAATGAGGCCGTTACTCAAAGATCGCGGATAGATCGTTCAGGAGTCCGAGAAGTTTGGCGTCGATGCGCTCAAGCGATGCTGCGACGCATTGCTCGCGAACAGATCACAACCCTAAACGTAAGTGTGGTATATTACACGCATAATCTAAGCCTCGACTCGTTGGTCGCTGATAGGCTTTAACGCATTCACTCCAACCCCCAACCCGCACGACGATACACCATCGGAGTCCGCGTCGTCTTCTCATGCTCCAGAATCCTTGTCGGCAAGACCAACAATCTCACTCCTGCCGAACCGGTCTAGGGAAAGGTAACGCGATGAGAGAGAACGCGAGCGGGGATATTGAATGGACTGTCGTTGCGAGGGGCTCTTGCTTACGCGTGTTGGAGTCGCGCACGATGGGTTCCCCTCGTACTCGTACTTAATGAAATGGTACTCGTACTCGTTGCCGTATCGTCGAGTACGAGTAGGAGTACGAGTACTGCTGACGCGGAGTACGAGTAGGAGACAGGAAATGGAGTCGCGATGTGAAATGGAATGGGACTCAAACCGGGCAAGTTGAAAACTTAGGTGGCGGGAATGGCGATGCCGCAGTCCCTCACTTACGTGTCGGGTTGGGATGGGGGGTTGATGAAGGAACCGATGGATGGTTGAGGATGCTTTGCGCTGGCCAGGGGAAT
>JBKCUI010000421.1:0-6285 GCA_046318495.1 Pirellula sp. | reverse complement strand
TCCTAGCAGCGTGCTTTTTCCAACGCCGGAACCGGAGAAGATGCCGGTGCGTTGGCCTTCGCCGAGCGTGAGGAACGCATCGATGGCACGGATCTGTGTTGGTAGGATCTTTCGAATCGGAGGGCGAGCCAAGGGGACGATGGGGGGCGCATCGACGGGAACCCGCGAACCGCCGACGATTTCCAGCCCATCATCGATCGGCATGCCGGTTGCGTCCAGGACGCGTCCGACAAGTTGATCGCTGGCTCGAACGGTACGAAACGATTGCATCAATTCGATGCGGTCACCTGGTCGAACGCCGTCGATCGTATCCAGAGGCGCTAGGATCGTAAGCGGTCCATCGAAGCCGATGACTTCGGCTTCAAAAGCGCTCGTGTTCCCAGATTGAATTTGGGCAACCGCACCAATGGGAACGGCGAAGTGTTCTGCAACAATCGTGGTCCCTCGAACCGTTCGAACCCGTCCGGTGACCGAGTAGGGGACGATGCGTTTGAGAGACGCATTAAGCGAGCGATGCGACAGGATGCTCGGCAGAGGGGGAGCGAACGATACGGACTTGCTGAGGGGTATGTGCATGTTAACGCAGTTCTTGTTCCAATCGCTTCAGTTGGACGGCCATGGAGCGGTCGATGGTCGCCTCCGCCGACTGAAGAATGACTCCATGGCGTCCGACGGAGTGGTCTTCGAGGATTTGAAGTTCAATTCCAGGAGCGGTACGTGCGAGCAATTCTGGGATGGCTTCCGAGAGTTGCATGGCTTCTTGCGGATGAAGCCGCACGGTGATGCGCGATTGCGATTGAATCGAGTGCACGGCTTCTTCGATCCATCGAAGCAAGATCGTGGGATCGGTTTCCATTTGCTTTGCCATCAGTTTCTCGGCGATGCTGATCGCGATCGCGACCGTTTCATGCTGCCATTCATGAAGCCAGGTACGCGTCGCATTTTCTAGTTGTTCGCAAACGCTATGGATCGTATCGGTGGCGGTTTGGATGCGCGTCGACGCAATCTCTTCGGCGCGGGATACCGCCAGGCGATCGATTTCCGATTGCGCCTCCGATAGGCCTTCCTGACGTGCGTTGGCCCGCAGTTGGTCGCATTCCTTGGTGCATTCGTCGCGCATCATTTGCACTTGTTCGCGAACGGCTTCGACATATTCCTTGGCTCGTTCGACGGCGCTTTCCCACGGCAGCGGTTCCGCACTTGGCGACGAGGGTCTCGCGTTTCCCGGAGATACGGAATGCGACTTGAAGATGCTGGCCATGGTGTCGTGTCGGGCTGAGGACTAAGGAGTTGGCGGTGGAAACGAGGGTCAGGCCGATCGCCGATCCAACTGGGTTCGAAATGGGCGGATGCGGCCAGCTTGGACCAAAGCCTCCGTTTGTCGAACGATGGTCTGGCGAGCTGCGACAACGTCTGCTTGCGCGATGCCGGTGAGCTGCTCCAGCCGCTGTCTCAAGCGGCGGATTTCACGGGCTGGCAATAGGCGTTCGATCCTGCCAAGGACGCGCGGGGACGCATGTACCAAGGCTACAAGCACCGTCTGCGGATCGTTTTCTTGAATAGCGACCACGAGGTCTTCATCTTCGAGTTCCAGAAGCTCTTCAAGGGAGCGATCGGGTGATGCTGTTGCCGGCAAGGTGAAAGGGACGGTGTCTGGTCCGGTGTCGTCGTCTGTTGGTTGGCGGTCGGTCGCAGGTAGGGTGCGAGCGATTGCGGTCGCATCGGATGCTCGCGTGGAACGAACAGGCTGAAACGGGAGCGTCGACAATGGGCTGTGCGCCGACGCGGAATTGAATGCGTGTTGGGAACGGTCGGAGGAATGAAAGGTTGGGTAGCTTGTTCCCATCGCGTCGGAGGCAAGATGCGCTTCGGAAAGGGATTGCATTTCGGTATTTGTGGCCCAGTCGGGAGAGTAGGCAGCGATGGCGGCATTCCACGCCGATTGCTCTTGCGCGGGCAATCGATTGAGGATGGCGCGGAGCCGTTCGATCCCTCGGTCTGGATGCGTCATGCTGGGCGCGGAAAGCGATAGTAGTCGAAGCAGTTCCTCTTGGATGTCAGCCAGAATGCCCGGATCGGTGGTTCGCAATTCCGGAAGCAAGCTCAGTGCGGAGGCTGCGCTGTCTCGCGGCAACAAGTGGATGAGTTCGGCGGCGACGGCCAGAGGCAGTTGATGGAGGACCGTGGCGATCACCAGCGGTCGATCTTGATGCAGCAGTTCTGCGAGCCGTTCCGGGGGAATGCTGGACCAAGGGGTGGCGACGCTTGGCGGATCGACAACAGAGGCTACATCGGGAGGGAATGAAGAACGCGCTGCGGTGGCTGTGGACGCGGTGGAAGGGGCAAGGGGGGCCCGGTCGCCTTGCTGAGCCGTGGCCGGCGCGCGGAGCGATTCGAGCAGCGACTCGAGTTGCGCAAACGCAGCTTGCTGGGCTTCGACAGGAACGTTTCCCAGCCGCGACAAGGTTCGTCGTACGTCGCGTGCAACCTCTGCAGGAATACTGGATAGCAACTGGCGCGCGGTCCCCGCATCGAGGCTTTGCAGCACGATGGCGAGAGTGCGAATGCGTTGGTCCGATTCGGATTGCATGGGACGGATCCACCGAGGCGCAGAGAAAGACCGGACCTCGCTTGTATCCGGAGGGTGCGAACAAGGTCTAGAGAGATTTGGTTGCTAGCGTTTTGACTGCGATACCGCTGAAGGGATATTGCTCTTGCCGCGAAATGGTCGGGGTTGGTATGCCGCGGGGAGGAGTCGATCGCATCTTCATGCAGCCTACCGCCAACTTCACCCCAAAGCCTCGATCAAGTCGCACGTTTTGCGTGACGCGGATGGGACGATTGCGCTGGTGGCTGTGCTGCATTTTGCTGGCGATGGTTTCGACAACGGTAGGTGGATGCCACAGTAGCCAGCCGAACTTGGTTGCCCCATCGACTCCGAGTTTTCTCAAGCCGTACACGCCTGGGGCGGAGGTCAAGATCGCGCCCCCACCAAACGTACAGAATCCCGCAGCAGGTGCGATGGCAGCGCCAAGCTCGAATCCATTTTCTGCGTTCAGCAGTTCCGCTCCGAATGCAAATGGAGCTGCGGTCACGTCGCAGATTGCCGAGTTGGAACGCAAGGCTCGCCAGTTGGATGACACCAACCGACAGCTCACTTCGCAGCTCGCCCAGTCGCAGCAAGAGATCCAACTGTACAAGGATCGCGCTGACGTGATGCAACGTCAACTTGCCGACGTCTCCGGGCAACTCCAGCAATCTCGCATCGCAGCTTCGCGCCCGATGAGCACTCCCGTGATTGCGATGGCACCTCCGCCGGTGGTGACCGCTCCACCTCCCACAGCCGCCTTACCCAAACCACCCACGACCGAGAGCACGCGTCGCAGCGGCGCTCGATTGACTGCGAACGTCAGCGCGCCCCAAGACACGGGCACACGTTTAGGGATTCGAAGTTTGGGTTACACAGTCGACGAGACGGGGGGAACGATTCGGTTGCAGATTCCAGCCGACCAGCTCTTTGCGTCGGGCACGGCTCAACTGACTCCCAGCGCTGCCGGCATCCTCGACCGGGTGGCCGCGATCCTGCAAAGCGAATACTCGGGCAAACGGGTATCCATCGAAGGGCATACCGACAATGCACCGCTGTATGGTGGAACGTATTCGACCAGTCATCAGCTCGCATCCGCGCAAACGAGCGCGATCTTCGAACAATGGACGCGGCGGAATCAATTGCCAGCTTCGCAATTGACCACACTCGCACATGGGGCGACTTACCCGATTGCGGACAATCAGTCCGCGGCGGGGCGGGCGGCCAATCGGCGGATTGAGATCGTCATCTACGCGGATAGAAATTGAGGCGGAGTGAAATTGAGCGTGACCGAAAGTCAGAATCGCAGCGCAGACTCGTCGAGTGCCATGCACGCCTCGCACTACGACGTTGTAACCCTAGGCGAAACCATGATCCGTTTTTCCCCGGCGGGACTGGATCGAATGGAGCAGTCTCCTTCCTTTGAAGTGCATGTCGGAGGAAGCGAATCGAATACGATCGTCGGATTGTCGCGATTGGGTCTAAAGACGTGTTGGATCTCGAGGTTGACGGACAACGCGTTGGGGCGGCGGATTTCCAATGCCATCGCTGCGCATGGCGTGGATGTGTCGCATGTGGTTTGGACCCACGAGGATCGGATCGGCACGTACTACTACGAACCGGGGCTTGCTCCCCGTCCGAGTTTGGTGGTTTACGATCGGGCTGGATCGGCCTTTTCTCGATTTTCGGTGGATGCGTTGTCGATGCATCCGTTTCGATCGACGCGACTTTTGCATGTGACAGGCATTTCGCTAGCCCTGGGGGACGGATGCCGCGCGCTGTTGGCTGCCGCGCGAGACGCCGCCGCCGAGCAGCGAGCGCAGATCAGTTTCGATTTCAATTACCGTTCACGGCTTTGGTCGATGTCCGATTCGAAGCAGCATTCGGAATCTTGGGTAAATCGCTCTGACGTCGTGTTCATGTCCAAGCGGGATGCATGTGCGTGGAGCGGTCTCGAATCGGACGTCGAGGACAAAGTCGTGCTGCGGGCAATGGCGCGGGATCGGGAAGAACGGTGTACCGTCCTTACTTTGGGTGAGCATGGTGCGATCGGGATGGCGGCTGGGAAGACCGAGGCCGCATCGACCACTCAAGTCCATGGAGTGGGGCGATTGGGGGGCGGGGATGCGTTTTCCGCAGGCTTTCTTTATGGTTGGTTGCAAGGCTGGGATTTGCGAACCAATTTGCGTTGGGGCAATGCCGCTGCGGCGTTGAAGTACAGCATCCCCGGCGATTTGCCCTGGATCCATCGCGATGAGATCGCGGGCGTGCTGAGTGCAACCGGGAATCGCGGAGTGATCCGTTAGGGCGATTGCGTTCGAGCCAGTGGCAAGGCTATCGAATCAACAGGGAGTCAGGCTGAGGCTTCCGAGTTGAAGGATTTGAGCCATTGAAAGGCGAGGCGAATGGGTTCAAGCACATCCTGTGCAAACTGGAAGAGTCCTTCGAAGCCGTTCAAGGCGAAAGCGTAGCCCGTACCGACCACGATCAGATTCGCAGGGATGAGGAACAGGGTGCAAAACCGGTCGCCGAGGCGTCGCAGTTCATTGGTTCCAAAATGCCATTGAAGGATCACGGAGGCGACGTGGTAGGCCACCCCGAATCCGATGGCAAAGCTTCGCAAGGGTGCAAGCAGAAACCAGCTCACCAGCCACAGCAAGATCGATGCTGCCGGAAAGCAGTAGGGGCTGCAGAGCATCAGCCAATTTCCCTTTCCGAGCCACCGGGCGGGGCGACGGATCGTTGGGGATGGATCGGCTTGCAGGGAATCAGCTTCGAAAGGCAGGCTGGATGGATCCTCGGACGTTTTTTGGGACCACTGGGACCACGGAAGCATCAGGGCATAAGCGAACAAGGTCTGGGTAAAGTTTCTCTCCCATTGGATGCATTGGCGAATCCAGGGGCTGGAAATCAGCTTGGTTCGACAGAGGGCTACTACGCATCCCGCCCCTAGGAAGAACATCACGCTATAGAGCGGAAACTGGGGAAAACGCAGGATCCATCGCCCGATGCCGTAAAGAACCAACGGGCTGAGCGCCAAAAGGATCGCGGTCGCAGGCCATTTGGCAGATTCTATCAGCCTTTCGAAGCGGCTCTGCGACGTCATGGGGGGAGGAAATCCTATCGGACCTTGGAATTTAAGGCTTCACCGCTAAGCTTTATCAAACATTGCCGGACGAAATGCAAGCGGTCCGGCTGCTTCCAGCACAGCGGACGGGTTGCCTCCAGGGGTGTGAGGTCGACCTTTTCCCACGGCTGTGAGAAACTGCATCGATTGTCGAAATCCAACGGGAACAGATTGAGAATGAGCGTCGTTGAACATGATTTGGTGGTGTTGGGTGGTGGTCCTGGCGGATATGTCGCAGCCATACGCGCAGCCCAACTGGGCCTGAACGTTGCTTGCATCGACGAGAATAACAAGTTCGGTGGGACGTGCCTGCGAGTCGGGTGCATTCCCAGCAAAGCCTTGTTGGAATCGAGCCACTTGTATCACGACACCAAGTCCTCGCTCGGGACCCACGGCATCGTGGTCAGCAATGTTCAGCTCGATCTGGCGGCCATGATGAAGCGCAAGGATCAAGTCGTATCGACGCTGACGGGTGGCATCGATTTGCTCTTCAAGAAGAACAAAGTCACCCCCTATCGCGGAGTGGGCAAAATCGTTGGGCAGGGGCGCGTGGATGTGGTGATCGATGGGC
>JBKCUI010000420.1:0-14499 GCA_046318495.1 Pirellula sp. | reverse complement strand
CGATAGGGGGCCCCCAATCCCAGATACGTCAATTCGCAGTCCGAATTGCGGCTCGGGGTCAGGATCAAGCAACCGATCGGGGTTCCCGAAGCTTCGACGCTCCACCACCATCGCTCCTGTTCGGGCAACCCATCGCTGTATCCGAGCAACGTGTTTTCAATATTGCGCCGGCCAGCCAGCTCGGGCACATCGAGCGAGCCTTGGTAGGTTTTTTCGACCAGCTCGCACCAGGCACGCCACGGCATCGCGCGGTACGAATGAAACGTCAGACTCGACGGGGCGGCAGGAGTCGCGTCGGTGGGGCCCGCCATCTGCAGCAGCGTGGCCACGCGCTGCAACCCTCCGAGCGACCATCCTTCGACGAATGCTCCTTCGCTGGAGATGTTTGGATCGAGGACTCGGATGGCTTGCATCAACTCCGCGCCGCGCTGTGTTGCTTGCCGGCGCAAGGCTTCGATCAGCCGTCCATAGACACCTGCCAGCTCGGAGTCCGTCAACCGCGTTGTCGCGCCGTCGCTGCGGTCTTCGCATCGGGCCGCTCCGAACATGGCCACGGCCCCTAAGCAGACGACGCCATAAGCGGCCGCCGCATACCGCTGTGTCGCCTCGTGCGCGAGCAAAATCGGTTCCGAGCAATCGGTGATCGCGACCATGCGCTGGACCCACTTGAGCGTCCCGGGTTGCGTCACCCCGTGGCACCATTCCAGTTCGCGAAGGACAGCATCGGAGAGCTTGGGCATAAGTGTGTTTCGGAGGGGGCGGAATCGATCCTCGCCGCGAGCTCCCGTTCAGGAATTCGACGGCCACATGTAGGATGCAACCGAAATCGATCTGGACGAATCCAGCCTCGGTTGTAGGCTCTAAAGGAGTCAGATGCCTCCCCATCCCGCACGGCCAGTTTGAGAGCAGCCATGTCGATCGTCAATATCGCGGCCTACCAGTTCACTCCCCAACCGATCGAATCGTTGCAGCCGCGCCGGGATGCGCTTCGCTCCAAATGCAAGCAGCTTCAACTCAAAGGGACCATCCTATTGAGCGGGGAAGGGATCAACATGTTCATCGCCGGACCGCGCGAGGCGGTCGATGCCGTCCTCGACATCGTCCGTTCCTTTCCGGGGTTTGAATCGATTCCGACCAAGGAGAGTTTGACCGAATACCAGCCCTTTCGCCGCATGCTGGTCAAGATCAAGCGCGAGATCATCCCGGTGGGTTGCGATGACATCGCGCCCGTCCCCCAAGCGTCCCCAAAAATTGCTCCCGAAACGCTCAAGCAATGGCTGGATGCCAAGAAACCGATCACGCTGCTGGACACGCGCAACGATTACGAAGTGGCGCTCGGGACGTTTCGCGGTGCCGTCGATCTGAACCTCAAAAACTTTCGCGAGTTTCCCGCCGCCGCCCAAGCCTTGCCCGAATCGATCAAGAACCAACCGGTTGTGATGTTCTGCACCGGCGGCATCCGCTGCGAAAAGATCGGGCCTTACATGAAAGGACTCGGCTTCCAAGAGATCTATCAACTCGAAGGGGGGATCCTGAAGTACTTCGAAGAGTGCCGCCAAGAGCATTACGACGGCGAGTGCTTTGTGTTCGACCAGCGCATTGCGGTCGATCCCTCGCTCGCGCCTGCCGATGCGTTCGAGTGCTTTGCGTGCAAGCATGTGCTGGCTCCCGAAGATCGCGAATCGCCGCAGTACCGCGAAGGGGTGAGCTGTCCGTATTGCTATCGCGATCCGGAAGGGATGGCACAGCAAGCCCGCACCGAGCGCGAAGCCCGCATCCAAGCCATCGCGCGCGAGCAGCGCGGCTGCGCGCCGCACGAGAACCGACGTTGGATCTCGATTCCCGGTCGCTGCGCGGGTTGGCCGTTGCTCGAGGCGCTCGAATCGATCTATCCACCCTATGGGCGTGATCCGTGGTTGGCGGCCATCGCATCCGGCGAGCTGACGGCGCCGATGGCCACGCGCGAGCAATGGAGAACGGAACCGGTCTCGCCCGATCGCATCGTCCGCGAGGGAGAACGTTTCTTGCATGTGTTGCCCAACTGTGTCGAACCCGCCATCGATCCGGACATTCGGCTGATCCATGAGGACGAGGCATTGGTCGTCATCGACAAAAGCGCGCCGCTGCCGCTGCATCCGTCGGGGCGCTATCAGCTCAATACACTCGAATCGATTCTGAATGTTGCGTATGCACCGGAGAAGCTGCGACCGGCCCATCGGATCGATTCCATGACGACTGGGTTGGTGGTGCTGACGCGCAAATACACCTACGCATCGAGGTTGCAGCCGCAGTTTAGCGATGGGCGGGTGGAGAAGACGTATTTGGCATGGGTTCACGGCCAACCCGCATGGGACGCGACCGAATGCGATCTCGCGATCGGAGAGACGCCGATGCCAAATGGTGCGCGGGCCCTCGATCCGAACGGAGCGGAAGCCTCAACGCGGTTCGAAGTATTGCGGCGCGAGCCTCATCGCTGCTTGGTCGCCGCCCATCCCAGAACAGGTCGGACCCATCAGATTCGATTGCACCTCGCGGCACTCGGTCACCCCATCGAAGGAGATCCGTTGTATCGCGCCGGAGGCGAATGCATCGTCGACGCAGT
This sequence comes from Pirellula sp., assembly GCA_046318495.1. Classification (GTDB taxonomy): domain Bacteria; phylum Planctomycetota; class Planctomycetia; order Pirellulales; family Pirellulaceae; genus JBKCUI01. The sequence continues at coordinate 11,897 of JBKCUI010000420.1, read as the reverse complement.
GGTCGAGCCGACCGTTCCCATGCGATTGCATGCTTGGAAAATCTCCATCGAGCATCCGAAAACAGGGGAGCGCGTGACCTTTACCGCGAGCCGCTCCAGCTACGATGGTGCGGATGCGAACAGGCGCTAAGCGTCGCCATCGCATCGTGATGGCTCGCAGTCTGTCTTATCGTGTTCGTGCTCAGCGCAGCGGTGCTCGTGCTCGTAATCGATCGGCTCTGCAGTCTCTCGGTTTGGCGGTTTCCGTAGCGACTGGCAGACTGCATCCACTGCTTCCGTCGTCGTGCAACCCCAGTTCACTATCCTACCGATCCGAGAATCCAAGCCATTCGGGCAGCGCGGAATGGTACAATTGCTTACCGCAACCAGCGAGCACGAGCACCGTCCTATCGGACTGAGCACGAGCACGAGCACGAGCAGCCGGAACGAAACCATGCACCGAAGCGGCCGGTCGACGGCGCTTGACTCAAGAGACTTTTTTGCCTGCCACTCGGTGATGGTTTGCGTGATGGGTACGAACCGAAACCAACGCAACCAAGGAACAACGACTTGCAGTGGGATGTTGCTGTGGGCAGGGCGGTGTTGCACACGCTCGTGGTCAGCCTCGCTACGGGGGTTGTTGCTTCGCTCTTGGGAACCGTCCTGGCCATAGCGCTGGGCATGGTCCGAACGGTTGGGCAGCGATGGTGTGCGGCCGCGCTGTTTTGCATGGTGCTGGTTCCCGTCTATGTGCAAGCCACCGCTTGGAGCGCGGGTTTCGGAATCCAAGGTTGGTTTCGACTGAGTCAAGTCGATGCGGCCAAACATCCTTGGTGGGGCATCGCCTCGGTGGTATGGATCCAGGCTGCGGCGGCGGTCCCGAGCTGCTTTCTCATCGTCAGCATCGGGTTGCAGCGCGTCCTCGACGCTGCGTTCCAACAAGCGCTCCTCGAAGGAGGCTGGGCGTTCGCTGTCCGTAACGTGGCGCTACGCCGCATGATGCCGTGGTTCGCTGCTGCCATGCTCTGGACGGTGTGCATGACGCAGAACGACATGGTGGTCACCAACCTCTTTCAAGTCCCCACGCTATGCGAAAGCGTCTACCAGCAAGTGCAATTCGGGAAACTGAGAAGCCTTCCGATACTCGTGGCCATCGCCATCGCCTTGGTGACCGGATGGATGATCGCGGCGATGGCGTGGTTGGGACAGGCGCAGCGCGCATCGCAAGGGCGAGGACCTGGACAGGCTTCTATGCCGATGTCCCATGCCGCGGAATTGGTTCCGAGGGGAGGTCGGGTCCTCGCGTCGATCGTGTCCTGGGCCATCGTAGGCGTTGTGGCATTGCTTCCATGGCTTTCTCTCCTCGTTCGGGCCGGTTGGAGATCGCTGGCCATGGACGGGCAGTTCCGGCGCGAATGGTCGATCGCGGAAATGGGCAGTTCGCTCCTGCACGCGCGCGACTACGGACAAGAACTCGGCTGGAGTTTGCAACTCTCGGCGTGGAGCGCTGGGTTGGCTTTGTTGCTGGCCCTCGCCCTGGTGTTGCTATTGCCATCCGGGCGAGCATCCCTGGGTGCGCTGGGACTGCTTGGAGCCATGTTGGCATTGCCCGGTCCGCTGGTGACGCTGTGCGTGCTGCAAGGCTTCAGCAACGCGCTGCCCGAGCGATGGGCGTTTCTCGCCGATCAAACGTTGCTAGCTCCGATCTTGGCGCTGCAGTTTCGATGTTTGCCGATGGTCTACGGACTGCTTTGGTTAGCAAAGTGCGATTTTGAACAGCGCATGGGTGGAACCTTGCAACTGGAACGATCGCTGCCATGGTGGGTCCGCGTCTCGGTCTTGCTGCGCTACCTTCGCAGCTCGATTCTGACAGCCACCTGTTTGGCGTTCATGATCGCCTTTGGGGACTTGGCATCGTATCTATTGCTGCAACCGCCGGGAGTGACCACGGTGGCCATGCGCATGTTTGATATGTTGCATTACGGCATCCGCAATCGCGAAGCGAGTTTGGCGTGTGTCCTCGCGCTGGCGGCTGCCGGTCCGAGCGTGTGGATGGCTCGCCGGCTGCAGCGAGCCTTTCAAGATGCGTCGCATCGATGACGGCGCATCGATGAGTGGCGGGTCGAAGCGTTGTGCAATCGACCCCGTTCACACGCATGTTTGCTCGCCGGTTCAAGCCAACCCGAATGCCTTTTGCATTTGTTGGCGAACGACCGTCAAGCGATCGACACCTCCTCCACCGACTTCGGCGGTCGTCCAACCGCTCCAGCCAATGTCGTCGAGCCCTTTGCGGACTTCATCCCACGGCACATCGTCTTCGGCCGACGTGATATCGACGAACTTGCTCTTGGCGCGGCTGAAACCCTTCACGTCGAGCTTCACGGCGCGATGCCCAAAGGCGTTGAGCCATGCTCGCGGCTGGCCGTACTTCCAATGGTTGCCGATGTCGTAGTACATCCCGACCCATGGGCTCTTGAAGCTATCGACGAACTCGATGAAGCGAGCGGGAGATTGTTCGGGGGGAGCGTCGTGATCGTAGTGGAGTTTGTTCCAGACGTTTTCGAACAAGATCGGTTGGCCGAGCGCGGCAGCGAGCGGCAGGAGTTTCTTGATTTCGTTGCGAGCTCGCTCGTTGACTTCGGCTTCGGTGCCATCATCCCCGCGTCCAACGACGATCAGCACGCCGCTGCCACCGATCGCATGGGCCACGCGCAAGCAATGGGCGATGTTCTCGACCCCTTTGTTGCGATCTTCTTCGTTGGGGCTGGTGAGGCGTTTGTTCCAGTGGTCGTGGTTGATGGCGTTGTGGCAAAAGACACCGGAGGTTTGCACGGCGCTTCGAGCTTCGTCGACGGTGAATCGACCGGCTTCGTCGAAATCGACCCCATCGAACCCGGCTTGTTTGGCCATCAGCAATCGATCGACCAAGCTGATCGGTTTGCCGTCGACATCCCCTTTGATCATCGACAGCTTGCACGAAAGCAGAATGCGCTTGCCTTCGGGCGGTGCGATCACCGGCGTGGGTTTAGGCTGCTGTTGCTCTTGGGCAGCGGCCCGCGAAGCTGGCAACATTCCGGATGCAGCAGCGCCGAGGGCGGCAGCGGACGCGGCAAGAAACGTGCGGCGCGGCGCCAGAGATGGGGAGAGATTCGAATGCGTGTCAGACATAACCTTGGGGTCCATGAACGGGGGATTGGAGGTAGGCAGGGATCGGTGCACGTTTGCACCGGTAGCAGGAATGGACAGGGGACGCAGCCGCGCACGGGTGAAGCGTGCGCGTCCGGCGGATACCGGAGATCGGTGGCGCGATCGCCATCAATCGAGCGTGCGGTATTGCCAATCCTTGACAAAGACTTTGGATTGGAACACGCAATAACCGAGCGGCCGCGAGCGCATCACTTCGGCGCGAACAGAAAACTTGCGATTGGCGCGGGCGACTTCGAGGATTTGTTCGTCGTCGATCCATACGGTGATGTTGGTCGGATCGACGCGAATCTTGAACTGATGCCACTGTCCGTTCTTGAAGTTGCGGTAGCTGGCGGTTTCGTTCTCGCTGGCATCGTTGCCGTTGATGCTGCTGATGCCGATCAATCCTCCGCCCCATCCGCCGCAGATGAACGAGCAGTGTTCTTTGCCGACGGGGAAGGTGACCCCAGCGAAAAAGTCCGAGCCTTCGGCGCGTTGGGCGGACCATTGCAGTTCGTAGTTGTCGGTTGGAAAGTCCTTGCCCAAGCGCGTGATGCCGGTGAGCGGTTCGCCTCGATCGAGCAGCAGCACCCCATCGTTGTTTTCCACTTTGCCTTCACCGCCGAAGTTGGTGATCTCCCAACCGTCGAGGCCCTCTTTGGGCAAGAGGAGCTTCCAATCCGAAGCTTTCTCGGAGTCCTTGGTGGTGGGCTTGGTAGCGCTCGGGACAGGCTTGGCATCTTGAGCGTTAGCCAGCGAGCCAGACCACATCGAGAGCCCGCTCCAGAGGACGAGCGGGGTGTAAAGAAACAGCGAGCGGCCGATCGGCCGTCGGGAGGAAGGAGGCATAAATTCAATCCTGGTCGGGGAGGATTCGATGGGGATGGAAGGCGGGTGCGACCGCGGTCTCACCCTATGCGGGGAGTTCGCGGTCTCACCTATCCTACACCAATTCCTGGACCAGTTCCAATTTCATCGCCCCGTTCCAATTGCCCCGTTCCAAGGGCACAGCAAAGGCTCAAACACCCGTGGGCGGATCGACGAATTCAGGTTCGATGCGCTGGCTGATCACTCCGGTTTCAAATCCGCGCTGCAGGAGCAAACGGACCGCTTGTCGCCCGCGATCGCCGAAATCGAGCGTCCAATCGTTGACGTACATGCCGACGAACGTGTCGGCCTTGTCCCGTTCCAAGCCCCGGCCCCAACCCAGCGCGTAGTCGAGGGCGGACTTGCGATGTTCCAACCCGTGGCGGATGCTCAAGTACAAATAGCGATTCACATCGCGGATGACTTCGGGGCCGAGATCTTTGCGGATGCCATTGGCGCCCAGCGGCAACGGCAAACCGGTTTGCTCCATCCACCATTTGCCCAGATCGACGATCAAGTGCAAGTTTTGGGAGCTGTAGGTGAGCTGTCCTTCGTGGATGACCAAACCGGCGTCGATGGCTTTGCCTTGATAGGATCCTTGCTCGACCACATCGAGAATCGTGTCGAAGGGGACGACGACCGCTTCAAAGTCCTTGAGCCACATGCGGCAGGACAAATACGCGGTGGTCAGCGTGCCGGGAACGGCGATCGTTTTGCCCGCCAGGTCTTCGCGCCGGACAGGCGAACGAGCCACGATCATCGGACCGTAGTTGTCCCCCATGCTCGCGCCGCACGAGCAAAGCATGTAGCGATCGGAGAGGTACGCGTAGGCGTGAAGACTCAGTGCGGTCAGTTCCAGTTCGCTTTGGAACGCGCGTCGGTTCAACGTTTCAATGTCGACCAGCTCGTGTTCAAACGTGTACGGCTGGGTCTCGAAGCAGTCCTTGGCCAGCCCGTAGAACATGAACGCATCGTCTGCGTCGGGACTGTGACCGACCCGAATCCGGATGCGACCATCGGCGGTGATCGGAGCGGACGTTTTGGGGAGGATCGGCGGCGAGGTGGTCATGGCATGCTCCAACAATTGAGGTGGCGATTTGGGGCTCGCTCGGGCCTGGGCTCTCGCGGACGCAGGATCATTCTGGCCCGGTGGGGAAGCTGAAAACTCTAATAGCCAGGGACAAGAACCGCAATCCACGACGGGGAACAACGGCTTCCGGGAGCGAATTCAACAGAGCAGGGGGGGGCGAGCGTCTCAAGACGCCTCCGCATCGCCGTGACGCAGATTGCTGTGGTGGTAGCTGTAGAGCCCATAGACCAGCAAACCGACCGCGCACCAGAGTCCAAAGCGGATCCAGTTGGCCGCTCCTAGGCCTGCGATCAGATAGAGATTCACGACGATTCCCAGAGCCGGAATCGCCGACCATCGGCGGTAGTAGGCGGCCACCGTCAAACCGGCGAACACGACGAAAAAGATCAAGTACGGGATGCGATCCCAATGGAAGCCGTCGGGCGTCTGCCAGTCCCCAAACAGGAAATGGTTCGATGGCAACGCCGGCAAACCCACGCAGTACGCGGCAAAGCAAAGGGGCAGGACCACGCTGCCATCGATGTACGGAACGTAGAATCCCGAAGTTTCGACCACGGTATCGGCCGTTTTGGCGCGACCGACGACCAAGATGCCTGCGGAAACGAGCATGAAGGCGAACAGCGTGCCGATGGCTGCCAGATCCGTCACCAGCGGAGCGCTGAGCAGAATCGTGGGCACGGCCACCATCACTCCGGTCACCAAGGTTGCGAAGCCCGGAGTCTTGTACTTGGGATGGATCGAAGCAAAGCGTTTGGGGAGCAGCCCATCCCGAGCCATCGACATGAAGATCCGGGGCTGGCCAAGTTGGAAGACGAGAAAGACGCTGGCGGTGGCGATGACCGCGCTGAGCGACACGATGCCCACCATCGATTGCAGACCGTACTTGCTGAAGACAAACGCCAATGGGTCTTGCACATTCAACTCGGTGTAGTTGACCATGCCGGTGAGCACAAAGGCCAGGATGATGTAGACGAATGTACACAACACGAGCGTGAGCAACGTAGCGCGAGGGATGTCGCGCTGCGCATTGCGGCATTCTTCTGCGGTCGTGGAGATCGCATCAAATCCGATGTAGGCAAAGAAGACGGCGGCGATGCCCTTGAAGACACCATCGAGTCCGTTGGGTGCAAACGGGGACCAGTTCTTGGGTTGGATATAGTTGACCCCGACCACGATCACCAGGAGGATCACGCCCATCTTGAGAATCACCAGGGCGTTGTTGACCTTCTTGGATTCATTGATGCCGATGTAGACCAACATCGTCATCAAGAAGTTGATGAACAGCGCGGGGAGATCGACGATGAACTTGAAGCCCAACGGAGAAGGTGCGCTGTTCCAGACGTCGACGAGTTTCTCGAGCGCTTCGTTGCGAGGGGCTCCCTTAGCAGCCAGCTCTGCCAGTTGCGCTGGGGCTCGCGAGCAACTGTAGTAGTCGTTGGCCAGCCAGGCCGGGAATTGAAACTGGAGGCCAAACGTCGCCAGGAAGGACTGCATCCCATCGACGAGGTTCATGAAGTACTCGGACCACGCAAACGCCAACACGCTATTGCCGATGGCGTACTCCATCAACAGATTCCAACCGATCAGCCAGGCGATCAGTTCTCCGAAGGCTGCGAAGGAATAGGTGTACGCGCTGCCGCTCACCGGGATGCTCGAAGCGAACTCGGCATAGCAGAGCGCCGAAAACAAGCACGCGAACGCGGTGACCACGAACAACAGCGAGATCGCCGGACCGCCGTCGAACGAGGCGGTTCCGATCGTGGAAAAGATGCCGGCCCCGATGACGGCGGCGATTCCAAAGCACGTCAAATCAAACAGGGTCAAACTCTTGACGAGCGTTCGTTCGCCGGTGTCGATTTCCTTTTGGATTTGGGCGGCAGACTTCTTGCGAAACAGCCTTTGCAACAGCGTCGGCGGCGTGAGTTCGCTCATTTGGCTCCAATTCCGTCCAGTTTTTGATAGAAAAGTGGCGAAGGTTGCATTTTTCCGAGCACTTCGGTGCTCCGCGCAGGGAGTTTTCCAACGAAAATCTCCCGTCGTATCCTAACTCGCAGAACCGCGGCGCGCTCTACGCGATCGGTGCGTTTGACGCTAAATTCTAGGCTCTTGCGATCCCGGCATGCTTGCGAGGTATCCACCGGATACCGCCGTACCCCGAGTTTGTTCCCACTTCAGCCCCGAGCCCATCCAGTCATGAAAACGGACGAGTTACGAGAAAAATACCTGTCGTTCTACCAGTCGAAAGGGCATCATCGCCAAGCCAGCGACGTTCTCGTCCCCACATGGGATCCCTCCGTGCTGTTCACCCCAGCCGGGATGAACCAGTTCAAGGACCATTTCCTGGGCAAGGTCAAACTCGACTTCACCCGCGCTACGACTTGCCAAAAGTGCTTGCGTACCGGTGACATCGATAATGTTGGTCGTACGGCCTACCACCACACGTTCTTCGAGATGCTGGGCAACTTCAGCTTCGGCGACTACTTCAAAGAGGAAGCCATCGCTTGGGCTTGGGAATTCCTGACCGAAAAGAAGTGGCTCGGCATCGACCCGGCTCGCTTGACCATCACCGTGTACAAGGATGACGACGAAGCCTCCAAGATCTGGAATGAAAAGATCGGGGTTCCTTTGTCGCGGATCACGCGCAAGGACGAAGACGAAAACTTCTGGCCAGCCAGCGCACCGAGCCAAGGGCCCGATGGCGTGTGCGGACCGTGCTCCGAAATCTACTACACCCTCGACAACGGCAAAGACGTCGAGATTTGGAACTTGGTATTCACCCAGTTCAATCGCGTCGGCGATCCGCCCGACAACTTGCGCCCGCTCCCGAGCAAGAACATCGATACGGGCATGGGGCTCGAACGGACCGCCAGCGTCCTTCAAAACGTGCCGACCAACTTCCACATCGACATCCTCATGCCGATCGTTCAAGCGGCCGCCGAAGTCTGCGGCATCAAGTACGACTACGAGAGCGACAACGGACGCCGATTGCGACGCATCACCGACCACGTGCGCGCGTGCACCTTTGCAGTCCACGAAAACGTTTATCCCGGGCCGAAGAAAGCCCGATATGTGATCAAGCGCTTGCTGCGCCGAGCCGTGCTCGATGGCCATCAAATCGGATTGCGAGATCCGTTCTTGCACCGGCTGGTCCCCGTCGTAGCGCAGATGATGCGCAGCACCTACCCCGAACTCACCGATACGGTCGATCGCGTGTCGGCGGTGATCAAGCGCGAAGAATCCGACTTCTTTGCAACCATCGGTGCCGGTCTGGATCGCATCGAGAAGGTGTTCCGCGACATGGGGGACACCGGGCGATTGATGGTCACCGGGGCCGAAGCCGCCAACTTGTATCAAACCCACGGCGTTCCCCCCGAACTGTTCCAACAGATCGCCGCCGAACGGAACTTCACCTTCGATTGGGAAGGCTACCGCAAAGCCATGGCCGAACACGGTGACGTCAGCGGTGGCGGCGTCGTCGAACTGTTCGAAACCGGCCCGATCGAAACCCTCAAGGAAGCCTTGCATCGTTCGGAATTCCAAGGGTACGAAACGACCAAAACCAGCTCGCAAATCAAAGGCATCATCGTCGGCAAGCCCAAGGACGATCGCTTGGTCAGCTCGGTCAGCAGCGATACCCCAGGCGAGATGTTCCGCATCGTTCTCGATCAAACCCCGTTCTACGGCGAAAGCGGTGGCCAAGTCGGAGATTCGGGACGGATCGAGTCCAAGAGCGGTGTGTTCGAAGTGACCGACACGCAGCGCAGCGGAGAATTGGTCGTCCATTACGGCCGCATGCTCTCTGGCTCGCTCAAGGAAGGGGAAACCGTCCAAGCCATCGTCGATGAAAACCGACGCAATGCTATCCGACGCGCCCACTCCGCGACGCACATCATCCACCATGCCCTCCAAAGCGAACTCGGCAAGCATGCCCAACAGCAAGGCAGCAAAGTCGATGCCGATTGGCTGCGGTTCGACTTCAGCCACCAAGACGGCATCTCCGACGAACAGCTCAAGACCATCGAGAATCTGGCCAATCAACGGGTTGCCGAAGCGGCCTCGATCGATTGGCGCAACGTTCCGTTGGCCACCGCCCGCGAAGCAGGAGCCATGATGCTCTTCGGCGAAAAGTATCCCGATCCGGTCCGCATGGTCAGCATGGGCGAGTTTTCCAAAGAGCTCTGCGGAGGTACTCACGCCAGCAACACCCAAGAAATCGGCACGATCGAGTTGCTGTCCGATGAAAGCGTTTCGGCAGGGGTCCGCCGTGTGACGGCGCTGACGGGCGAACGCGCCCTCGAGCATCGACGCAAAACCGAATCGATCGCCCACGCGGCAGCCGAAAAGCTCGGATGCACGGTGGAGAAGCTCGGGGCACAAGCCAGCGAACTCGTGGCCGCGATTCGAAAGCTCAAGCGCATGGCGACCGGTGCGGCCACCGGAGAAGCTGCCCCCGCGAAAATCGGTGGAGCCGCTGCGGCTGCGACGACAAAGCCCCCAGCGACCAAACCAATGGTCTATCACGAAACGCGGTCGGCGTTCAAACAAGCGGCTCGCGCGCTGAACGTCTCCCTCGAAGAAGTTGGCGAACGCATCGAGAGCTTGCTCCACGAAGAATCCCAGCTCCATCATCAACTCTCGCAACTGGCCAGCGCGACGGGAGTCGATGTCGATGCATTGCTCCAGTCGGCCGAGAGCGTCGGTGGCACGAAGTTGATCGTGTGCGATGTTCCCAACGCCAACGTCGCCATGATGCGTCAGTGGATCGATCAGATCCGCAAGAAATCTGCCGATCCTGTGGCAGTGCTATTCGCCAGCGCTGGCGACGGCAAAGTCACATTGATCGCGGGCATCAGCAACGCCTTGGTCACAGCAGGCCATAGCGCCGGCAAATGGATCGGACCGGTGGCGGAGACCGTCGGAGGCAGCGGCGGTGGAAAACCGGACTTGGCGCAAGCCGGAGGCAAGCTGCCGGAGAAGCTGGCTGAGGCCCTTCAAGTCGCCAAGGACGCTTGGCGTTCGATGGCGAAGTCCTAGTAGCGCGACCATTCCGAATGCAACCATTCGGAGTGCACCTTCCTATGCATCCCTCTTTGCTCGCCATCGAAACGACAGGCAAAAGCGGTTCGGTGGCGTTGCGGATCGCTTCGCAACCCGAAGCCCTGCATGCGGATGCCTTGGATCCGCAGCATGGGTCCGCGCGGACGTTGGTTCCTGCCATCGCGGCGCTGCTGGAGCGCTGTGGCAGGACTCCCAGCCAACTCGATGCGGTGGCAGTCATCTCCGGGCCAGGTTCGTTCACCGGCCTGCGCGTTGGCATCGCTACCGCCAAATCGTTGGCCTACGCCCTCCATATCCCGGTGGTCGCCGTAGATGGTCTGGATGTCATCGCCTGGCAACTCGCTCCCGAACGGGTGAGCGATGCTCCGCGCGCAGATCGTCTCCTCGCGGTGGTCGATGCCTATCGCGGGCAGATGTTCGGGGCGGAGTTTCGGCTCGAGCCGTCGGGCTGGCAGCGGATTCAACCCACCAGCGTCCTGGACTACGAAGCACTCTTTGAACAAGTAGTTGCACCGAAGTCCGGGGATTGTTTGGTGGCTGGACCCGGGGCGGACAAGCTGCGCAAGGCTTGGGAGAGCCAACCTCGCGAGGCGGGCGGCGTGCGATGGCACTGGTACTCGGGGGAAGCAGCGATGCCGCACGCATCGAGCGTCGCCCACTTGGGATGGCAACGCTGGCTCGAAGGCAAGACCGAAGACCTTTGGGGGTTGTCCCCGCAGTACTATCGCAGCAGCGCCGCCGAGGAGCAGCGTGCCAAGGGCTGAGGCGCGTCTTTTGACGTTGCGCATTCTGGGTTCCCCTCGTACTCGTACTCAATGAAATGGTACTCGTACACGTACTCGTTGCCGTATCGTCGAGTACGAGTACGAGTACTGCTAACGCGGAGTACGAGTAGGAAGAACCAGGGGGAATCGCGAAGTGAAATGGGATGAGACGCGAAGGACGCAACTTCAAAAGGCGTGTCGAGGGAGGTTATGTGGGTGGCCCGTATCGCAGAGGGTAAACCGGCCCGTATCGCAGAGGGTAAACCAACCGGGAGGGCGAGGCTCCTGCCGAGCTGCACGTCGACAGCTAGATCCGATTCGTTTCTCAGACAAACGAGAATGCATGCATCGGTTCGTCAGGAGCCCGTCCCTACCTTGTCGAGCTTTGACGCAATGCGATGAACACGTCGCGTCAATACCAACCCGACGCGTTGGCTTTGCAGTTGCGCTTCGGTCAGGTATCCGCGCGACGTTTTCAACACGGGAGGGTGAGGCCACTGCGGAACCGAAACATACGGGTTTGATTTACCTGAAAGACGAGTCGCATCTCGCTATCGACGTGCAGCTCGGCAGGAGCCTCGCCCTCCCGATCGGCTGATGCCTGATTTTCCATTGGTGTTACCCACGAATCTCGCTCGCTGGCGCGTTTTGACATTGCGTACTATAGGTTCCCCTCGTACTCGTACTCAATGAAATGGTACTCGTACACGTACACGTACTCGTTGCTGTATCTTCGAGTACGAGTACGAGTACTGCTAACGCGGAGTACGAGTACGAAGAACCAGGGGGAATTGCGAAGCGAAATGGGATGAGACGCGAAGGCCCCAACTTCAAAAGACGTCAGCGAGGGAGGTTATGTGGGTGGCCCGTATCGCAGAGGGTAAGCCGGCCCGTATCGCAGAGGGTAAACCAACCGGGAGGGCGAGGCTCCTGCCGAGCTGCACGTCGACAGC
>JBKCUI010000419.1:0-4633 GCA_046318495.1 Pirellula sp. | reverse complement strand
GCCCTTTTTTGGTGCGAAACCGCTACCTTTGCTGCCCAATTTGAAAAAAGCCGATGAGCTCGTAAATGCGGGTGTGGTGAAATTGGTAGACACGCCAGACTTAGGATCTGGTGCCGCAAGGCGTCGGGGTTCGACTCCCCGAGCGGCCACTGACTCGCATTGCCTCTCGTTCCCGACTCTCTCGGTAGATCTCGCTCGATGGAACTCATCACCAGCCCCCACAACCCCCGGTTGAAGTGGGCGGCGGCTCTGCGAGACGCTCGCCACCGCAAACGCGAACACCGCTTGCTCATCGACGGCTGGGACATGATCCAGCGCGCCGTAGACGCCGGCCTCCAATGCACCGAACTGTTCCTCAACAGCGACTCCCTCTCCCCACAACTCGAGTCGAAACTCTCCGCCCTCGCCAAGCTCTGCCCCGGCCTCCAACCCATCGGCGTCGCTCCCACTGCCCTCCGCAAACTCCAATACGGCGAACGCGAAGAAACCGCCATCGCCGTCGCCATCCCGCCCGATACCTCCCTCGATGGCCTCACCCATCGCATCCAAACCACGTCCCCCAACCACAGCCCAACCCCACCGACGCCAACGCCTCGCGAACTCTTCTTGGTCCTCGATCGCATGGAGAAACCCGGCAACCTGGGTGCCATCCTCCGTTCGGCTGACGCCGCCGGTGCGACCGCCGTGCTCTTGAGCGATCCGGTGTGCGAAGTCTGGAACCCCAACGCCATCCGCTCCAGTTTGGGCACCCTGTTTCACGTCCCGATCGCGCTGGGAACGGAGGCCGAAGTCCTCCAGTGGTTGAAGCAACGCTCCGCTGCCCTGTTCGCCGCCCGAGCCGATGGCGGCACGCAATACCATCGCATCGTCTATCCCGATCGCACGGCGCTGGTGATCGGCAGCGAAGCCCTCGGCCTCGAAGACCGCTGGCGCGGCCCCTCCATCCAATCGGTCCACATCCCGATGCATGGCAAAATCGATTCGCTGAACGCTTCGGTCAGCGGCTCGGTGCTGCTGTTCGAAGTCGCGCGTCAACGGCTCGCCACACCGCACGATCCTTGAGAGGCTCGCCCGCGTCTGCTACCCTGGTTTTCATCTCTTTTGCTGCAAGCATCCAACGCCCTCATCCTCCATGATTACACGCAAACCGATTTTCCCCAACGTGATCGAGCTGAACGTCCAAGCCGGTCACTTGATAGGGTGCAACGTTTACCTCGTCTACGACGCCGACGAATGGGTGCTGCTGGACATCGGCTACGAAGACACCGTCGAAGAAATCATCGACTTGATCCGCGATCTGGACTTCCCGTTGTCCAAATGCAAAGCGCTGATCGCCACCCATGCCGACGTCGACCACAGCCAAGGCTTCGCCAAAGCCAAACAGATCCTCAAGACCACCGTCACCTCCCACCCCCGCGCCGCCCAACTGCTCGAGACCGGCAACCGTTTGCAAACCTTTGCCGAGATCGATGCGCAAGGCATCCACGAACCGATGCCTCCAGTCATGGTCGAACACAAAGTCAACGAAGGGGACATCCTCCAAGTCGGATCGCTCGAGCTGGAAGTCTGGTCCACCCCCGGGCATGCCGATAGCCAGTTGGCATTTCGGTTGGGCAATCTGCTCCTGAGCGGCGACAATATCTATCGCGATGGTGGCGTGGGCGCTATCGACGCGCATCACGGCAGCGACATCCCCTCGTTCATCCGCTCGCTCGAACGCATTCGCGACTCGGACATCGAATGGTTGCTACCTAGCCACGGCCCCTACTTCCGCAAAGATGTGAAGATGATCGATCGCGTCTTGGAACGGTTGCGCGGCTATCTGCATCTGTCCGACTTCGGAACCTGCGCGATCGACTGGCCGTTGATGAAGCAATGGGAACAAGAGATCGCCGAAGGCCGGTTGCCGCAATAAGCAGCGGTGCAACGGTTCGCCTGATGAACCATCATGCAACATGAGGAGTGATCCAGCGATGACCGAACGCCAGCCTCAACGGCCTCCCGCCGTCACCTACACCACCGATCGCGCATCGAGATCCTCTGCAGCCACCGAATCCAACGTCACCTCGAAGCAATCGCAACCGCAGAGCAAATGGGAGCAATTGCTTTCCAATCGACGTTCGATCTTGCTGATGCTGTTTTGCGTGACGGGCTTCCTCGGGCTGCCGCTGCTATGGATGAGCCACGCCTTTTCCAACACCGAGAAAGTCGTGTGGTCGATCGTCAACTCGCTCTACACGCTCGCCTTGATCGGCATCTGCGTCGGGATCTGCTACTGGAGCTACACCCAACTCACCCAAACCGGCTGGCTATAAACAACCGGCCGCTCACGCGCGATCCCTTCACGCGCGGAAATTCTCGACGATGCCGATCGAGGTCAAGCCTGCGGCTTGCAAGATGCTGATGGCTTGATCGACTTTGTCTTGCACGCTCAGCTCCGAGTCGACCACGATCACCGCAGCATCCAATCCACCGTTGTCGGTAACCCCGATCAGATTGGGTTGCTCGGCATGGACGCGGCACGAATCGAGGATGATCAGATCAAAGTGCTGCGTCAGTTGCTCGATGAATCGCGAACCGCGAGCCAAGAGGGTCGGCATTTGCTCCACGGAGAGCCGCTCGTGGATCGGGAACAACGTCAAGCGATCGTCGATGGCGATGACGGCAGCTTCTTCCATGGGCAATCGGTCCAACACGCATTGCTGCCAACCGTGATCGATGTCCAGATGAAGCTGATCGAACAAACTCGGATGCAGCACATCCGCATCGACCAACGCGATTCGTAGACCCGCAGCGCTGGCGGCTCGCGCCATATGCATCGCCACGGTGCTGCGACCGACACCGCGCTCGCCGCTGGTCACGGCCAAGACGCGCAGACCAGCCGCATTGGATTGAGCGAGATGCAAGCCGATCTTGTGGAAGGCGGCGGGATCGGATTGTTCCAATCGCAGGACTACTTCGGGCCACAAGAAAGCATCGACTTCCCATGCCGGAGAAAAGCTTTCGCGCGCGTTCTTCGCAGCGGGAGTTTCGTAGATCGCGGGTTCGTCACCGGTTTCATCCTCAATGCCGGTTTCATAGTCATCACCGGCTGCAAAATCATCGCCGGCTTCGAACGCGACATCGGCTGCAAAGGCTTCGTCGACATCGTACGTGTCGCGCTCGTGCTTTGGTTGGATGGTTTGCGGTGCGTGGTGGGACTCGTGAACGCGGTGCTCGCTGCGCGATTCGGCATGCGAGGGTTGCGCATATTGAGGTTCTTCGACCACGGTGTCGGTGGTGAGAATCGTCCACGGTTGTGTGGCCACTTCAAAGGTGTTCGGTGCCACGACCGCGGTGATCGATTGAAAGCGAGCCAGCTCCGAGTCGGATCGGCGTTCGATAGCGGCCGGATCGACGCGCAATCGATTGAGAGAACCGAGCGAGATCGGTCGCGCTGGAGTGAACTCCGGCCGGCTTTCCTGCGGTTCTTTGGCGGCAGCGGGCGGATTTGCCGTCGGGTTCGATGGGCTATTCGATGAGCTAGTTGGCTGCGGATCGCGCTGCGCCGACGTGCGATAGGTCTTGCCCGGATCGACGCGCCGTTGAACTTCGGTCACGCTGCGAGCCGCGCGCCGCGCGGACTCCGAGAACAAGCTGTTTGGAAACGATGGATTGTCGCGACTCATAGCAGTTTCCAATGGATGGGCCAGACAAAATGAAGGGCGAAAGGTTTGGTTGCAATGCAACGCGCAAGGCGTGTGCGGGGACGCGTTAGAACGGATCGGGCAACTTGGGACTGACCGGGGTGTAAGGCGCCGGTCGCGGGGTTGCTGGGGTCGAGCCATTCGATGCGGATGCAGGTGGATGGATCGGTGCAGATGGCATGTTGGCCGGGCCGTCCGCCGCATCCAACATGCTCAGATTCCAATCGCTCCCGACAGGCAGATACGATTTAGAAGGCTGGCCTGCTTGATCGCCGGCGGCCGTGGATGGAACACCTTCGGCCGAAGTCATGACCGGGGTGTATCTGGGACGTGGGCCAGGGGCGGCGGGAGCAGCGGGCATTGGCGTCGAAGCGGTGTTGTTCGCGATCGATGCCGGAGCAGCGATGGGCTTGCTCATCACACCGGTTGCAGGCGTGCTGACCCAAGCGGTCTCGCGTCCGCGTCGCTGGCTTTGACGAAGCTGGATGATGTCGCGCGTGTTCAAAGCGACCGGTTCAGCAAGCTTGTTCACGGCCGGTACGACAGGCGATTCCATAGATGATGCCATCGTTGCGTTGGCAGCGGGGACGAAGCCCTTGGCATTTGCGTTGACGACTTCAGGAGAGGGAGAGCTTGCGGTGAACGACGCAGGAATCACGTCCGAGTCGGCCGAAGTCGACTGCGCGAGAGCGTGCACGACGCGGTCCATTGCATCGAGCACTTGGGCGTCGGCAGGCTCGGCGTCTGGGGCATGCGCGCGGTGCCCCGATTCAGTCTGTGCGGTTTGGGGATGCAAGGATTCAAGTGCATCGTGACCGCGCTGTGGCTTGGGACCTTCGATTGGATCGATCGATTCAGGGACCATCGCGGCTCCGGAAGCTGGCCGGCGCGGTTGGCTCGGCAGATTCGACGAGTCCCATGCTTGACCTTGTGCGGGCATGCTAGGC
>JBKCUI010000418.1:0-16305 GCA_046318495.1 Pirellula sp. | reverse complement strand
GCTTCAAGTAGGTGCTCACTCTGAGCCCTGACGCCCTGTGCACCCCCAAGCCCCAAATCGCTCGCCTTGCGAGCCAGGGAAAGGTGTGCCCCGAAATGCCCTGATCGAGGCCATCATAGCGATATCTGATCCAATCTCGGCTCAAAATCCCCCGCCGCAGGCTGCTCTTCGCGTTTGCATGCCCTACCTCGGCTCACAAACGGTGCCAGGCACAGAATGAGATGGAGCACAGCGATCGGTGCCAGGCATATCTAAGAGAGGCTCAAGTAAGAGAAGCTGAGGTTTGGTGGGCTTAAGGGGTTTCGAATGGGAAGAGTGAATGTCGGCGATGATGGTACTGCAGTTGACGCAGATCCGCGCAGGTCGAACCAGGCGTGTTCACGCGAATGAAACGATCGCATACTCCGCGATACGCCGCTAATGGGGCGTGCACTCCTTTGGCGATCACCACTCGGAATGCCTTCGGATCGACGCTGCATGAAAGCAATTGCTGCAGGCTAAAGGGAACCATCCGCTTGCTCGTTAGAAGAAGCGTTAGTGGGTGTTCGCATGCTTTGACAACCGTCGTTGGGCCTTGGTCAAACTCCACGATTCCACCATGCCTGGACTCGCTCTCGCTAAATCGTCCCGAATGGAGCGATAGAACCTCGACTCTCAATGGCAATGGTTGACCGTGAAAAGCGTCGGTGCGGCCACCGATCGCAAGCTCCAACTTTGCGCCAATACCTGCCGCAATGGATTGCTGAACCGATGGAGCATCTGCAATGCATACCAACGAAGGGCCCAGATTGCGTTCGCATAGGGCCCTTGCCAGAACCGTGCCGTCCGCCGCCGAACCTCCTCCCACATTGTCCCCCATGTCCAGCAGGCCAAACCTCAAGCCTGGCCATTCTTCAACTTCATCCAAGGCTCTTTCCACGTCGATCAGATCGCCAATCATTGCCTCCCGGTTTTCCCAGATCGCATCGGCAAGTGCGTCCGCCAGGGCTTGTGCTTGAGGCTTATCTCCATCGGTGATGGCGATCGTCGCGGCCCCCATCTCGTGCACATCCGCATAGGGGAACCCGAGCAACAAGCTATTGCTGAGCACATTCGGTAGTTCCTTTTGCCTGTCCGCCACGGTGTAGATCTCACGCAAATGTGGTTCCGATGTGCTTTGCCGTTCGATGTTGATCACCATAGGCGGGTATGCCGCCGCCATCGTCGGTTTCTTTTTGCCTAACACACAGTCGATCAGTAACTTCGCAGCTTCTTCACCTCGTTCCCGCTGATCCAGATGCGGGTTCGTTCGGTAGGCGATGATGGCATTGCACGCACGGACCATCGCCGGAGAAAGGTTTGCATGCGCATCGAGCGTAGCGACGATCGGAGTTTTCGTTCCTGCTATCGCTCGTATATGGGCCAGCCAAGCTCCGTCCGCATCGCGATGGGTTTCAGAGACAGCGGCTCCATGGGCGGCAACCAGTAGCCCATCCAACGGCATCGCGATGCGAAGAGCCGATCCTGTTCGGTCGACCACTTCGGCGAAAGCATCTCCTGAAATCGTCCCCGATGGCAAGGCGCGAATGGCCAATAGCGGCACGACTTCAATGGATTCATCCGCACTGGCGCGATCCAACGCCGACAGAAAGCCTCCCATTTCATGGTGGCTCCCCGCAAATCGCTTGAGCAACGCTTCGCCATAGACGACGGTATCGCTTTCGAAGTCACTCCAAGTCGTGGGGTGTGCAACGAAGGTGTTGGATTCATGAAGGAAGGCTAAGATTCCGATTCGCATGGTAGCAAGTTAGCTTTAGGGGCGCTGAGGGTTCCGCAGCATTCGCACAAACACTGCGGTGCAACTGCTTCACGATCCATGGGGTAAGGTAGCCGTGATGGCGTCTCGAAGTGCAGGCGATGTCTCTAGGTTAGCCCATATCTGCTCATCGTTGTTGCACGGAAGCTCCTGCTGCATCCCGTGTCGATCGGGGCATCGAAACCATGTTAGAATCGCTCCGCCAATCGACAACGGTGTTCGCTTGGCGACAGCGCTTCGGATCTGCACCGCTCATTCAAGACGTGCACATCCAACCAAGGCTAGTACAGGGAAAAAGCGAGTTGCCCAATGAATCCTGACTTGAACGCAATTCGATCGCATTTGTATGCCGCCGTGGTATGCGATGCGATGGACCAACTCGGTTTGCATCATCAGTCTCCTCGCATCGCGTTGCCGTTGCAAACCCGCTTTTCCGGTGCGACTGGGGTATTGGCCGGCCGTTGCAAAACCACCTTGTGGTGCGACATGGCGCATCGCGATCCAGAACCGTATGCGTTCGAACTCAAGGCCGTAGACGAGTGCCGCCCCGACGATGTGTTGATCGCAGCAGCAGGTGGTTCCATGCGATCGGGGATTTGGGGGGAACTCTTGACTACCGCAGCCAAGAATCAAGGTTGCGTCGGTGCGATCATCGACGGCGCGGTTCGGGATGTCGACAAGATCGCAGCATTGCAGTTCCCTGTGTTTGCAAAAGGTCGTTGTGTTTACGATAGCCTCAATCGGCAACGCGTCGTCGACGTCGATGTTCCCGTCGAGATCGATGGTGTCCGCTTCGAACCTGGCGATCTCGTCGTCGCGGATAACGATGGTTTGGTTGTGGTTCCGCATCGCATGGAAGCGGACGTCCTCAAACTGGCCTTTGCAAAAGTGCTCGGGGAAAACCAAGTCCGAGACGCCATCCGCGCCGGGATGAGTTCCCGCGAAGCTTTCAACAAGTACGGAATCCTCTAACTGTTAGGAGTCGACGCATGTCGCAACCATTCGATGCCCATGCCGTTACTACGATAGCTCGCCGCAACTGGATCGGGCTCTCCGTCCAAACGCTTGCCATGATCGCAATGCACGGGGGCGCTGATGGCGTCGGTGGGCGCCTTCTAGCTGGCGACAGTTCTTCCGATCTTGGAGCAATCCCAAAGAAGAAAGTAGCGGCCGTGGTTACGGTCTACCGTCCAAAGTCCCATGCAGATGTGTTGGTGGGCAAGATCCTTGAAGGCTGGCAGCAAGACGGAGGGCCCGGCCCTGCCTTAGAGTTGGTATCGCTTTACGTCGACCAGTTTCCCAAGGAGGACATGGCCGTCCAACTCGCTGAAAAGCATGGCTTTCGTTTGTGCAAAACCATTCGAGAAGCGATCACTCTCGGTGGAAACGATGTTGCCGTCGACGGTGTGCTGAGTATCGGCGAGCACGGGGAGTATCCATGGAATGAATTCGGCCAGCACCTCTATCCCCGCAAGCGATTTTTTGAGGAGATCACCGATACCTTTGCCGCTTGCAAACGCGTCGTTCCGGTGTTCAATGACAAGCATCCCGGTCCGGAGTGGAAGGACGCGATGTGGATGTATCATCGCGCTCAAGAACTCAACGTTCCTTGGATGGCGGGTTCCTCGTTGCCCGTCAGCTTCCGAAACCCCGATGCAAATCTCGCGATGGGAACGGCAGTGGATGCGTGCGTCGGCATCGGCTATTCGGGGCTGGACATCTACGGCATCCACACCCTTGAGTTTTTGCAGTGCATCCTCGAGCGCCGTGCCGGCGCCGAATCGGGTGTCCGTTCGGTGCAATCGCTTCCCACCAATCAGATCGGTCGTTTGCTTTCCGAAGGAATCATCGATGGCAGTCTGATGGATCAAGGCCTAACCGTGACCAACACCGATCGAGCCGCAGTCCTGCAGTCGCCTCCCGCCGATGGGGCGGTCTTCTTGATCGAGTACAAGGACGGTCTGTTGGTGCCGGTGCTGATGCTGCCAGGGCTTGCTCAAGGCATCGCCGCCGTCGTGAAGCCCAAGGGAGCGTCGAGTTTCGCGACTCGCGTCGAAGAGCGCGAGCAGCCCTACTACCCGCACTTTGCATATTTGCTCAAGGGCATCGAGCGCATGATCCACACGGGTAAAAGCGCCTATCCCGTGGAACGCACCATGCTCACGGCGGGAACGCTCGATCGCCTTTTGATGTCGTTACGCGAGGGCGGTCGCAAGATCGTGACTCCCGAGCTTGAGATCGGATACCAACCGACGGACTATGGGTACGCTCCCCACTTGAAATTGGAGGGATTGCTTTAGTCCAACTCGCCATTGGCGGTCGAAGGCAAAGCAATCGAGGTTTCTGCGCTCCTAAAGGTAGCCTGGCATCGCGCATTACTCGATTTTTGCTGCCGAAACGGAGAGCCTCGCACGGCCTCGAATTCTTGCTTTTCGCAGGCTCTCGATCCTCTTTCTGCTATTTCGTGTAGAATAGACGGAGTCGTACGTATGCCAAGCGTGCGGTTCCCACCCCGTCCTCCCCTCCCCTTGCCTGCCTCAAACGCGATCTGGGTTCCCTGCGAGTCCGATCGTCTCTCCTGTTCCTCTTGTTGGTCGGAGTCGTCCATGTCGGACCGACAGCCTCTTTTCGGTCGTTGTTCAAGCTTGGTTGCAACTTCGATGGCGATGGCGCGTTGGGCCGGTTCGCGGCAGATGCTATTCGCCGCGCTATTCGCCTGGCTGGCTTCAGCGAATGTTCAAGCACAAATCGCGATCACCGGCATTTCGCCACAGGCGATCGCCCCTGGGCAAACCACCCGCGTCGAGGTCGCAGGACAGAACTTGAAGGCTCCACTGCGACTCGCGTCGAGCATCCCACTCCGCGTCCAGTCTTTATCCGTCGAAGCGACCAAAGCTGTTTTTGAAGTGACCAGCGACGCGGCCACCTCCCTCGGGCCGATTGGCGTATGGGTTGCCGCAGAAGATGCAGTTTCGGAACCGTTTGCGTGGCTTGTCGATGATTTGCCAAGCGTGCCTGAAGTCGCCACGAATCATCAACGGGATGCAGCCCAAGAGATAACTCTGCCCGTCGCGATCGATGGTCGATCCGATACTTCGTTGAGCGATTTTTATCGCGTGCGTCTTGTGGCTGGGCAACGTCTGGGCATCGACTTGGTTGCCGAGCGGATCGGTTCGACCATGGATGGTTGGATCAAGGTCTTCCATCCTACTGGAGCTTTGTTGGTCCAATGCGATGATCGCGAAAACAACCCCGATAGCTATGTTGGGTTCATCGCGCCGGTTGATGGCGATTACGTCATCGAAGTCTGCGATAGTCGTTACGCAGGCGATGCTCGCTATCGATTGCGCCTCGGGGACTTACCTAGTCCCGGAGTTCTCTATCCAATGGCCGTGCAAGCGGGCCAAGCCGCAGCCCTTCAGTGGTTGGAATCTATGCCGCTCGATGCCAACGCGTCGGTTGCGACTGCGAGTTCCCCTATCCCGTTCACTCCTCCTCAAGATCCCGCAATCGATCGCATGACGGTGGGTTGGCGACCAACAGATCGCGTAGGGGGGGCCTGGGGAGAAGTGCTAGTGCGTCCTGGTGCTGTCCTCGTTGAACCGCTTGAGCCGGCGGCCGCGCCGACGCCTCCATCGCCGGCTGCTTTGCCGGCAGTTTGGACGGGGCGATTGTCGGCCCCGAAAGAAGTGGACACCGTATGGATTGCTGGCAACGCAGGACAAGCGGTTCGTTTTCAATCGCGTTCCCGCAGTCTCGGTTCGCCGGCGATCGTGCGGTTGCAATTGATCCACCCCAACGGCAATCTCCTGGCGGAATCCGCCGTCGGGGAAAGCGAAGAAGCGACGCTCGACGCAATGTTGCCCGAGAACGGTACCTACAGCATTCGCGTCGTCGAGTTGCTCGGACGGGGTGGTCCGAACTTTGCTTATGCTCTCGAAGCTCTTCCGGCAGGCTTGATCTCAGTGAACGTCAAGCCCGATGTCAATGCGCGCGAAGCCCGATTGTTGGAACCCGAACGGGGGGCAATGTTTGTCGATCTTCAAGTGCAACGGTTTGGATACGATGGCCCGGTGGAGCTTGAGATGGTGCCACCGCCACCAGGGTTGCGCATTCTCAACCCGATCATCCCCGCAAAAGGAGCCGAGCAACGGGTTTATCTGGCCACCGATGCATCCTGGAACGCCGAATCGATGCTGATGACCGCGTGGGTCGCCAGGCCGACCGAAGCCCGCGACCGTCCAGCTGCAGTCAGCAGCGTTGGCATGCGACGAACCAAGCAACCGGTCCAGCCCTATCCGCCGGTCTGGATGGATGGCAAGAGCTTTCTAGCCGCGACCACTGCTAGGCAGGCTCTCTTTGCATTTGAGCACCCTGCGTCGGTGCGATTGCCATGGCCGCTCAAGCAACACACCGTGTCGCTGAATGTGAAACGCCTGCAAGAAGCGTGGAAGGAACCTCTGTCGCTTTTGTCGGCAGTTGGGCCAGAGGGTTGGAACGCGCAAGGTGCCGTCGACAAAGACACCATCCGCATCACTCTGGCTCGGGGCGAAGCCCCAACCTCGCTTCCTTCCCCAGGAAGCATCGGACTCTCTGCCTACGCACAGACCACGTACGGTCGGATCGAAGGTGCCTCCATTCCCATCGAATGGTTTGATCCGCTCAAGCTCGAATGGGAGCTGCCCGGAGTTGCGTTGCCCGGGGAATCCATCGCGGCAGCGGTTCGCGTGCAGCGTTCCGGCCCCGAGGTCCGCGAAGTGACCTTGCAATGGTCCGGGCTGCCAGCGGGTACGGTCGCCCCGGCTCCCGTCGTCCTCGCTGCGGATGCAACGGAAGCTCGATTGCCACTGACGTTGCCCAAGAGCTTGGCCGATGGCACAGTGCCATTGCAGCTCGTGGCCACCAGCAAGTTCGGCGAAAGCGATTTCCAAGTGGTCAGCTCCGTAAGGACCCTCGCTTTGGAAGCGGCACCGACTCGCGTGGAATCCTTTCCGAACGCCATTGCTTTGCAGCGTGCTCGCGATGTTCAACGGATCGCCGTGACCGGCTACGATCCCACGAACACGCCTCGCGATTGGACCGAGCGAGCCCACTACACCATCGCCGATCCCACCATCGCGCGTTGGGAAAATGGCCGCGTCGTTCCGCTTCGCAACGGACAAACATCCCTTAGCATCGAACTGGCTCAGCATTCCTTGACCGTCCCGATTTCTGTTGGTGCTGTGGAAGCGCCCAGTCGCATCGAGTTTGAAAACGAAGTGTTGGTGGCGCTCTCCAAGCAAGGATGCAACTCGGGTGCATGCCATGGTTCGCCCAGTGGCAAAGGAAACTTTCGATTGTCGTTACGTGCGTTCGACAAGCAACTCGATGCGTTGACCTTGGTACGCGAGGAATCCGGTCGCCGCCTCAACGCATTGCAGCCAGATCGCAGTTTGTTGTTGCTCAAGCCATTGATGAAGTCTCCACACGGCGGTGGGGTGCAATTGCATACCAACGATCCAGCGTATGCCGTGCTGCGCGATTGGATTGCGCAAGGCCATCCCCTCGATCCTAACGATCAACCGCGATGCGTGCGGCTCGAAGTCTATCCCTCTGGGTTGCGAGTGATGCCGCTGTCTCGAGGCCAGCAACAACTCGTCGTGATGGCCCATTTCGCCGATGGTACGTCGCGCGATGTGTCGGCGATCGCGTCCTATGAAAGCTCCAACACCAGCGTGGCGACCATCGATGCTGCGGGACGGATTCGACCGATCGCCAAAGGGGAAACCGTGGTCTTGGTGCGTTTTCTTGAGCACATCGAATCGTTGCCCTTCTTGTTTGTAGAAGAATCCGCCGACTTTGTTTGGAGCCCGTTACCGCAGTCGAACTTCATCGATGCCTTGGTCGATGAAAAGCTGAAGCTCATGCAGATCCAGCCATCGCCGGCGTGCTCGGACGATGTGTTTCTGCGGCGCGTTTACCTCGATGTTTTGGGGGTCTTGCCCACACATCAAGAAGCCGCCGCGTTTCTTAGCGACAGCGATCCCAACAAGCGGCCCCGTTTGATCGAAACGCTATTGGATCGGCCGGAGCATGCCAAGTTCTGGGCGATGAAATGGGGCGACTTGTTGCGGATGACCAGCAAGAGCGTCGGCAATGAAGCGGTGTACAAGTACTACCGTTGGGTCGAGCAAGCGTTGCGAGACAACATGCCCTACGATGTGTTTGCAAAGCAACTTTTGGGCGCTAGCGGCAGCACGTACAGCAATCCACCCGCAAACTTCTATCGCACGGCGGGAGACACCAACGATTGCGTCGAGACCATCTCGCAAGTGTTTCTCGGAGCGAGGTTGCAATGCGCGAAGTGCCACAACCATCCTTTCGAACGCTGGACACAAGACAACTATTACGGACTAGGGGCCGTGTTCCAACGCGTCCAACGCAAGAAAACTCCGCGGCCTAACGAGTGGTTTGTCTGGAACGCAAACGCTGGCGAGGTGACCCAGCCCCGCACGGGTCAAGTCATGAAACCCTGGGTGCCAGTCAAAGGGGAGTTGCAGGTAGCGGCCGAGGAGGATCGTCGCCAAGCGTTTGTGGCTTGGTTGGTCCAGCCCGACAATCCATTCTTTGCCCGCGTAGAAGCCAATCGCATTTGGAGTCAATTGTTTGCTCGGGGGTTGGTGGATCCCATCGATGATTTCCGCGATTCCAATCCCCCAACCAATCGTCCGTTGCTGGATGCCCTCACCGAATCGTTCGTCGCATCGGGCTACGATCGGCGGGCTCTGATTCGGACGATCTTGATGAGCCGGACCTATCAAGCGTCCTTCGAAACCAATCCCTCCAATGAACGCGATACGCTGTACTTCTCGCATCAACAGCCGCGATTGCTCGGAGCCGAGCAGTTGCTCGATGCGATGAATCAATTGACGCAGGTCGATCAGAGTTTTGGGACGTTGCCGCCAGGGACGCGGGCAACACAGATTCCTGCACCGGACGTGGCCAAAGTGGATTTTCTCAAGGTCTTTGGTCAGCCGGAGCGTTCGACGGTGTGCGCATGCGAACGTTCCGAGGACTCCAACCTCAGCATGGCGATCGAACTGTTCAACGGCTCCACGATCTATGACAAGCTTCGCAATCCCAATAACCGATTTCGCAAGGCGTTGGCGGAGAACAAGCCCCCCGAGGAGATCGTTCGTGAATTGTATTTAGCTGGACTCTCGCGGGCGCCTACGGCCGAAGAGTTGGGCGAAGCGATGAAGCACATTCAATCGCGCGGTGATCTCGCCTCGGGATTGGAGGATTTGTGCTGGGTATTGATCAACACGGATGAGTTCCTCTTTCAGCACTAATCCGGGATGATGATGCGTACACGATCTTTGGAAATGAGCGGCGTGAGTAGGATCGCGGTTTGGGGCATGCGCATCCGATGGTGGCTCGCGCTTTGCGCAATCGGAATTTTGTCTCCCTGTGTCCGAGCGCAATCGACCGCGGTGAGTTTTGGAGAAGGCGTTGCCCCGATTTTGCAAGAGCACTGCGTCGCATGCCATTGTGCCAAGCGGACCGAAGGCGGGTATCGGCTCGACACCGTGGACGGGATGTTGCTGCCAGGTGATGGTGGATTGGCTCCTGTGGTGAGTGGCAAAAGCGCTGAGAGCGAAATCGTTCAGCGCATGCGTTCGCACGATCCGGATGTGCGCATGCCGGCCGAGAGCGATCCTCTACCCGCCGAACTGATCGATCGCATTGCAGCGTGGATCGATGCGGGAGCGGGGCTCGACGGGATCTCGCGCAAGGATCCTTTGTGGTCGGTGATGCCCCCCATGCAATATCCGGCTCCACCCGAGCACTACGCTCAAAGCGTCCCGGTCACTGCGATTGCATTCAACGCCGATGGAACGCAAATCGTTTCGTCCGGGTATCACGAAGCGTTGGTGTGGAACGCAAGCACCGGAGCTTTGGTGCAACGCTGGCCGAACCAAAGCGAACGGATCCATTCCATTGTGGCTGCCCCCGAGTTGGGGGCTTGGTTTCTGGCTGGAGGCACGCCGGGGGCGATCGGCGAGGTGCGTTGGCTGGATGCTGCTTCAGGCAGTGTGTTGCACGTGATCGCTCGATCGAATGATGTTGCGCTGGATGCGGCGTTGCGCCCGGGCAAGAAAGAGCTTGCCGTGGCTTTGGCGGACAACACCATTCGCTTGGTCGATTTGGAACGGCGCGAACAACGCAAGCTCATCGCAAGCCATGCCGATTGGGTCACGCAGTTGGCATACAGCGAAGATGGAAAACGATTGGGCGCTAGCAGTCGGGATAAGTCGGCCAAAATCTACGATGCCGAATCGGGGGATTTGCTCGCAAGTTATCCGGGGCATCAATCGGCCGTTCGCGGCATCGCAGCCATCGGTGATGGTTCGCAGTGGATGACGGTCGGCGGCAACCAGCAGTGGCATCGCTGGGAAGTCGAAGGGGCCAAGAAGACTGCCGAAATCGGATTAGGCAGCGAGAGCGCCAAGTTGACCCAGATTGGCACATCCCTATTCATCCCCGGCAGCGATGGAGGCTGGCGTCTATTGGATGTGACCAAGAATGCGATTGCCTTGCAGCCCAAGGGGCATACCGATTGGGTGAGCGCGATGGCGGTGCATGCTGCAACGGGCCGCGTGGCGACCGGTAGTCTCAACGGCGAGATCCGCGTGTGGAATCTCGCGGATGGAGCGTTGCTCCAAAGTTGGATGGCCAAGCCTTAACATCCCGTCGACAGCAAGCGAAGCGCACGCCGCGCGAGGCGTGTCCAGCGTTTACAGAATCGCTTCGATCGGATTGCCTTTGCTGATGACCAGCGGACGGCCCAATCGATCGCGAATTTCTGTTGCGGGTGAGAATCCCAAGCAGTGATACACGGTCGCCGTGAGATCTTGTGGTTCGATACGACCGTCGAGCGGGTAGGCGCCTTGACGGTCGGAGGCACCGTAGACGGTACCACCGCGAACGCCACCGCCGGCCAGTGCCCCGCTGAAGACGTGTCCCCAATGGTCTCTGCCACCGCTCGGGTTGATTTTGGGAGAGCGGCCGAATTCTCCCATCCAGACCACGAGGGTTTCGTCGAGCATCCCGCGTTGTTCGAGATCTTCGAGGAGGGCCGAGTAGGCTTGATCCATCGGTGGCATCAGCGCGTTCTTGAGCCGCTCCGAGTTTTTTGCGTGGGTATCCCACGCGGGAGCGACATCTTCGTCGGTCTTCCAGCGCGTCCAGTTGACTTGGACCAATGAGACACCGGCTTCGACCATGCGCCGCGCGAGCAGCACGCTTTGGCCGAAACGATTGCGGCCGTAACGGTCTCGCACGGAGTCCGGTTCGGTGTCGATGGCGAATGCTTGTTGGGCTTCGCGAGTCCGGATCAGATCGATGGCCTTCGATTGCCAGTTGCCCCATCGTTCCATGGTGGGATGGCTTTGGAGTTGATCCAGTTTTCGATTGAGGTTGGACAGGAAATTGCGGCGTTCTGCGAATCGTTCTGGAGTCAAGTCGGCTGGGAGGGCGATGTCTGGTACGCGAAAGTCGCTTTGGCTCGGATCGCACGTGACCAGCCAAGGGTCGGCGTGGCTGCCGAGCCAACCGGCGTCTTGTCCGGGCCAAACGATGCGGCCGGTGTTCCAGATCTCTTCGGGCAATCGAACGGAACCAGGGAGTGCCCCGATGTCACCCTTGAGGTGGCGCACGACGGCGGCCATGCTGGGCCAATCGTTGGGGGCACCTGGCAGCGCGTTTTCTTGATTCTTAGGGGAGTGCGGCATCCCGGTCAGCATCCAATAGCCGCTGGAGGAATGGGCGTTGTCGTCGGTGGCCATGGCTCGCAGGACCGCAATCTTGTCGGTGAGTTTCGCGGTCAGCGGCATCAATTCGCCGACGTGTAACCCGGGTGTGGCGGTTGGGATCGTGCCAAAGTCGCCGCGGATTTCTGCGGGCGCTTCGGGTTTGGGATCCCATGTCTCGTGTTGCGGCGGGCCACCGAGCAGAAACAACACGATGCAGTGTTTGGCTTTTCCAAACGAACTAGCCAAGTTGCCAGAAGCGAGTTGAGCCGCAGGATCGCCAAAAGCATGGCCGCGGGAGGCGAGGGTTTGTGGCAGTCCCAACCCGAAAGCACTGAGCGATCCGATTCGCAACCATTCTCGGCGCGTCCAGCCGTCGCACAATCGCACACCGCGGGCTGGGGAATCATCGAACAAGGAGAGCATGGCAGGAGGGCTCCAGCGAAGGAGGGAGCGATCGTAGCGACCGCAGGAAGTCAGGCTGGGATGCTCCAGTATACCACGTCTCCGAGCATGGTGCGCGTTCCCACTGCAGAGGTGTCCGCCGGTTTCAAGGTGGATTCGAATGGGTTAGATTTTGGCCCGGCAAACGGCCGAACGGCGGGTGGTCGCGGGCAGCCCGAGGGACAGACGATTAAGGAGGCAGTGAGGCGTGTTGCAGGACGGGATGGGCGTAATTGAAGGGTTTTACTGGGATGACGGAGGCCGTTCCGCATCGGGGTATGTTGGCCTGGCGGGGGATTGTGTGCCGCGCGCGATTTCGATTGTGACGGGCTTGGCCTATCGCGATGTCTACGCAGCGCTGTATCGCGAGACCTCCATGAGTCCGCGTCAAGGAGTTCCCGTGATTGCCTATTCCGCGTATCTGCGCGAGCGAGGATGGACCCTGCTACCAGCGATGCGTTCGCCGGTCGACCTCGCGCGGTTGCCGACTGAGTTGTGCATCGTGGAATGCAAAACCGAGCGACAGACGCATGGCCACGTCGCGGCGATTGTGGGCGGGCAGTTGCGAGATACTTGGGACGTACGTGACGATGGAGAGTATCGGGTCACGGGGTGTTGGGCGCCTGGTCCTGGAGCGGTGGTTCGTCAAGCGGGCAGCGAAGGTCGCTCGCACGCAACCGACCTGACGCAAGCCGAGTTCGAAAAGATCATTCAACGCTTGCGAGCTATCGACAATACCGCCAAGAACCAAGCCACCACCGATGGCGAGCGCGAGAATGCATTGCGCATGATGCAAGCTCTCATGCTGCGGCATAACCTCTCGCGCGAAGACCTCAACGAGACTTCGGAGGCCAGTGGTTCTGGCTACACACGCCGGGCATGCGCCGTCAATGGCGCCAATGCGCTGTCGTGGGAAAAAGCGCTTGCCAACTACGTGACCACGCACGTCATGCCGATGGTTCAGTACTACATTGGGCGTCGAGGCAAGCGATCGTTGGTCTTCTTTTACGGTCCTCGTTGGGATGTTGAAAATGCCATCGCGCTGTATCGCGAGCTCTTGTTGACCATCGCTACCAGCGCCCGATTGCTGTATCGAGGGCATGCGCGCGGAAGCGGGGCGAGTTACGCAGAGGGTTATGTTGCGACGTTGCCGCGAGGCGATCGACCAAACTCGGCGCGTCCGAGTTCCGCTAAGCATCCTGCAGCACCCTCGGAAGACTCCGACCCATCGTCCCAGGCCCTGATTGCGCAGCGTCGTTCGCTGGCCCACCGACAAGCCGCCCTGTGGTTGCAGTTGGAGTGCGATATCTCGTTGGTGACGGTGACGACACGCGGTCGCGGGCAGCGCGACCGGAACGCTGAGGCGCTTGGCCGAGTGCATGGGGCGCAGCACATCATCGATCCTCCCAGCCGCCCCAAGGGGCTCCCGGATCGTCGCAGCGGTGGAACCTGAGAGGCAACGTAAGCAGATCCCAGCGTCGGTTCTCCGCATGATGATTCGACGAGGAAAAACCGCGGTCGAATCGAGATCGGGTGAAAACCCTTGGGATTCGGTGAATGTTCAACGCGTGGGTGTGGGGCCACACCTTGACCGACTTCGGATTCGCTCTGATAATCCTGGCCCTTGCCGCCGAACTGCCGTTGCTGTCGACCCGGTGGGGCGGGCAACGCAGCAGGTGCCACGATCGCCACTGGGTCCGATGAATGCTGCACCGCTTCGGATCGCTCGCGCCGAGAAATCGCGTCCACCCTCCATTCCCATTGAGATCTGCTCGATGAAAATCCACGAATATCAAGCCAAAGAGTTGTTCCGCACCTTCCAGGTTCCCATTCTTCAAGGGTTCGTTGCCAAGACTGCCGACGAGGCGAAGGCCGCGTTTGAGAAGTTGGGCGGATCGCTGGCGGTGATCAAGGCTCAAGTGCACGCGGGCGGGCGTGGCAAAGGGACCTTTATCGAAGTCCCGACACAGCGAGGCGTGCAACTGGTCAAGAGCGGCGATGAAGCCGCCGCAGCGGCCAAGAACATGATCGGCAACCGCTTGGTCACGATCCAGACTGGAGCGGCTGGCTCCGTGGTCAATCAAGTCTTCATCGAGCAAGGTTGCAAAATCGCTCGCGAGCTTTACTTGGCCGTCGTGGTCGATCGCGCTGCCAAATTGCCGTTGCTGATGGTCAGCAGCGAAGGCGGTGTGGAGATTGAAAAGGTCGCCGAAGAGTCCCCCGAAAAAATCTTGCGCGAGCACTTTGATCCCGCCCATGGCTTGCAACCGTACCAAGTACGCAAGCTCTGCAAGAAGCTGAACATCAGCGGCAATGCCGCCAAGAGCGCCGAACTCTTCATGCGCAAGCTGTGCGACGTGTTCGTCAAGCTGGACTGCGCCATGGCCGAAATCAATCCGCTCGTCATCACCGAAGACAACCAAATGATTGCGTTGGATGCCAAGGTTACCTTCGATGACAACGCCATGTATCGTCATCCGGACCTTAAGGAACTGCGGGACATCGCGGAAGAAGAGCCCGCCGAATTGCGAGCCGCCAACTCGGGTTTGAGCTTTGTCAAGCTCGACGGCAACATCGGTTGCTTGGTCAACGGTGCAGGTTTGGCGCGGGCCACGATGGACATCATCAAGTACCACGGCGGCGCCCCAGCGAACTTCCTGGACGTCGGCGGTGGCGCGAATACGCAACAGGTCACCGAAGCGTTCCGCATCATTTTGTCGGATCCGAACGTCAAAGCGATTCTCGTGAACATCTTTGGCGGGATCGCCCGCTGCACCACGATTGCCCAAGCCATCATCGATGCCTCCAAAGAGGTTGGGTTCAAGGTCCCGTTGGTCGTGCGACTGGAAGGAACCGAAGTCGAGGAAGGCAAGAAGATGCTTCGCGAAAGCGGCCTCGCCATCATCTCCGCCGATGACTTGACCGACGCTGCTAAGAAGGTCGTCGGTTCGATCGCCTAACTGGCCATTGTCCCTCTCGCGC
The DNA here is from genome assembly GCA_046318495.1 of Pirellula sp. Lineage (GTDB taxonomy): Bacteria > Planctomycetota > Planctomycetia > Pirellulales > Pirellulaceae > JBKCUI01. Next base: position 1,293 of record JBKCUI010000418.1, on the reverse strand, counting down.
CACAGAGTCGCGTCGGGGATCCCAAACAACAATCACTTCCCTGCAATACCAGGACTAAGTTCCATCCCATGAGCATTCTCGTTAACAGCAATACTCGCGTCATCTGCCAAGGGATCACAGGCAAGGCCGGTGCGTTCCATACCAAGGGTTGCAAAGAGTACGGCACCAAGATGGTCGGGGGCGTCACTCCCGGCAAATCGGGTGAAACCGTAGAAGGCTTGCCCGTCTTTGATACGGTCCAAGAAGCCGTCGAGCAGACCGGCGCCAACGCCACCATGATCTTCGTTCCGCCTCCGTTTACGGCGGATGCCATCCTCGAAGCCGTCGATGCGGGCATCGAAGTCATCTGTGCGATCACCGAAGGGGTCCCCGTCCTCGACATGGTCCATGTCTACGATCGCGTCAAGCGCAGCAACTCGGTGCTGATCGGCCCCAACTGCCCCGGAGTGATCACCCCAGGGCAATGCAAGATCGGCATTATGCCAGGCTACATCCACCAAACGGGCAAGGTCGGCATCATGTCGCGCAGCGGCACCTTGACCTACGAAGCCGTTTGGCAAACGTCGAACCTCAAGCTCGGCCAGTCGACCTGCGTGGGCCTCGGTGGCGACCCGATCGTCGGAACTTCGTACATCGATGTTTTCGAGCGATTCGAAAAAGACGATCAAACCGAAGTCATCTTGATGATCGGTGAGATCGGCGGCGATGCCGAAGAGAAAGCTGCTGAATACGTCAAGAACCACGTCACCAAGCCGGTGGCTGCGTTCATCGCAGGTCGGACCGCTCCTCCGGGCAAACGGATGGGGCACGCCGGCGCGATCATCACCGGTGGCAAGGGGACTGCAGCCGAGAAAGTGGCCGCCCTCGAAGCGGCCGGGATCGTGGTTGCACCTTCGCCAGCGGAAATGGGCAAAGCTGTCGCCGAAGCCTTGCGTCGCAAAAAGTAACCTCCCCCTTTTCGGGATTCCCAACGATGTCCTCGGTCGACCGGTTTCGGCGGCAGATCGCTTATGCGCCTGTTGGACTCGATGGGCAACAAGCCTTGCGTTCGGCTCGCGTCGGGATCGTAGGTCTAGGGGCTCTGGGTTCGATGCTGGCGGAGCGGTTGGCGCGGGTTGGCGTAGGCTATCTGCGATTGATCGATCGCGATTGGGTCGAACTGGATAACTTGCCCAGGCAGTCGCTCTATACGTTGCATGATGCGGAGTATCATGCGACGAAAGCCTTGGCGTCAGCCGAGCACATTGCAGCCATCGATCCGACGCTCCAGATCGATCCGCATGTGGTGGACGT
>JBKCUI010000417.1:0-7433 GCA_046318495.1 Pirellula sp. | reverse complement strand
GGCTGAAATGTAGCCTGTGCTACATTTTGCTATGCCAGCATGGCGGCGAGTTTGGCATGTCGTTGGGTGAGGTAGTCTCGCAGCGTACGCGTCTCGGCGTTGGTCAATCCGCGATCCCAAACCATCCACTCGGCGATATCGAGGGATGTTTGGCCCTGAATCTTTTGTTCGCCAGGTCCGTTCGTGTAGTAGCGGGCGCCGAGTGTCCACTCCGACGCGTTGATCGGCTCTCCGGTCATCGGACGCGAGCCTTGCCATTGGCCGTCGACGGTTAGGGCCACCGTGCGCGTGAGATTGTCGATGCGCAATTCGAGGATGTGCGGCGTGCCGAAGCGATGCTCGGCCTCGAAGAGATCCTTGGCTCCCGAAAATCCCTTGCCTTCGATATTCACGACGCTCCAAGTGGGAGAGGGGCCCGGCCCCAGATCGACGTTCAGACCTGAAGTGTAGTCCTTTTCACCCGGCGCATTGAGCGCGAACAAGCCTCGGAAATCGCCGGGATTCGCGTGGGGGGCGACCACCATGACGAAGGTCGCTTGCTCGAGCATCGCTCCGGGTTGGAGCATCCGCATGGCTTGCTCGAGACCATCGAATCGAACGCTGGCGGCTTCTCCATTGGATTGCCATGTCGGCCGGGTGGCATCGCTGGCGACGAAATGTCGACCATTGCCAGAGCGATCCGACCAACGCTCGATTCGCTCCCCGGGTTTCCACGATTCCTTAGCTTCGCTCTGCGCGTTTCCTTCGATATGCCATGCATCCAAATGCAGATAGGCCGACTTTAGAAAGGGGGGCTCTTCTGCGCGGGCGAAACCCGGCACCGAGGCAAGGAACGCGAAGAGGATGGCGAAGGGAAGCGGACCTCGCCGATCGAGAACTTGAGGCGAACATTGCCGTGATGTCAAAGCAAATTGCCACAACGCTGCGGCCCAAAAGAAGGACCAACGACCATTCATAACGCAGCCATCCACAGAGAGGTAAGGAAGAGCGATGCCAGGTTGATGTATTGTAAACGCGTGCCTTGGTGCTTGCTTGCGAGCAATCGCTTTCCATCGGGCGATGCATCAGCGATTCTTTTCCCATCGCCAGACCGGTCCGTCGTGCGGATCGACGAGTTCCATGGTTTTGTCAAATCCGCATTTGGTCAGGACTCGCGTCGACGCGTTTGGTTCTGGGCGGGTATGCGCCAAAACCGTTTGCACGCGGTCGTGGCCGAAAGCGAACTCGGTCAATGCTCGAACGCACTCTGTGGCGTATCCTCGGCATTGATGCTGTTCCGCGATTCCGTAAGCAATCTCGACGCACCCCGTTTCGCTTGGCGGGGCCTTGAAGCCGCAAAATCCGATTTGACTGGCGGCTATGTCCGATGCCGAATCCATGGGAACGGTTGCTTGTTCCGTGAGCCAGACCGTGAAGCCATGGATCCAAGGATCGGCTGCAATGGCTTGATGCACCAATGCGAGCCACTCTGGCGACACCTCCGCCAAGGTTTCGTCGGGCAGACTCGCGAGCATCGCTTGGACTTGTTCGGGGCTTTGCAACCGCAATTGCAATCGGCCGGTTGTCAGTTCCATGTCATGTATCCGTCGTTCGCAAGGAATAGGTTTCGGACTCCAACCCGAATTGCTTGACCACGACGTGGTCGGCGGTTGGGAAAAACGCTTTGCAGTTCTCGAGGATCGTCGCTACATCCTCCCTGCAGCCCCCGCCGAGTGCGCGTCCATCGCGCCATGCCGAGTACGTGACCCATTCGCCCAGCAGGACCTTCATCACGTCGCGCGTGCATTGCAGCAGCGTCGAGCTGGCATCGTCTTCATCGGGTGTGAGGTGCCAATGCGACTCGCCGAATTCGATGGTTATCTCCCCGCGTGCGGCTTCGATGTTCAATCGATCGTCGGCACCTCCGAGGATCAAAAGCCGAGATCCATCTTGCATGGGTTCGCGGCGAATGTTGTGAATCTCAGGCAAATGCAATGCCCGCAAGAAGTCCGCCAGGGTATCGAGATATCGGTGCAGGGTGTCGTCGAGTGCGTTGCTGTTGGCCATGTTCAAAGCTTTGCGATGGATTGTAAACGCCGTTCGTCGCTGGGGTTCATGCGGTTGCAGCGTTAAGGGCTGCTTTGGCTAGGGCGGCTTTCCGCTCAGGAGTGTAGTCCCACCAAGGCTTTGGCTCCTCTCCATCGAGGAATCGGGTGATCGACATGAAGACATCGATGACGCACGGGTCGTGTCGCACGCCGGTCACTTCGCAAAGCCGTTGGTGCAGCGCATACGGGCATTCCCCGCGGATGGCAGCCGGTGTGGAGTAACCGAGCAATAGTAGGTCTTTCTCCGTAGCTCGGCCTACATTGGGCAAGTCGGTCAACACCTTCACGCGATCGCGTTGGACTTTGGCGGGATGCATGATTGCCTCCGACGTTGGAAGAGAGAGCAGAGAGTGGAAGATGGAGTTTACACCATGCCACAGGCGCTGGCGACTCGCTACCAAGCGGGTTGCAATCCTGGGGAGTATGCCCGATCATCCGAAGGGCGGTTGCGGAGGTTGGCTTGAGTGCCCACCGGGGGGCAGCCTGCCTTTACGATTTGGATTCATTGGAGTTGTTGATGTTTGGCCGCTCGTCTTTTCAAGAACTTGGTCAGCCCTGGAAATCGACCGATGCGAGCGTAAGGTGGCCGGTTGTGTTGGAATTGGCCCATTTGGCGAACGACGTTTACTCGCCGCGTGAGCAAGCCGCGTCGAGCGTCCGCGCGCGAGGTTGGAGCGAAGTGATTCCGTTCGCCGAGGGAGCGATGGCTGGTTGTTGGGTTGGCACCTCGGATCGACGGTTGTGGGTGCTCGTCTTTCAAGGGACCAATGGCGCAGAAGATTGGCGTGTGAACTTCGATGTGATTCGAGAAAAGCATCCGCTGGGGATGGTACATCGAGGATTCTGGTCGGCCTATCAGTCGTTGCGTCGAGCGATGCTTGCGCCGCTCCAAACGTGGAACAAGCCGTGGTTCGGATTCAATCGCCCGCAGATCTGGATCGCTGGGCACAGTCTCGGTGGCGCGTTGGCCACTTTGGCAACTGTTGACTTGACTGACGATCCGCGATTTCGCATCCAAGGCACGATGACCTTTGGCCAGCCGATGCTCTTCAATGCTGCGGCCGCTGCGCAATTCGATCGCCGTTTCTCAAGTAGCACGATTCGGGTGATCAACGGCAGCGATCCGGTATCGCGCATCCCGCCGACGTACCGGCACTGCGGCGAGTGGCTGTGGTTTCAAGATGGATTGGTCGAGCGATCGATCGATCGCGCCAAGCGGCGCGTTGGGAGCGGATCGGCGACAACGGCGATGGCATCCAGCGCTGGACCAGCCGCGATGACGAATGACGAATTCGAAGTGTTCCGCAATGGTATGCTGCACGAGGTGGCTCTCAGCGAACGCCCTGCCGATTCGAGAGTTGTACGAGGCAATGTCGATCTGCTCGCGCCGGAGCACTCGATGTTGCGATATTTGGAGAGGATCCAATCGCAACTTGCTCGCAAATGCAACGCGTGATTCCGCAGGTCGCTTTACGTTTTTGCTGAATTGGATTCGGGCAATCGAAAGCCGATCCATAACGGCAACAGCAGCAGCGTCATCATCCAAAAGACGCTGGAGACAGGCCAGCCCAATGCCACCGCGATTGCGACAAAGAGTTGGTAGAGTGGACCTGCGATAAGGATGCCGATGAAGTTAACGAGGTTCATCGTGCCGATCATGCGGCCCTTGAGCGCAGCCGGTGGACGGTCTTGCAGGAAGACTTGCAAGGGGATTACAAAGACAGCCGCTCCGATGCCGGCCCCGATGAGCATGAGTAGCGTCCCCCAATAGCCAAAGACAGGCTGACCGCCGGGTAGCCAAAATCCGAGCAGGAACATGGTAATGACCATGAGTCCCAACCCGACGCGAACTTGGCGACCGGGCTTCATGCCTTTGAGGACCAGATTGGCGAACACGGAACCAACGATGATGCCGATCGCCAGTCCGCCTGTGAGGATGCTGATCTTGGCATCGGAATCGAGGAGCATTTGTGTTTTGCCCAAGCTGTTTACGACGGGCAATACCAGGCCGCCGACCAACCAAAACATGCTCGAGGCGAGGATCGCGAGCAGGAGCGGGATGTCTTGTCGCAACAGCGAGCGGATGGGTTGGGAGACGATGCTGTCGCTGGCATCGAATTGGGCCAGTGGCTGTGCCGGAGGGGTGAAGCGGATTTGCAACGACGCAATCGTACCCACGACGGCGACGATGGCGCATAGCATCGAACCGATCCAAAGGCGGCTGAAGTCTTCGCTGCCATCTGGCAGTTTGATGACGAAGGCATCTTTGACCACACCGGCTAGAGTGATTCCCAAGATGATTGCCAAAAAGGTCGACATCAGGATCAACCCATTGGCCCGTGGCAACTCCTTGGCTGGAAACAGTTCGGGCAGCACACCGTATTTGCCGGGGCCAAAGAACGTGCTGTGAATGCCCATGAGAGCGAGTACAGTCCATGTGCCCCAATCGCCGAGTTTGGGGTACCACAGGAAAGCGGCGACGGCCAGCAAAGCGATCCCGATTTCAGCGATCTTGCAAAGCACGATGATCCGGCTTTTGCTAAAGCGATCGGATAGAAATCCAGCGATGCCGCTGAACAACACGAAGGGCAAGCTGAATAGTGCCGTGGCCCAGCCTTGACGATCTCCCTTGAGCGCATCGACTGCGCCTGGCAATGCCATGAGCAACATCAGTTGCTTGTAGAGGTTGTCGTTGAATGCCCCCAAGAATTGAGTGATGGCGATACCCCAGAACGAACGATCGGATAGGATCGTTCGGCCAGCGGGTGACGGTGGGGCCGCCAAGTCGGAGTTGGGAGGATTCTCGGAGGTGAGATAGGGGTTGGTTTCAGCGTTGTCCATGCGTTACTTTCCACACTTCTCGAGCGCGAGTTGTTGGAGTCCTTTGAGGTCGAGTTTGCCAGTACCCAAGATGGGGATCGCGTCGACTTGCACGAAGCTATCTGCGCCGGGGACGTAGATTGGAGGTAAGCCCGCTTCGAGCAGTCCCTTGACGATCGCGGATGGATCCTTGGTCAGTTGTGTGTAGAGGACGACCAAGCGTTCCCCTTTCTTTTCGTCGGGTACGCCGCACACGGCTGCGGAGATGGAGTCCTCATTACCGCCTAGGAGAGCGTTGATAGCTTCTTCGACTTGGATGTGTGGCACCATCTCTCCACCGATCTTGGAAAAGCGGCTTTGGCGACCGGTGATGTAGATGAAGCCATCGGGATCGACGTGTCCGACATCGCCCGAGATGTACCATTCCCCGTCCATGACCTTGGCGGTGAGTTCGGGCTGCTTGAGATAGCCTGGCATCACATTGGGTCCGGCAAACTGCAGCATGCCCGTCTCGTTGGGGGCGAGGGAATGGCCGTCGTCGAGCGAGACCGTTCGGGCTCGAACGCCGGGGAGGGGTTTGCCGACGGAGCCTTCGCGCGTTCCGTGGCGTGCGGCGTCGGTCTTGGCGCGATTGGGTGGTACGTTGACCGCGACGACTGGGCTGAGTTCGGTCGCGCCATAGCCTTCGATAGGACGGACCCCGAAGCGTTCTTGGAACGCATCTGCCAAAGGGATGGGCATCTTTTCGGCGCCGACCACGACGACTTCGACGGTCTTGAACTGCTCGGGTTCAATCCGCTTGAGGAACGTGCGGAGAAAGGTGGGCGTGCCCAGAACGACGGTAGATTTGCTCGTTTCAATCAGCTTCGCGATTTGTTTGGGTTCGAGAGGATTGAAGTGGTAGGCTGCCGATGATGGCAAGGTCATCGCACCCCAGAGGGTGACGGTGTAGCCGAAGGAGTGGAAGAACGGCAGGATGCCTAGGAAGCAGTCGGTATCTTTGACGCCGATAATGGAATCGAAGCCTTGGACGTTGGACGCGATGTTGGTCAGGGTAAGTGGCACACCTTTGGGTGTGCCCGTGGATCCCGAGGTGAAGATGATCGTAAGCCAATCGTCCGGTTGGTTTTTGTTCAACCCGAACTGCGATGCCAGCAGCCATTCTGGGACGAGTTTGGCTTGTGTTGCCGCGACGATTTTGTCGGCGACGGTGGCTTTGTCCTTAAGGTCTTCCAAGTAAACAATCGGGGCGTCGAGCTTCATCCCCAGTTTCTCCATGAACCTGCGACTCGTCAGGACGTGTTGGATGTCTGCTTTTTGAATGCACTGGTGAATGATGGATTCGGAAACGGTGTAATTCAAATTCACCGCGACACGCCTGGAGAGCGCTAGTGCCATGTTGGTTGCCACGCCATGGGCCGTTGGTGGCAATAGAACTCCCACGAATTTCTCTGATGGGGAGAGGACTTCGCGATCGAGTATCCGTTTGAGTGCCAAAGTTCGCATCAGCAATTCGCTGCCGGTGAATTTGGTCCCGGAGGAGTCATAGAGTTTGATGCCTGCCCCTTTTTCGCGGCATCGGCGGATAAAGAGTCGAGGCAGATTCCAGTCCCACTTCGGCACGGGATGGGAGGAAGTCGCGGGACTAGTATTGGAAGGAGTCGTCATAGTAAGCATCAAACCCGGAGAGAACGAAACACGCCCGTGCATTCTAACGCCTGACGTCCCCAGCGGGCCCCCGCCCCCCAATTTCCCGATCCAACAGCAATGCCTGGCACCGGTTGCGCGAGTTCCGATGAAGCCACTCTTTGGCGCGTTGCCTGGGGCCTTCGCATCTTGGCTCCTGTGGAAGTACATCTAGCGAGCAAGGATCTTTGGGAAAGGCCGCCAACTGTTCTCGAGCGGATGCGTTGGTCCAAGTCTGAACCGTGACCACTGATATGGCCGGCTGTGTCGAAGTTGATGACAGGGCAGAAGCGGGGTTCGGAACCAAACAACACTCCAGAAGCATTGCCGCGAGCGAGCGGATCTTGAAAAAGCGAGAGATCGCCATTGGGGACTCCTGAGGGGAAGGATGTTTGAAAAATCACGGAGCCAGGTGGGCGGGGAATGTTGGGGGGATACTCCAGGAGATGCCAAGGAAAAGAAGTGATGACGCGAAAAATAGCAAAAAACGCAACTCGCATGGCTGTATCCACACAAACGGTGCCAGGCACAACAGAAGGCTACCCTCTCGTCCAGTGCCTGGCACCGGTTGTCCTGTGAGGGAGATGCCCCGTAGAATGGCAGTACAGGAGATCTGCTATGCCTAGACCATTGCGATGCGAACTCTTTAGGCCCAACGAAATCTCGATCCTGCACGTCGTCCAGCGGTGCGTTCGCCGTGCCTACCTCTCCGGCGTCGATGAAGTCTCCGGAAAGGACTACTCCTACCGGAAAGAATGGATCCGCCAACGCATCGAAAAACTCGCTTCCGTCTTCGGAATCGATGTCCTGGCCTACTCCATCCTGTCCAACCACCTCCAC
>JBKCUI010000416.1:0-19116 GCA_046318495.1 Pirellula sp. | reverse complement strand
CAACGACCCCTTCATCGCAGTCAATTGCGCGGCCAACACCGCAACGCTGCACGAGAGCGAACTGTTCGGACACGAAAAAGGCTCGTTTACCGATGCGCATGAAACCCGCACCGGCAAATTCGAGTTGGCCTCCGGGGGCACGCTGTTCCTCGATGAAATCGGGGATATGAGTTTGGCCGGCCAAGCCAAGTTGCTGCGAGTGCTTGAAGAGAAGGTGGTGGTGCGTGTGGGAGGCTCTTCCCCAATTCCGGTCAACGTCCGCGTCATCGCGGCAACCAATCAAAATCTCGTCGATCTGGTGCGGCAAAAGCGATTCCGCGAAGACCTCTACTTCCGGCTGACGGTCGTGACGTTGCATTTGCCCGCGCTGCGACAACGGGGCAACGATGTGCTCGACTTGGCCGACTTTTTCTTGACGATGTTTTGCAACAAGATCGGGAGGAGCAAACCCTCGTGGTCGGCTTCCGCCAAACGCCGTTTGGTCACGCACGATTGGCCAGGCAACGTGCGCGAATTGAGAAACATCGTCGAGCGGATCGCGTATCTGACGACCGATGAAGTCATCGAGGAATCGCAAATCGATTTCGTGCGATCTCCACGGAGTGAAGAGAGCGACGGTTCCAACGCGATGGATCTATCGCAAACGTTGTCGGATGCAACAGCCGATTTTCAGATGCGATACATCGAGCAGCAGATCAAAGCATGCAATCGCAACGTGACGCAAGCGGCCGAGCGAATGGGACTGCAACGTTCGAACCTTTATCGCAAGATGAAGCAATTGGGGATGAAATCGCCCGATGGGGATTGATGGGGACGCGAAGTATGGTGCTGGATTAGCCGGGGTTTTGGCGTTAGCCCCGGTTGTCGCGCACCAGTTTTTTTCGTGCTCGTGCTCGTGCTCGTCGCGCGGCGATGGTGTTACGTCAAGCTTCAGACCTATTCGCTTCCCTTCGACGGATCGCTCTGTCTAGCACAGTGCGACGATTACGAGCACGAGCACCGTCCTGACGGACTGAGCACGAGCACGGCAAGAAAACGAAACCGCGGCTAACGCCAAAGCGGCTAATCCAACCCCGGCACCGCCGCGATCTTCATTGTCTCTCGCGATTCTTTACGCTCGACTCAGCCCATCACGTCCGCTTGAACATCTTGTCCAATTGTTCGCGCGAAAAGAACAACGCCGTCGGCCGACCGTGCGGGCACTGGTGGGTGTCTTCGTAGCAGTGGCGCTGTTCGAGCAAGGCCGAGATTTCAGCGGGGCTCAAACGATCCCCCGCCTTGATGGCGGCTTTGCAGGCCATCATGTTCATCAGGTCATCGAGCACATCCCGAGCGTTGACTTTCTTGCCGCCGCTCATCAGGGCTTCGAGGACTTGTCGCAGCATCTCTGCGGGAGCCATCTTCGACAAGATCGATGGGTACGATTGCAACAAGATCGTGTCCCCGCCAAACGGTTCGACTTCGAACCCGATCTCAGCCAAGGTTTCGCGGGCTTCGAGCACGGCGGCCGATTCGGCAGGGGTGAGCGACACGGTTTCCGGGACGAGCAACCGTTGGCGTTCAAGCGACTTGGAAAGGACTTTGGTTTTGATCTGCTCGTACATGATCCGTTCGTGCAACGCATGCTGATCGATGATGACCATGCCCGCATCGTCTTGCGTGATCAAGTAACGGTCGTGGATCTGAAAGCCTTTGGCCCGCATGCGACCGGCGAAGGCATCGTCGGCCGTGGCCGGGCTGTCCAATCGCAACCGCTGTTTGGCTTCGTCATCCGTCAAGGACTCGCTCCACATATCGCTCGGCATCGCGCCTGGGGAAGCATCGGCGCGGCCGGGAAACGCGTCTGCGCTCCAAGGCTGGGCGTGCGGCGGCGGTACGGGATCGAGAGGGGACGGGGCAGGGCGGGGCATGTCGAGGAACGGATCGTTGCGCAGCCCAAAATCGGGGAAGGGCCGAAAGTCGGGAGTGCCTCGTCCTGGCAGACCGTGAACGGTAGTGCTGGAAAACGAGGGGCTCGATACCGACGAAGCCGACGTGGCTGACAACGGGTCTTCGACCACCAGCGGGCTGGCGCGATGGCGAGCCCAATCCATCAGTTCCGTCCCGGTCGCGGATGGGACAGGGCCTCCGAGCGCGGCGCTGTTGGCGAGGATGGCCGCTTGGGCGTTGGAAGCATCGCGAACTTTGGCAACCAAATCGGAGGTCAGAAATTTATGGCGAAGCGTATGAAGCAATCGGCTGTAGATCGCGCCGCTGTCTTCGAAGCGGACTTCGACTTTCGTCGGATGCACGTTGACATCGACGCGTTTCGGATCGAGTTCGACGTGCAAGAAACAAACGGGCATGCGTCCGACCATCAACAGTCCGCGGTAGGCTTCGCCCAACGCATGTTGCAATGACCGGTCGCGGATGTAGCGGCCGTTGAGGAACAAGTACTGCATGCGGTTGTTGCTGCGCGAAACGCTCGGATCGGCGACGAAGCCCCGCACGGTGACTTGATCGTCGCTGTGTTCCACCGGGATCAGTGCATCGGCGACTTCGTCGCCAAAGAAAGCCCGGATGCGCTCGGACCATCGCTCGGTCGGCGACAGGTCGTATAGGATGCGGTCGCCGCTTTGCAGGATCATGTGCACGCGCGGGAACGCCAATGCGATGCGCGTGAAGGCTTCGGTCACATGCCCCATCTCGGTCGACGGTGTCTTCAGAAATTTTCTTCGGACCGGCGTGTTGAAGAACAAATGGCGGACTTCGAGCGTGGTCCCCACATCCATCGCGCAAGGCCGAATCGGCTCGCGCTCGCCGCCCTGCGCTCGCAGCTCGTACCCGCTATCGACTCCGGCAACGCGAGAGCGCAACGTCAAATGGCTGATCTCGGCGATCGAAGCCAAGGCTTCGCCGCGAAAGCCCAACGTTCGGACGTCGAACAAGTCGTCGCTGGATTCCAGTTTGCTCGTGGCATGCGGTGCCAAGGCCAGTTCCAATTGGTCGCTGTCGATGCCGCACCCGTTATCGCGGATGCGAATCGAATCGACGCCCCCCCCTTCGACGCATACTTCGATCTGCGTCGCGCCGGCATCGATGCTGTTTTCAAGAGTCTCCTTGACGACGCTGGCGGGCCGCTCGATGACTTCACCAGCGGCGATCTTGTTGACCAACGAAACGGAGAGCTGACGTATGACGGGCATCCGTACACTGCTTCTTTTGTGCGAGTTCTTTTGGGGGGAGGTGGTTCGTTGAGGAAGGGTTGGAATCTGCGTCGGTCAGGACGAAGACGGAGCGATCCGTCGCTCGGGGTTGCCACGCGCCGCGTCATCGATGGGGACGGCGAGGCGCGGTGGATTGTGGGGGCGATGTGTTTTGGAATATGAGGGCAACGTATTTTGGGATCGGGAGGGCGACGCTCCTGCGGAGCCTCTTCAGCTCGGCAGGAGCCTCGCCCTCCCGTTGTGAACCAAGGGACATGGCACCCAATGATTCCGACAACTTACCGCAATCGCACAACTCCGTGAAGCATCCGGAACCTGAGAATTGAGACAGAATGCCCGACCCAAAAGCCTGCAAAACCAGCGTGCCGTTGATGTACAATAAAGAAGTCCAAAACGCGGCATCCGCTGCACCCACCCACCGTCCCCGCCTCCGAACGCACCCTCATGCGTTGCTGAACATTGACAGCATTCGAGAATCGACAGGTCGCTTGGTGCGAATCGAATGACTGCCAGCCTGCCCACACCGATCGTTGCGATTCGATGGCTGCATCCGCACCGTCGCCCAAGCCGCTTCGACCGAGGCGTTGGCATTGCTAGAATCCTTGCCATGCTCCTGGAATCCAGAACGAGTCGCCTCCAACTTCCTCTTCGAAAGCCAATCCAATGAACCGAAGCCCATCTCCTCATTCGGCCCCCACGACCTCGAGTCGTGCTTCCACCTGGCGAGCTCGCTGGATCGGCGCGGCGGCCGCATCCGCAGGACTCGCGACTTTCGTTCACACTCCGGAGCCCGCGATGGCACAAAACACCCAAGCGGCCGCAGCGACCGCGGAAATCGATCCCGTCCGCATCTACGAACCCCGAGAGTTCGTCGGCACCAACGGCGTGCCGCTCAAATACCGGTTGATCAAACCGCAAGGATACCAGCCCGGCCGCAAATACCCGGTCATCCTTTTCCTGCACGGAGCCGGAGAACGGGGCAACGACAACACGGTGACGCTCAAGCACGCGGCCAAGGAATTTTTGGACCCAGAGCGTCGGGCAAAGTACCCCGCGTATGTAATCATTCCCCAGTGCCCCACGGACAAGAAATGGTCCGAAGTCGATTGGTCCAAAGAATCGAGCGAACTGCCCGAAAAGGCTAGCGACTCGATGCAGAGTATCAAAGAGCTGCTCGACGACATGATCGAGAACGCAGGCGTCGACCGCTACCGCATCTACATCACCGGGTTGTCGATGGGTGGCTATGGCACGTGGGATGCCATCGCTCGCTATCCCGACTTCTTCGCCGCCGCAGCCCCGATCTGCGGTGGAGGGGATCCCAAAACGGTGGCTCGATTCCAGTCCCTCCCGATCTGGTGCTTCCATGGCGCCAAAGATTCGATCGTCAAAGTCGGTCGATCGCGGGAAATGGTCGAAGCCCTCAAGGCGGCCGGAGCCACCGTGAAGTACACCGAATATCCCGATGCCGAACACGATAGCTGGACGGCAACGTACGCCAATCCCGAACTGTACGAATGGCTGTTTGCCCAGCGCCGCGAAAGCAAGTAATCGCTGCGGTCTGTCGCACTCAACGCTACGCTATTGAGAAAACGATGAACAAAATGTTGCACCGAAGTTGTCCGATGGGAGAAATGGTTTTGCGATGCATCACGATCGCAATGGCGCTAGGAGGCGTCGCGGTCGGTCTCGCAAGCATCGGATGCGCTCAGGAAGCCGCCGAAACCAACCAGGCTGCTGCGGTTGCCCAGCCTCAGCCCGCAGCCAAACGTTTCGTGGACTTCACTCGCGACATCGCGCCGATCTTGGAATCGCGCTGCGCGTCGTGCCATGAAGGGGAGGGGGCCAAAAACGGCTTCATCGTTGGAGATCGCGATGCGGTCCTCGGCTACTTGCAATCGGGTTCCAGCGCCGACAGCTCGCTGTGGACCGACTATCTCATGCCGCAAGTAGTGGATATCACCAAGCCGAGCTTGCTCATGCCTCCCGATGGCCCGCTGCCCAAAGGAGAATTGGCGCTGCTCAAACTGTGGATCGACGAAGGTGCCGATTGGCCCGAAGGGGCAAAGTTAGTCGGGGCGGTCGTCCCCGCGCCGGTTGGCGATCTCAGCACCAACGCTCGTGTGTTCCGCGCGATCGGATACTTTCATCCGGCCATCGTTCACTTCCCGATCGCCCTGATCACGATCGCGGCGGTAAGCGTGGGGTTGTCGTATTTGTTTGGCGCAGGCTATGCGCGCTTTGGGTATGCGTGCCTCGTCCTGGGTGCGTGGTTTTCGATCGTTTCGGTGGTGATGGGTTGGTCGTTCGCCGAAACGCGCGGCTTTGGAGCGTGGTCGCAAATGCTCGCGTCGGGAGCCTCCGAAGAAGAAAGCAATCAGTTCTTTCATCGCTGGTTGGGAACGGCGACAGCCATCGGAGCGGTGCTGGTCATGATCGCGGGTTGGCGTGCGAAACGCGAAGACGGCTCGCGTCCCGGTCACTTGTGGCGCGTCGGGACGCTGCTCCTGTTCGTGCTGGTCGGCATCGTCGGCCATCAAGGGGGCGAACTGGTCTACGGCGATATCTTTGCCAAGGCCCTGGAGCAGCTTCAGTTGTCCAAATGAGCTCGCCAGCGTTGCACTTGCTGGGCGATTTGTTCGGGATGGCTGGATCCGTACGAACGATACGATTCGACGGCGCCGCGCACGCCTAGGCTCTGGCGCAGCTCGGGACCAAAACTCGGGTCGACGCTGTGCAGTTCCTCGTCGGTCAGTTCCGACAGCGTCACGCTGCGCGCTTTGGCTAGCGCCACCAACGCTCCGACTTTATGGTGCGCTGTGCGCTGCGGCATGCCGCGCTGCATGATGGCTTCCATGAGCGCGGTCGCATCGAGGTAGCCTTGATCCAGCCGCGAAGCGATGGCGGCCGATTGCAACTCGGCCCCGCGCACAATCGGCACCGCCAACTCAAGGCATGCTTCGACCGTATCAAAGCTATCAAAGAGCGGTGGTTTGTCTTCTTGCAAATCGCGATTGTACGCCAGCGGCAGTCCCTTCAGCAGCACCAGCAACGCTTGCAGATTGCCAACCACGCGCGCCGATTTACCGCGCGTCAGTTCCAGCGTGTCTGGGTTGACCTTTTGAGGCATGATCGAACTGCCGGTGCAAAAGGCGTGCGGCAGTTTGAGGAATCCATATTCAGTGGTCGACCACAAGATCCATTCTTCGGCCCAACCGCTCAAGTGGATAGCGATCATGGACAAGACGAACACCGATTCCACGGCGAAGTCCCGATCGCTGCTGATGTCGATGCTGTTGGCTGCGACGGTTTCAAAGCCGAGCAATTCGGCCGTGAAATGACGGTCGATGGGCATGCTCGTCCCGGCGACGGCTGCCCCGCCGAGCGGGCAAGAGTTGACTCGCCGTCGGCAATCGGCGACGCGGCCTCGGTCGCGCTCGAGCTTTTCGATGTAAGCCAGCCAATAGTGGCTGGCCAGCACCGGTTGGGCTCGCTGCAAATGGGTGTACGCGGGCACAATCGTTCCTGCGTCGCGTTCGCAGCGTTCCAAAAAAGCTCGCTGCAGTTCGCGCAGCCTCGCGTCGATGCGATCCAGCCCATCGCGCACCCACAATCGCAGGTCGGTCGCGATCTGGTCGTTGCGCGAGCGGGCGGTGTGCAGTTTGCGTCCCACATCTCCGAGTGCATCGATGAGCGCCTGCTCGATGTGCATGTGGATGTCTTCGAGCTCGATGCGAAAGGGCATCTCACCCCGCTCGATGCGGCCTTCGATGGCTCGCAATTCGCGCTCGATGGCAGCGAGTTCCTCTGAGGTGATCAACCCTTGGCGGCAGAGCATGGTCGCGTGGGCGATCGAGCCGCGAATGTCGTGACGATACAGTCGGTGATCGAAGGAGATGCTTTCGCTGAACCGCGCCAACGACGCATCCATCGAATCGGAAAAAACACCGCTGCGGGATGGAGAACTCAAGGGAGCCAATGCCTCTGGGCCAAGGGAATCGAAGCTTGCGTGACCGCGGACGGATCCTCGCGACCGCTGGAATGACCGGGCGTTTGCAGCGCCTGTGCAGCCGCGCTCCTCGAAGCGATGCGCTGCAGTGCGAGAGCCGGTCATGCGTGCATTCTATTCCAAACGATCCATCGCTCCAAACGGGGGATCTCAAATCGATTGCAGGCATGCGGATGCCAACCTCCTTGGCAGCGGGCTGCGCAACAAAAAAGCCACCGCGCAAGCGATGGCTTTTTCTCTTGATGATGGAACCCGTCGGCGAGGATTCGCTCGATTACATGTTGATTTCGAAGCCCTTGCGGCTTTCGCGCGACAAGAACGAGTTGGCTTGTGCATCGCCGACGATTTCGCGCTTGACCGGATCCCATTGCAGCGATCGGTTGAGACGCATGGCGATGTTGGACAAGTGGCAGATCTCGAGCATGCGGTTGTGGGTCCACACGTCGGAGATCGGTTGCTTGCGCGACTTCATGGCATTGGTGAAGTTCTCGGTGTGGTTCTCGCAAATCTTGCCACCGTAGACAGCTTCGAGAGCCCCATCGGGCAGCGGTTTGTCCTTGAGCTCTTCGACCGGTTTGCCGGTGATCTTGCCTCGGTTCACGAAGAAGCGACCGTCGGTTCCTTCGAACAGAATGCCGTTGTCCCCTTCGCTAGTGATGATCATTTCGATGTCGTTGGGCATATCGACCTTGATCTTGAAGTCGGTCGCGGCGTTGTATTGGTCGGCCACTTGCGGATGACCGTCCTTGTACGGAACCGGAAGCTTGAACTCGAGCGGGGTGATGCGGCTCGGTCCGGTCTCGCTGGCGCCGATGGCCCAGCAAGCGATGTCGACGTGGTGAGCACCCCAATCGGTGAGTTTGCCACCGGAGTATTCGTGCCAGTTGCGGAACGAGTAGTGGCCGTTGCTAAAGAGGGGCACGCCACCGCCGTATCCGACGCGGAGCTCGGGCAACGCGCGGTAGTCGACTTTGGGAGCCGGTCCCAACCAGAAATCCCAATCGAGTCCTTCGGGGACAGCGGCGACGGGGATGACCGGCGACGCTTCCATGCCGTTGATTCCACAGGTGACTTTCTTGACCTTGCCGATGCGGCCGGCGCGGATCAACGCGACGGCTTTGAGGAACAACGATTCGCATTCGGTGCGTTGCATGGTGCCGACTTGGAAGACGCGGCCGGTCTCCTTGACGACTTTCTCGATCAGCTTGCCTTCGGCGATGGTCAGCGTTAGCGGCTTCTCGCAGTAAACGTCCTTGCCCGCCAGCATGGCTTCGACGGCGATCTTGGTGTGCCAGTGATCGGGCGTCGCGATCATGACGGCATCGATGTCTTTGCGATCAAGGATCTTGCGATAGTCCTTGTACGCATCGGGCTTGCGCTTCTGAGCCTTCTCGGTCTTCTCGACGTTCTCGCCGAGGACTTTGGCGTCGACATCGGCCAGGGCGGCAAAGTCCACGTACTTGAAGGACTTGCTGGTGATCGTCCAGCCTTGATTGCGCAAGCCGATGGTGGCGAAGACAGGGCGATCGTTGGGGGAGACATATCCCGCGGCCCGACCCAGGGTGGGCAGGAATGCGGCGGCTACGCCGGTGGAGGCGACGCCTTGAAGAAAGGAACGACGATTGGATGGATGCATGGTGAACGCTTCCTGGAATGAAACATGAAGGGAAAAGGGAGATGGATCAGCGTGCGTTTGGGAGCGTGGAGGGGCTTCCTGCGCGGCCTGCGCGAGCGGTCGATCGCAAGGCGATGGGCGTCCATCCCAAGGGGCGCATTGTAGTCGAAGCAGGGGCTTTCGAAACGGCCTTGCGCGAATCTTTGGGGGGATCGAGCACCGCAAACGGCAGGGGATCGTGGTGTGGAATCAGGAGTTGGGCGTGGATTTGCGACGTTGACATGAGGATTGGCAGGGGCCGCACTGCCGCAGGCCTTGTCTTCTTAGCGGAACGGCGTGAGCCGTCCGGTATCGCGAGGCACCACGCCGCCCCACGCTAAGCGACGTTCACTCGAGCACGAGCACCCGACCGGAGGCCTCACGGCCTGCCGCTAAGATTGCGGAGGATCGAATTGCAACGCGGCGCGTTTCGTTTACGAACCGACCTTCAACGCCGCCAACATCTTGCTAAACGAATCCGGAATCGAATACGCCGCCACCACCATGATCGCCAACCAAGCCACCCACAAACAAACGTCCGTCAACCACCCCGGCTGCAACTTCGTATCGACCTTGCGATACCGGAAGTACAACGTCGCCGAAGCGATCATCGGCAACGTGGCCGCTTGAGCCAATCCCCCCATACGCACCATGAGCTGCGGATCTTGCTTGACGATGTATAGCGTCAGCGCAAAAACGGGGAAGGCGATGCACAATCTTCGGACCAACCGAGCCCGATGCTCTGCCGTGCGGACCGAGATCCAATCAAACAGCGCCATGAAGTCGACCGTCATGCGGCTGTTGGCGGCGCAGGCGAGATACAACGTCTTGAACAACACCACCCCGGCCGCGATCAAGAAGAAGACTTCGGTCCAAGCTCCAAACGGGGCTTTATACATTTCCGCCAAGGTCACGATCATTTTGGAACCTTGAGGTACCAATCCTTGCGGATGCAATACGGCGGCGCCCATCGCATAAAAAGCCACCGTCGACAGCGTAAAGACCACCATGCTGATCCACGCATCGAGCTTCATGATGCGGATCCAGCCTTGCGCCCGCCGCTGCCATTCGGGAGTGCCGTCGTTGACTCCGGTGTACCGCGCGTATCCTTTTTCCAAACACCAATAGGGATAGTAAAACAGCTCGGTCGCCCCCACGCCGGTGATGCCGAACACGGCAAAGGCATCGGCGATCCCTTCGCTGGGGATCTTCAGCTTCAACCCATCGACGATGGCATCCCAAGCAGGTGCATACAGGGTGAAGAACAACGACACGGTGGCGACGACGGTGACCAACGTCAAACCAACGACCAAAACGGTCGTCAGACCTTCGATCCGGCGATAGCCACCTCCATAGAGAATGGCGATGGTGATGATGCAAATGAGCACCGCCCAAATCAGTTCCGGGCGGGCTTGCAAGTACTCCCCGAATCCGCTGGAGACACTTCCGACGTTCTGAGCCAAGCGGTCGGTAGCGCCCGGCATGGCCATCTTGAGCGACTGGCTGACGCCACCCATCATGCCTCCAAGCTGGAACACGGTGAAGAACGTCATCACCCCCCACCATACCAGCAGCGCACTGCCGATGCTCCCGATCGTCGAGATGCGCTTGAGCGCCCCGAGCGTCGGCTGGCCGGAGGATATGGCGTAGCGTCCCAGTTCGATCTGAACGAAGACCTTGATGACGCAGCTAAACAGGATCAGCCACAGGAACACGAACCCGTACTTGGCTCCGATGGCAGTGGTCAAAATCAACTCGCCCGATCCCACGATGGTGCCGGCCAAGATAATCCCGGGCCCGATTTGCTTGAGCGACTCCCAAAGAGTCGTCGGGGGTTCCACGATCGCGCTCTTGGGAAGCGCGTACGGGTCATAGGCTTCGGTCTCTTGGTTCATGACGGCTCCGGAGAGGTGGAGTCAACGGCGGGGAGGTTGCGAGCAGGAACGCTTCGCGGCGGGCAGTGCTGTGCCCGATTATGGCACATTTCCAGTCGGCGGTTCGACGGAATCGTCGGCAGCATCCGATCGGAAGGTGAGACCATCGGTCGAGAGACTAGGTGAATTGCTTCGCAAGGCAGACATCAGCAGTGAAATAGCAGTAATGATCACCACGACCACCACCAACCAGTTCACGGCCACGAGCGGCAACTCCTTGACGATGAACGCCGCGATCGCGACCGCCGGCAATCCGAACAGAGTCAGTCCCAGCGCGGCCCGGGGATCGTATTTGCCCGAGCTGACAAAGCGGTAGCTGGCGACCGGCATCAAGAACGCGCACGATCCCATCATCAATGGAAACGCTGCTTTCTGATTCATCCCCAACAGGCTGACCATGATCATCACGGGAGCATACGCGCCGATCCCGATCGTCATCAACGCTCCAAAGAGGAAGTTGCCGACCAAACCGACTAGCAATCGCCAGCCGGTCAAGCCGAGCGAATCGCCCCCCGCAGGAATCCAGCCGACCAGTTTGGCCAGGATCAACGTCACCGCCACCAGCATAGCGATCCCCATCCCCAGTTGGATCTGACGCTTGGGAAGTCGCGTGACGAACGTGGCTCCGAGATACGATCCCACGACCGAGGCCAGGATCAGCAGCCACAGGGTCCACAGATCGATGTCGATGCTGTTGATGTAGATCAAGGCTTGCAAGATCGTCGGCAACGTGTGCCCGACGTTGAGCGTCCCGGGAATGTTCTCATCGGAGACCGGTCGAGTATGCTTCGGGAACTGATTGGTAAATTTGTAGAGGGAAGTGGTCGTGGCAAAGGAGCCCACGCCGAGGGTATCGAAGAAGTCGGTGATGAAGCCGATGACCAGTTGGATCAGCGAGGGTTGCCAGCCTTCGGCGGCCTTGCGACGCAGCGACATCCACCAAGCGAGGGCGAAAACCACGGCGATGACGGTGAGCAAGGCCAAAAGGGAAACCTTGGCGAGCCAGAGCTGAGTCTCGGGAGCTGAGAAGTCCATGATAATCTGAGCGTTGGCAAAGGGGTGGAGCGCACCTAGAACGGGTATCGCGGTCACGGCAAACGGGGCCGCGCGTCAAGCATCGGAAACGGTCCAACACTCCTGGGTCAGCATAGCTGCAACCTAGCAGACTGCAATGTAGCAGAATCGCGGAGTGCCCATGCCATTCCAGCGAATTCACGACGGTCACGGTCATCGGCAGGGGGAAGCGCCTCCAACTAGCGCGCTAGGCGGCGATAATGCTCGAGAGCTTGCTCGTACTCCTTGATAACCTCTTGAGAGAGCCTTTCCCGGCTGCGATGGAGTTCGGCTTCCATGCGTCGAATCAAGAAGGCTTGTTCCTGTTCGCTTATCCGGATCGGCTTGCCCGGGACCTCCAACCAGATCGGCGCCGAATGCGCAAAGCGGACGCGCCCCGTCGCCGTCTTTTGCCAAACACGAGCTGCCAACCATGTCGTTTCATCAAACTGGGCATTGCGCGTCCAAGTCGCCAGTACCGAACCGTCTGGCTGCGTTTGTTGGGCTGTGGTGGATAGCCGTTCGATGCGGCCGTTGACGATCCACTCCGCCGAGTCGATCGATCCGTCGGCCCTCGCTTCCAAAACGATTTGGTCGCCGATCCGCTTGACGAAGATCATCGGTCCGGTGGTTACGAACGAGTGCCCGGACCGCAACCCTTCGATCCAACGCTGGTAATCGAATCCACCCTCAAGCTGGACATACACGCGTCCATACCCAATCGGAACGGGATGCACACCTGTCGCGGTCCCGGCCGTGGGCTGAAGATGCAATCCGCAATTGAGCAGCGTCCAATACGTGCGATGCGTGTACTCGATCCATTCCCGCTCACCTCCCGTGGCAACATCGCGCAGATCCATCCATTCCGCCGCTGGGGTGTTCCATTGGTTGAACGCGAACTCCGTTTTCCACATGTGATTGTTGGCCAGTTCAAACGTCAATCGCTCTCCGAGCATCGGTGGCAACACCATCGCAAACGGCCAGTCGTGCTTGTCCAGATCCAGGATCGCGCCCTCGCGATCGGTTTGTTCGATAACGTTGCGCACCGGAGGAATCCCGACCGGATAGGCGCTCTTATGATTGATGGAAAAGAGAGCCCCCAACGTATGGGGTTTCCGATCGACCGAGAAAATCTCCCACTCCGTGTTCTTGGGCCAGATGACATGCGTGTCGTCCACGCGAATCAATTCGGCCGGCCGAAGCGCATCATCGCGATGCGTGCGATCGCCGACGGCGGCTGCCAGATCATCCCGAGTCGTCCAATAGACCATAGGCAGTGCCACGTTGACATCGTCGGCCAGCATGGGGGTGGCGATCTGGCGGATCGGTCGATGAACGTGCGCGTCACCGCTGTACCAACCGCGCTCCGCCATATGGATCCAGCGCGCTAGCTCGATCTTCAAGTCGACGGGCGAATCGCCAACTTCAAGCTCGCGCGTCACAGGAAAGTACTCCTTGCCGCACTCGGCGGTGATCTGGTACTTGCCAGGCGGCAGGCTTAGCTTGAATGGGTGTGCGGAGATGCTCGAATGGAACTCCTTCGAGTTCGGATTGATCCAATTCTGTTTCTCATAGCGAATCACTTCACCTTCCTGCGAAGCGGGCTCGGCAAAGAAAAATGCGCCCTCTGCGTTCTGAACGGTTAACCGACAAGCCATCGGTCGACCGGTTGCCTTATCGATAGCGTGTCCTGGGACAGTTTTCCAAGTCTCGGGATTCCAGTTCCGATCGATTCGCTCGAGTTCGGCATCGATGTTTGGGCCTTGGAAGAACGAGAGCCTTCCATGCACGCTGCGTGTTTCGCCGGCCGGGCAATCGGGCAGGATCGGATCGGAGTGCAGGCAAGGGCAGGGGGGATTGCCCCAAGTGCGGTGGTTGGGTTCGAATCCCAAGATGACCCAACGCTGGCCGCTTGCGTCGCCGCAGGCTGCCAAGGAGCCGCGAAAGATCTTGTTGTCATTGGTTTGTGCATCGAATCCTTGCAGCCCTCGGAGCATGGCGCACATTTGCACTCTCAAGTCGGTCAACGCTTGCGAAGTGCCGTTATGCAGATCCATGCGGATGGCCAAGTGATCGCGATGAGGGGTCGCAGTGACGGTGAAGGCAATTTTGTTGGGGAGTTCGCGATGGAGTCGGTAGCTTCCATCGGCTAGCGATTGCCATTCCAACTGTTCGAGCGCGATGCTTTGTTTGGACCAAATCGTATCGATGTGGGTGTGTGCCAAGTAGGTCAGTCCAAGATTGGACCAGATGGCCTCTGGCGCATCGAGCACCACAAAGGAATGGCGATCCCACGGTGCAAAGATGCTGAGCTTGGTCTCCCGTTGGGGCTCAATAGCACCATCCAAAAACCCGATGCGCGGATGGCGACCGCCTGGAAACGGGAGCACCTGGATCGGTGGATCGACCTCGGGGAGCGGCGCATTGTCCGGTTCGATGCGAAACGATCGAAGCGCTTCCTCGAGCTGCGTTTCGGTCAAGCCTGTGACCAGGCACATCTCATCGCGACTATAGCGATGATGCCAGACCATGTTCTCGAGCCAATGTCGCAACTCGGTGGCATCGGAAGTACGCCGCGTTTGTCCGACTCCAATGGCATGCACCTGCGCAGTGTCTTGTTCGGTGCCAAGCTTGGTGGTCTGCGCCGTCGATTGCGTATGCGCCATCGCGATTGCAAGCAGCGCCATCATCCACGATTGTAACCAGCGTGTCATCGTATTTGCCTTGTTGGATGGAGAGGAGCATGGTGTACCGCTCGATGAAGTCGCGATTCAGCCGGCCGTCAGCCAGTCTATAGCAGGCGATCGACGCTCGGCATCCCCCATCGCGAACAACGCAGCTTCCTGTGCGCCACCATAGCTTTGCGAAGGTGAGGTGATGTAGCGCCAAGGGCTCGACGATCGATTCCGGGTGCGTCCTGTTGGATGGTTACGAGTCTCGGGGCAAACTCGTCCTTGTGATCCAAATTCTCTGCTTGGCAAGTCATTGAAATGAGGGATTTCGAACCCGCGTTCGGATAGGAACGCCTCTGTTCGACTTCCTGGCGAGCTTGAAAACCACAGGGTTATCGAATAGAACCGTCTCCTTGGAGGGGCTGGTTGTGGAATCCGTTTGAACGGCCCGAAACTCGACACGTCGACGGAATGGTCCCACCGGCACGCTGGGGCCTTTTTCGGTAGCACTGCGATTTGTGTTTGGATGCGAATACCTTGTTATGTTAGTGTGGAATGACTCCCAACTCCCTCGGCCAAACCGCATCGCTCGACGTGCAACTTCACACTCTTGCTTTCCGCATCGAGACGCGTGCGGCTTCTGCAGGAGGAATCAGCCCGCTTTCAGACCTTCAGTGGATCCAAGAAAACGTCTCCAGTCTTTCGGCGATCCCTGAACGAGCCTCCGAGCTTGATCGCGATCCACGCACTCGGTGCGAAGGGATCGTTGTTCTAAATCGAGATGCTGCCCTCTACCAAGCACTCTTTGCTCAACGAGAACTCTACACGCAGGCCGTCCCTTGCTTTAGTATGCACGGGGACAGAGTTGCAACCTTGGCCAATCCTTTGGCACCCGAGATCATCTACGATTCTGAATTGGAGGTCTTCTACCAAGTTGCCCCCAAATCCTCAACGACTTTTAACTCGGCTCCCGCCGCGTGTCTCGCGACCCCTGAGGATTCGATCCTCAAGATAATCGTGGTTGCGAACGAGAACCAACCTAGCGCACGAATCGCAATACTTCGGGTACTGCGGGAAATCGCTACCCAACGAATGCGAGCGTCGGGTTGGGTGCCTTTGCATGCAGCCGCTGTCACCTCTGAAGATCGGTCGATTCTCATTCTCGGCGAACGTCGGGCTGGAAAATCGACCTTGATGCTACAGTTACTATTGGAACACGATTGCGACTTCCTCGCCAATGATCGCGTGTGGATCGATGCATCCTCTCCGGACGGACCACAGGTCTATTCAATCCCCTGCATCATCAATATCCGTGCATCGAGCCTCGCACTTTTCACGCCGAACTCACCGACGGAAACTCCTGACGTACCTTGGTGCGACCCACTCTGTTGCACTTGGCGAGCTCGCGAAACCCTCGCTGAAACCCTAGAGAGTGCTCGTAGCCGGACACCGGGTCTTTCGCCTACCGACCTTTCCTTGAGCCCTAGGCAGTTCTTGCATCTGGTTCAACGCAATCAAGTCTCCCAGGCGCAAGCGACCATGTTCCTGTTTCCTTCGATTCGCGATGAAAAGGGTTTTGAGATTCAACGACTTACGCCGGAACAATGCCAAACGAAACTGCGCGAAAACCTATTCCCCATCACATCCTCTCGACTTTCGGAATCGACTGCAACCGAAGCGACTTTCGAAGAGCCATTGGCGAAGCTTGCGAAATCCATCTGCGCTTTTGCACTGCGAATGGAACGCGGGAGACGCTTGTCCCAGGAAGATGTAGCGTCCGTTCTTAAGCAGTCTCTGCGGTAGCGCGCGTCGCTAGCAACGCATCGATCAAGAGTTCTTCATACCTCCCAACCGCATGTCGATTCGAAAAACGTGCTGCAATACGACGACTTGCTTCGCCCATGCGTTGTCGCTTTTCCGACGAACGCACTAACCAAGCTAAGTGAGTTACGAAGGGCTTCCAATTTCCTAGCTCGCTTACATAGCCATTCTCGCACAAGACTTCAGGGATCGAACCGGTCGCAGTCGATACGATCGGCAAACCCATCGCCATCGCCTCGAGAATGACGCCAGGAAGCCCCTCGCTTTTGGACGACATTGCAAAGATATCGAACAGACTCATGACTTGCGCAACGTTTGCTGGAGGTGGCAAATAGCGAAAGTGACTTTGAAGCTCCAAACTGCGGACCTCCTCAAGAATGCTCTCGAGCGCTCCACCATCGGGACCACAGATCAACAAAACGCACCGATCCGCTATCGCTTCGACGCGCTTCAACAAGCGAGCGAATGCTCGAACGAGAAATTCGACGTCCTTGCCCGGGATCAATCGTCCGACAAAACCGATCACCAATTGGTCCTCGCGAAGCCCTAATTGCTGGCGTTCAACCGTCTTGTTCCATGCTTTGGGATCAAACGAATCCAAATCGATGCCAGGGTAAATCGTTGCAAGCTTCGTTTCCGAGAACGCATATTCCGCTTGCCGCAGCTTCATTTCCGCTCGTAGGGTTTCCGATTCCGGAACGATCCAATGAAACCCGCTCTTATCTTGAATCTTGCCCAGAAGAGAAGGGCCATCCAGTTTATCAATCGCAACTCCCACTCCGGCCTCACGCAATACACTGGGTGCCGTTTTCCAGGAGAACACCACGGCCGCCTCGATGCGATCCTCGCGAAGCGCCTGTACCAAACGGCGGTCGTAGTCGATCTTTTCGAGGCTGTCTTGCGGAGTCCATTCTTTCGATGCAAGTGGGTCGCACGCCGAACCAATCATCACGGGTACATCCAAGCTTTGAAACGCTTTCGCCAATGCCCCGCCGCGAAACGCGTAAAGATAAGGTTGGAAAACGCGTCTGTCGAATGCTCGCAACATTTCGTAGCAAACGCGCTCTTGACCGCCAATCGCGAGGTAATCCATCAAGAATGCCACGCGGATCTTCGCTGAGCCGAGCTGTCTGGCTTTGACTGCTTTTGACTCAAACCACGAGAAAAGAAGTTCACCGCGCGCGATTTCCGCAATAGCTTGCTCTAAGTCTTGATAGGGAAGCCGATTTCGGACCCTATACCAAAGCGAATTGACCAAAGCGACGATCGACCAGAACAATTCGTGCAACAAAAAACTCTTAGTGCAGCGATGATTGCGATAGCCTTCAAGAAATCGACTTCGCTCGTGGGGCGTCAGGCTCCAGAACAACCATATGCGTGCTAGCTCGTAATCCAGTGCACCGAGCGAGAGGGATTCGTTGTCGATCACCACCATTCCGTCTTTGGTCTTGACGATATTCTCTGGCTTTAGGTCAAGATGCACGAAACCGGACTCGCTGCACATCGGCGCATTCGCGGCTGCTCGTTCATGGAGAGCCTCGCAAATCTCTGGTGCGAGAACGCCTTGAGATTGGAACTCAAGCAGGAAGGTCTGAAGCTTGTCCAGCGCCCCCTTGCTCGAACGCAAACGCTCGAGTTCGGGCTGCAAATCGCAGGGCTGCTTGGCGAACGTTCCTACGACGTCTCCCAGCAAGTACATCAAGTCGCCGTTGATGTCCGTTGGTTGCAACGGCTGACCGTCAATCCAACGCTCTGCGAGAAAACAAGATCCGGCAAGGACGATGTCCGGCATCGGCAAGGAGCGATTTGCAGCGCGAATTTGTACGTGCCGCTCTACATCTTCCGAGCTCTCCAAACATCGTAGTTTCAGCTCGCCGTGGGACGTCGACCACACGTGCAACGGCGGATCCCGATCGGCCCGATCCCTCTGGACCGGAACCTCCTCCACGCGTTCGATAGAAACTCCGGAGGACTTTAGAAAAGTCAACGAATCTCCCATTCGATCGATCGGGCGCTTCACGAATGGCCTCGGGACTGCTGCTGGTCATCATCCGACGTTGCATTGTCGTTTTGCCCACGGAGATACCAAAGTGGATCGGCTTTAGCGACATGCCCTGGCGTTCCATACCATTTCTTCTTCGCCTCAACCATCCTTTCGGCCTCTTCCCCCACAATTCCGTGCTTGGTCAAGATTTTGCGCAAGTCTTCGATTTGCGATTGTTGATCGCGCATGGTTAGCCTTACGCCACCATGGTCTCGAAGAAAGTACATCACTTCCGGTATCAACTCAACGCTTGCACCAGCTTCCAGAAGGGTCCAAATCATATCATAATCATCGGCGCCGGTTAAACCGATATTCGGATCGACACCGCCGATCGACAAGACCTTGGCTCGGTTAAAGAGCATGAAGTGCCCGATGTAGCTTGCGCGTTGTTCGATAGTGGAAAACTTGGCAAATCGGGCTGGATCTGATTTGTTCTCCCAGAGCTTTTCCGCAAAGCCGACGTCCATGCCACAGCGCGAGGTTGCCACAATATCCGCATCATGAGCCAAACACCTCTCGATGGTTTCAGGCGCAATTTGATCGTCCGATAAAAGCAGCCCAACGCGATCGCAA
Organism: Pirellula sp.; assembly: GCA_046318495.1. Classification (GTDB taxonomy): domain Bacteria; phylum Planctomycetota; class Planctomycetia; order Pirellulales; family Pirellulaceae; genus JBKCUI01. Next base: position 150 of record JBKCUI010000416.1, on the reverse strand, counting down.
CTCGCAATCTCAAATCCATAGTTGATTGCTCCCGCAAACTGAGCGCCCTCCGGACGAAGCGCAATTCGAATCTGGCTGTAGTCGCGCTGAAGAGCGTCGAGAACTGCGAGATTGGATGCCGGGGTATGCACGGAATTGATAACAAGCACT
>JBKCUI010000415.1:0-20301 GCA_046318495.1 Pirellula sp. | reverse complement strand
TTGATTTTTTTTTGGATGTCTCGGTGGGTCTAGCCGTTTTGGTTCTTTTGTGTCGGTGTCGAGGAGTTATTTGCTGTGCTCGCTCTCCTGCTGGCCGTTTTCTATGTGCTTTCCAAGGTTCCAGGGTTGGAAGCATTGCGTCGTTCGGGGGCGGGAATCTCGGTAGCCGGTGTGGCCACGCTGGTTCTTTCCGGACTCTACACGTGGTTCATTTACATCAGCTTGTCGGCCGCTGGATCGATGAAGTCGGACGAGTTGACTCTTCTTGGATTAGCTTCGCTAATTGTGTTTGGTGTGGTCAGTTGGGCTTTTGTGTACTGTTCGTCCCCCCGATTCATGTTGGAAGTGAAATCGTTGCTGTTCGAAGGGGTCGGCCTGTACATGTTGACGGCCCTGGGACTGATCGCGTTGGTCGGATTGGCTGCCACTCCGGTTGTCGATTCGCCCGCCAACGCACTTGCGAGTGTTCCAAAGCTCTTCACGTCGGGTGTGTCCTCTCAGAAGTTCGATGTTCCCGGCGTGGTGAGCGAAGAAGATGCTCCTTTCACAAAGGTGCCGATCAAGTACGACCCGAACACCTTGGATAGCGTTCAGATCCTTTCCAATAAGAACTTGCTCATCGGGGATGGTCCCAGCATCGCGGACTTTAGGGTGCCGGGCTACACAGTGGACCGCGAAGTACCCATCCGCTGGAACCGCACTCAGGGAGCCCAGAAGTGCCCCCTCCCCTTGGCGGCCGGTGCCGACGTTTATGTTCAAAACCAAGAGTTCGGAGACGCGACGGTCGAAGTCCGCGTGGTGAGCGTACCGCCGGTGCGCGAGGCGACCACCATCGTGTTGGTCACGATCTTCTTGGTCGTGTTCGGACTGTTCTTCATGTTGATGCAAGCCGCCGCGCCCAAGACAGCCGCCATCGCGTTGTCTGCAGCAAAGAGCGAACTTGCACAACCGCTGCCGGTGATCTTGATGCTGATCGTGGCTCTGTCGATCTTGCTGTTCGTCTTCTTGCCTTTTCATACGTTTGGCGAAGACATCAAGCTGCTCAAGGACTGCGGGATCACCTTGATCTTGATCGCGGCAACCTTCCAAGCCGTGTGGTCCGCCAGCACCAGCGTTCACGAAGAAATCGAAGGGCGTACGGCCTTGACGCTGTTGAGCAAACCGATCCATCGCCGGTCGTTCATCATCGGAAAGATGCTCGGTATTTTTTGGATCGTGATGTTCATGTTCTTGGTGCTCGGCTCGCTCGAACTGTTGGCGGTCGCCTACAAGCCGATCTACGACGCTCGCGAATCTTCGCTCGAACAGCCCGCTTGGCAATCGTGTCACTTTGAAATGATGCAAACGATTCCAGGGCTCGCGATGGCCTTTTTCCAAGCGGTCGTGCTCGGGGCAATCTCGGTCGCCCTCGGGACGCGGTTGCCCTTGGTCGCGAACTTCACGGTTTGCTTCGCGATCTATTTGCTCGGGCATTTGACACCGACCATCGTGGCCTCGGCCGAGGGAGGCCTGCCGCTGGTGGAATTCTTCTCGCAGTTGATCTCGACGGTCGTGCCGAACTTGAATCTGTTCTCGATGGAAGCCGCGATCGACTCGGATGTCGGCATTCCATGGGTGATCTTGGCGAGCGTGTTGGTCTACACGGCCCTGTACTTTGTGTTGGCCACGTTGTTGGGACTGCTCCTGTTCGAAGACCGCGACCTGGCGTAAACTCCGCACCATTCAGGGCAGCTTGATCGCCCGTCGTCCTACCAGTCGACGAGACGGGGGGCGAATCGAGCGGGGCCCAGAGATTGTGTTGAGACTCTCAGCCAGGAGCGCCGTGGGTGATGAAACAGTTGGTGGTCTGCTATCCGACCGAGCCGAAGCACTTGCAAGCCATCGAGCAAGCTGCCCCGGGCTACCGCATTCTCGAAGCCACTCAAGAAACGATTCCGGATCGGATTCACGAAGCCGATATCTTCGTCGGGCATGCGAAAGTTCCTGTCGATTGGGATCGGGTCGTCGCCAAGGGGCGATTGACGTTCATCCAATCGTCCGCAGCGGGGTTGGATCATTGCTTGGCTCCTTCGGTCATCGCCTCTCCGATCGTGGTTTGCAGCGCTTCGGGTTTGTTTGCCGATCAAGTCGCCGAACAAACGCTGGCGTTGTTGTTGGGATTGCTGCGCGGGATTCCCATTTTCTATCGTCAACAACAGCAACACGAATTTATCCGCCGCCCGACGGATGATTTGCATCGCAAGCGGGTTGGAATCGTGGGCTTGGGTGGCAACGGCCGACGGTTGGCCGAAGTCTTGGCACCGTTTCGCGTGCAGTTGAGAGCCACCGATTACTTTCCGGAAGACAAGCCTCCTCAAGTCGAGCAACTGTTGCCCCATACGGCGTTGGAAGAGCTCGCCGCATGGTCGCAGATTCTGATTCTCTGCTTGCCTCTGAACGCATCGACCCGCAACACCATCAATCGCAGCGTCTTCGAGCGCATGCCGCGCGGCAGCATCTTGATCAATGTCGCGCGCGGTCAGTGCGTGAACGAGCCGGATTTGGTCGCGGCCCTGCAGTCGGGACACTTGGCAGGCGCCGGCGTGGATGTAACCGCAGTGGAGCCATTGCCTCACGACAGTCCGCTTTGGGATATGCCCAATGTGTTGATCACGCCGCACGTAGGCGCACAGTCGATTCCACGTTACGACGATTCCACGCGATTGATTTGCGAAAACCTGCGTCGCTACTTGTCCGGCGAACCCTTGTACAACATCGTCGACAAGCGTTTGGGATTCCCCCAGCCCAGCGTGCTGTATTCCACGCGCGCCGACCGCTAGCCCCCAGGCTGCGCTTCAATCACCTCCGCCAGGATGCGGTGGAGTGTGAAATCGATCCTTCGGCTCGTCCCCATTCCGCGCGGAGCTTCGCCATGACACGAGATGTTGCAATGATTCTAGCGGCCGCAGGCAAAAGCAGCCGCTTCAACGATCCTTACCAAAAAAAGGTGTTTGCCACGGTGCATGGAAAGCCCGTTTGGCAATACAGCGCCCAACTCTTCGCAGATCATCCTCGCATCGGGCAGATCATCATGACCATCGCCCCGGAGGATAAGGAGATGATCCAGGAGAAGTTCTCCGGCAACCTCACCATGTTGGGAGTCGAAGTCGTTCTCGGCGGCGAGGAACGCTACTTGAGTGTTCGGAATGCACTGGAACGTGTTCGGCCCGAGTTCCGTTGGATCGGGATCCACGATGCCGCTCGGCCTTGCTTGACCAAACAGTCCCTCAATCAAGTGATCGAGCAAGCCGCCGCGTCCGGGGCCGCCATCCTCGGCTCACCGATTCGCGCGACCGTAAAGCGCGTCGATGCGAAATCGGGACGCATCGTCGAAACCATCTCGCGCGAAGGGCTTTGGCAAGCTCAGACGCCGCAAGTATTCCTCGCCAACGACCTCAAGAATGCCTATGCCAAGGTCCGCGGAACACCGACCGATGATGCCCAAGTGATCGAAGCATGTGGGATCGCAGTGACGTGCGTTGAAGGTCCTGAGACCAACATCAAGATCACGACCAAAGACGATTTGCGGACGGCGGAGTCGTTGCTCAAGATGCCGCAACGCAGTCGCGACAATCCGTTCTTCTAGGACCTCAATGCGAAAGTTACGACGCCATTTTTGAGCTGCTCGCCACGCGGACTTTCGGCCCGTTCCGAAGTCAAAAAGGAAATGGCTGTGGAATCGATCGTAATACTGCTTCTGCTGGCGATCGGTTTTGGGTTCTACTGGCTCTACCAGTATCGAAAGCCGTCGCGGTGGTTCGGGCAACTCCATCTGGCATCGATGAACCGATCTCACGCGGAACTGACCGACTGGGGATTGAGCCATGTCGGGATCGGCGATGCGTTTCACATCCTCGACGTGGGATGCGGCGGTGGGCGGACACTGGAGAGATTGGCTGCCATAGCCGTCGCAGGCCAAGTGCATGGAATCGATAACGCCGAAGGCAGCGTGTTGGCATCGAAGCGATGGAACGCCGAGGCGATTCGGCAGGGGCGGATCCATGTGGCGTTGGCCTCCGTCGAAGCGATCCCCTTTCCGGATCGCTCTTTTGATTTGGTTACGGCCGTCGAAACGCAGTACTTCTGGCCCGATTTGGACCAAGCCATGCAGGAAGTCGATCGCGTATTGAAACCGGGCGGTCAGTTCATGGTGATCGCCGAGTACTACCGCAAGGAAACTCGAGAACCCATGGTGGGATGGGGGCTCGCGCTCCTGAGGGCCCATCGGCTGAGTTTGCAGGAGCATCGCGAATTGCTGATGCGCGCTGGATTCGTCGACATTCGGATCTTGGAAGAGGTCGATCGAGGATGGTTGTGCGCGATCGGATGCAAACCGATGCAGCCCTAATCCGTCGACTCGAGTTCAGCATCTCCCGGCGATGCACTTCGATGCGACGCTGTACGTGGTGGGGTGCTGTTGCATCCATCCTGTCTGCGATAAGGTACAGCACATGATTTCTTTTGTCGTGCCGGCCCACAATGAAGAGCGATTGCTCGGTTCAACGCTCGATGCCATCGCTGAGGCGGTTGTGGGCATCGAGCGGCCGTTCGAGGTGTTGGTGGTCAACGATGCCTCGACCGATGGGACTCGGTCTGTCGCATCATCTCGAGGCGTAAGGATCGTGGATGTCGACTATCGACACATCGCTGCCACGCGCAATGCCGGGGCCAGGGCCTCGGCGGGACAAGTCCTTTTCTTTGTCGATGCGGATACGCGCGCTACACACGATGCAATAGTCGCTGCGTTGGCGGCGCTCGAAGACGGAGCGGTGGGAGGAGGCGGATTGTTTCGCTTTCATGACGCGGTGCCTTGGTGGGCTCACTGGGTGCAACCGATCGGCGATGCGGTAGCTCGCAGCTTCAACACTTGCGGCGGCGCCTTTGTGTTTTGTCGACGCACCGCCTTCGATGCGAGCGGCGGGTTTCCTGAAGCTTGTTTTGTGGCAGAGGACTTGGGCTTTGTTCAGGCTCTCAAACGGGTAGGTCGATTCGAATTGATCCGTCCTCGGGTTAGCACTTCTGGAAGAAAGCTCGGTAAAGTTTCGTTCTGGCAATCGTTGCGCTGGGTGGTTCAGCTCGCGCGGTACGGCCCGACGAGTTTCTCCAGTCGCGAGGGGCTGGATCTGTGGTATGGCGAGCAAGCCCGCGATCCTTGAGAGCCATTGGATCGTGGCGCGGAAGGAACCACGAAAAACACGCACCACACGAAAAAGAACCGGTTCAGAGAGGTGGTTGTGAAGGCTCATTGGGTGAGTGCATGGGGGTTCTCGGAGTCCTCGCATCCGAACTTGGGTAGCTGATTTGCTGTGTTGGTGGTTCCCCTTTTGTGTATTTGGTGTATTTCGTGGTTTCCCCGCCCAATCCTGCGCAACGTTGATGTCCAGTTCCGCTCGCAAGCAACGATAATCCCGCGGGTTGCATACAAAACGCGCTTGATTGTATACAATCTTCGTGGTTGAATGATGGGACCTTTGGAACGCACCACGTGGGGAACACCACAGCACGCGATCGGTGAAAGTCATGACGAAATCCAGCACATCTGTGCCCCGCAAGAAACGAGATGGAGGCTCGGGCACGGCTCCGGTCGAACCCGCGCGAGGCGGTAGGACGAAGTCTGTCAGCAGCCGCAAAGCAAAGCCGTCGACTCTCGCCTCGAACGAGTCTGGTCCGTCAACGCAACCCGCGCGGACGCCGAATCGAAGTCGGATTGTCGAAGGGATTCTGCACAGCATCTTCAGCGGCAAGTTTCAGCCGGGGGACCGTTTGGTCTCCGAACGGTTAGCGCAAGAGTACGGGGTCAGCCAAACCCCGGTCCGCGAAGCCATCGGGACCTTAACCGGAATGGGTGTGCTGTCGGTCAAACCGAATTGCGGCGCCGTGGTCCGCCGTTTCTTGCCTCGCGAAGTGCGGGATATCTGCCAAGTTCGCTGCTCGCTCGAGTGCCTTGCCGTCCGTTCGGCCTGCGGACGGATTCCCGAATCGGAACTCCAGCGCTTAGCGGTTCGCTTTGAAGCGCAGCAAGCAATCCGCGGGACGATACGCCAATCGCATGTGGACGACGTCAAGCAAACCGATACGCAATTGCACGACCTGATTCGGCACGCCACTCGGAACCGATTCCTGGCGGATGAACTGGAACGGATCATGATCTTGGTGCGAGCCTTTCGCGATGCTGCTTGGAATCGGCTGTACGATCAATCCAGCCCGGATTTGGTTTTCATCAAGCAAGAAGCTCAGGAGCATCTTGCGATCGTTCGCGCTTTGCTCGACCAGGATCCAGACCGCGCTCGCAAGGCCATGCACCGTCACTTGAGAAGCGGTTCGCGTTACATCGTTCGCGCCGTTGAAGATTAACCGATCGCATTGCGAATACCCCGTTGTTCGCACCGCTAACCAACCTAAAGACTCTCCTCCCTCGGTGGATCGAACCCTCCATGCTGTGTCTCCCTACCTTCCGTATCTCTCGCAACAATTCATGGACGATGCCGCTCGTAGCGATGGCCTGCTTAACCATGGTCCACACAGCCTATGCGCAGCGGGACCGCGAGGCAGACCCGATCGACTTCGGGCTGCAGATTCGCCCCATCCTTTCGGAGCACTGCTTCCATTGCCACGGACCGGATCCGGCGCATCGCGAAGCAGATTTACGACTCGATGACGAGACCTCGGCCAAGGAGGCCGGCGGCGCATCGGATCGCCCTGCCGCCATTGTGGCGGGCTCGCTCGCGTCCAGCGAACTGTGGCAGCGGATTCAAAGCGACGATCCCGACCGCGTCATGCCACCTCCGTCTGCGCGAAAGACACTCACGCCGGAACAGAAGTCCCTCATCGGCCGTTGGTTGGAACAAGGAGCCCCCTGGGGTGCGCATTGGTCGCTCGCGCCTTTGGCAGAGCGTCCGGTTCCCGATTCCCCTTCGTTTGCGTTTGTTCGCACTCCCATCGATGCTTGGGCATTGCACGGCATGCGACGCCACGGTTTGACTCCGGCTCCGCCCGCAGATGCCAGCACGCTGATTCGCAGGATGTCGCTCGATTTGATCGGGTTACCACCGACAGCGGCTCGGGTGCAACAATTTGTTCAGGACTGCAAGGCCGACCGTGATCGAGCGGTCCGCGATTTGGCGGATGAGCTTCTCGCCAGCCCATCGTATGGAGAGCATTGGGCGCGATTGTGGTTGGATCTAGCGCGATATGCAGATACCAAGGGGTATGAGAAGGATCTCAAACGCGACATGTGGCCCTACCGGGACTGGGTGATCGATGCCTTGAACGCTGACATGCCTTACGATCGCTTCTCGCAATTGCAGTTGGCGGGGGATCTCGAGCCAGGAGCGACCCTCGAGCAGCGCATCGCCACGGCCTTTCATCGCACGACACTCAGCAACGACGAAGGGGGGACCGATGACGAGGAGTATCGCGTCGCGGCGGTCAAGGATCGCGTCGACACGAGTCTGCAGGTTTGGATGGGATTGACCGCAGGATGTGCGAAATGCCATTCGCACAAATACGATCCGATCTCCATGGAAGACTACTACCGTGTGTACGCGATTTGGAATCAGACCGAAGACGCCGATCGCTACGACGATGAACCGCGGATCTCTTTTCCCAGCCCCGGACAGCAAAAAGAAATCGCGGAGCTGGAAGAGCGATTGCAGGCGTCCCGCAACGCGTTGGCGGAGGCTCGCCGCATGGCCGCGACGACGATCGCAGCCCAATGGACGGTGGCAAAGCCGCAAGCAGCATGGTCGACGAGTGGAATCGCATTGATCCTGCAGTCAGACGATACCATTCGGGCTCTGGCGGATCGACCCGAGCGGGATACGTATTCGATCGATTGGGTATTGCCCCCGGGCGAGTACCGCGCCTTGAAGCTCGAAGCCTTGCGAGCCGCTTCACATCCAGGGGCTCCCGAGCAATTGGGGTTGAATGCTGCCGATCCCAACTTCGTGCTCAGCGAACTGCAAGTGGAACGACTCGCATCCACCGACCCATCCGTCGCTGGTCAACGATTGGAATTGGACTCTCCGAAGGCGAGTTTCGAACAAAACGGCTGGCCAGTCGCGGCCGCGCTGGACGGCAACGAAGCCACCGGCTGGGCGATCTCGCCCAAGCAGTCCGAAGAACACTGGGCCATCGTGTCGTTGCGCGAGCCGTTGATCCTTGCCGAACCGACTACCCTCCGCGTCCGATTGTCCCAGCAGTATGGCAATCGCTTGCTCTTGCAGCGGCTCCGGCTCTCCGCCATCGGTCAAGTGTCCGGACCGTTGACCCCCGAGGATGTGCCCGAGGTCCAGAAGGTGGCTCAGCAAGTCCGCGAAATGGAGAACCAAGTGCGCGCCGTGCGCGAAGCCGTTCCCAAGCTGCCGATCCTCAAGGAGTTGGCGGAAGCACAGCGCCGGGTGACCAAACTGCATCAGCGAGGCAGTTTCCTCGATCCAGGTCCCGAGGTCTCCCCTGCCCTTCCCCCTCTGTTTCAAAGCGCGCTAGCGTCCCATAACGCGCCCACCCGCAAAGAGTTCGCTCAGTGGCTGTTCGAGCCCAACAATCCGCTGACGTCGCGGGTGATGACCAATCGCGTTTGGGCACAGCTCTTTGGACGCGGGTTGGTCGAGACAGAAGAAGACTTCGGTTCGCAAGGCTCGATGCCAACCCATCCGGAGTTGTTGGATGTGTTGGCTCGCGATTTTCAACGTGCGCACCACTGGTCGATCAAATCGCTGCTGCGGTCGATTGTGCTGAGCAGCACCTATCAGCAAGCCTACGCATTCGATGCGCTGCGGGCCGAGCGCGATCCTCGCAATCATTGGCTCAGCCGAGGTGCTCGGTTCCGACTCTCCGCAGAAGTTATTCGCGATCAAGCCTTAGCCGTGTCGGGGCTGCTATCCGACCGACGCGGTGGACCGCCTGTCATGCCTCCCCAGCCCGATGGCCTATGGCGTTCGACGTACTCGGGGGCGCGATGGGTGACCAGCCAAGGGCCAGATCGGTATCGCCGCGGTCTGTACACGTTCTGGAAACGGACCACTCCGTACCCGTCGATGGAAACGTTTGATGCCACCACGCGCGAAGTTTGTCAGATTCGCCGCATATCGACCAATACACCGCTGCAAGCGTTGGTGACTCTCAACGACCCTGTTTACACCGAAGCCTCCATTGCCATGGCGAGGCTTTGGCTGCGGGCCGCGAGCTCGGATGTTGCTCGGATCCAGTGGGGATACTGGAATACCCTCGGGCGACCCAGCCGCTCGACAGAAGAGGAAAAACTCCTCGCGCTGTTGGAACGCTCGCGTGCGCACTTTTCGGTGCACCCTGAAGCTGCCAAAGAACTGCTGTCGGCGTTTCCGACGCACGCCAGCGGCTCAGAACCCGACACAGAAGTCGCTGCGTGGTCGATGGTCACCAGCGCGATGTTGAATCTCGATGAATTGTTGATGCGCCCATAAACTCAATCCCCCAACGATCCTCTATGAACCATCCTTCCGATTCCATCGCGCGGCGCATGGCGTTTCTTCAACAGCAAACGCGCCGGCATTTCCTGAGCCGATCGGGGCTTGGGCTGGGGGCTCTCGCGCTCGCTGGCTTGCATTCGTCCTCCGGCCGCAGCGATGAGACGACGGATTCGTCCAGGCCCATGGCGCCAAAGCAATCCCCGCTGCCGGCCAAGGCGAAACATGTGATCTATTTGCACATGGCCGGCTCGCCATCGCAGTTGGAGTTGTTTGACTACAAGCCCGATCTGAAAAAGTACGACGGTCAACTGTGTCCCAAGGAGTACCTCGAAGGAAAGCGATTCGCTTTCATCAAAGGTGTACCCAAGATGCTGGCTCCGATGTTCCAATTCGCGCAGCATGGTCAAAGCAGACAATGGCTTTCGGAGCTGTTGCCGAATTTGGCGCGATGCGCGGATGACATTGCCGTCGTTCGATCGATGCGGACCGATCAGTTCAATCACTCACCCGCGCAATTGCTGATCCACACCGGGCAAGCCCGCCTGGGCAACCCTTCCATCGGTTCGTGGGCCACTTACGGACTCGGTTCTGAGAACGAGAATCTACCCGGATTCGTTGTGTTGCTCTCGGGAGGCAAAACACCTGATGCGGGCAAGAGCTTGTGGGGTAGTGGCTTTCTGCCTTCGGTGTATCAAGGTGTTCAATGCCGGACGTCTGGCGATCCGGTGTTCTATCTGTCCAATCCCGCAGGGGTCGATCGGACCATACGCAGGGACATGCTCTCGACCTTGAGGGACTTGAACCAAGAAGCCTTCCAGCACCAAGGGGATCCGGAGACATTGACCCGGATCGAGCAATTCGAATTGGCCTATCGCATGCAGATGGCCGTGCCAGAAGTCATGGATTTGTCCAACGAACCGCAGCATGTGCTCGATTTGTACGGAGCGAAGCCCGGCTTTGTTTCGAAAGCGGAATCCGAAGACGATCCGCGCGTCTTTTATCGCGGCGATGACCCGACGTTTGCGAACAACTGCTTGCTCGCGAGGCGGTTGGTGGAATCGGGGGTGCGGTTTGTCCAAGTCTACGATTGGGGATGGGATCACCATGGTTCGTCCCCAGGAGAATCGATCGATGAGACGCTGCCGATCAAATGCCAACAAGTCGATCGGGCGTTAGCGGGATTGATCACGGACCTTAAGCAACGCGGATTGCTCGACTCGACGTTGGTAGTTTGGGGGGGCGAGTTCGGCCGGACGCCGATGTCCCAAAACAACGTCCGCGACACTCCGTCCAAGGGCTTTTATGGACGGGACCACCATCCCTATGCCTATTCGATGGTGATGGCGGGTGGGGGCGTTCGGGGCGGGGTTTCCTTCGGACAAACCGACGATATCGGTTATTATGTAACGGAGAACCCGGTGACTCCGAGAGACTTGCAAGCCACCCTGTTGCACTTGCTCGGATTCGACCCGTATCGATTTGGATTTCCCTACCAAGGACTATTCAATCGATTGATCGGTCCGACCGATGAAGGACGGGTCATTGAAGGGATCTTGGCATAGCGGCACACCGCGACCCCTAACCCATTCCCCGTTTGTTTCGAAATCTCCCTAGAACTCCCCGAGTTTGGACTGCAAAGCGATGAACAACGAAGCCTCGGATTGGAAATCGGCGCGAGCGAACTATCTCAAGCGGCGATGGTTCTTGCAGGAGTGCGGGATCGGATTGGCGGGCATCGCAGCCGCCGATTGCTTTGCGCAGGAACAGCAGGCGGCTGGTAAAGATTCACCGCTTGCACCCAAAGCGCCTCATTTTCCGCCCAAGGTCAAGCGGGTGGTGTACATCTTCCAAGCGGGCGCACCCAGTCAGTTGGAACTCTACGATCCCAAGCCCGAACTGGCCAAACGAAATGGTCAGTTGCCTCCGGCAGAGCTTTTGGCAGGGTATCGCGCGGCGTTCATCAATCCCAATTCTGCGTTGCTCGGCCCCAAGTACACCTTCGCTCCCAAAGGCCAATGCGGCATGGAACTGAGCGAGTTGCTCCCGAACATCGGAGAGGTCGCGGATGACATCTGCTTGATTCGCTCGATGCAAAGCGATGCGGTCAACCATGCTCCCGCGCAAATCTTGATGAACACCGGGTCCGAGCAGTTCGGTCGCCCGAGCCTGGGAAGTTGGACCCTTTATGGACTGGGGACCGAGTCTCGCGATCTGCCTGGATTTGTGGTGCTGACGAGTGCGAAAGGGACCAGCGGCGGGGCGAGCAATTACGGCTGCGGATTCTTGCCAACGGCTTATGCAGGTATCCCCTTTCGCAGCGCGGGCGATCCGGTGTTGTATCTGTCCAATCCCAAAGGTGTCGACACGACGGCCCAGAAAGAAACCATCGATACGATCACTGCCCTCAACGAATTGACTTCGAAACAATTGGGTGACCCGGAGATCGCCGCTCGGATTCAGAACTACGAATTGGCCTATCGCTTGCAGACCAGCGCCCCGGAATTGATGGACTTGGGAAGCGAACCCAAGGAGACGCTTGAACTCTACGGCGTCAAGGATCCCAAAGAAGCCAGCTTTGCCAGGAACTGCTTGCTAGCGCGGCGTTTGCTGCAACGCGGCGTTCGATTTGTGCAACTGTTTCATGAAGCGTGGGATCAGCACGGCAATCTCACCGCGGATGTCAAGAACAACGCGATGGCGACCGATCGTCCGAGCGCGGCATTGGTCAAGGATCTGAAGCGATTGGGAATGCTGGAAGACACGTTGGTGATCTGGGGCGGCGAGTTCGGTCGAACCCCGATGGTCCAAGGGGGCAATGATGGCCGCGACCATCACAATCGCGCGTTCAGCGTATGGATGGCCGGAGGGGGGCTCAAGAAGGGGCATGTGCACGGGCAATCGGATGAACTGGGTTTCAATGCCGTACAAGATCCCGTGCATGTGCATGATCTCAATGCCACGATCTTGCACCTGCTCGGGTTTGATCACTTGCGATTGACGTTCCGATTGCAAGGCCGCGATTACCGATTGACGGATGTTCACGGCAATGTCGTGCGATCGATCTTGGCATGATCTGGAATGCCCTTGAGCGGCATTGCACGCGATCATCGATCCAGGTGAACTAAAAACTCGGCGCTCTCCAGGAGCGGGTCGTCGTAGAACAGATCGATGACTCCGGCGCGCTTGAGTTCGTCCACTTTCTTGAGTTCTTCCGCGTAAATCGATTCGGCCAAAGCGTTGAGTCGCGAGCTGCGTTGAAACCATCCCATCACGAGCATGGCCAGGATCAGAATCGGAAAGACGGAGATCATCAACGCGGTGAATAGCAGGCTCGGATGCGGGCTGGGGAAGCTATTGAGATTGGGTGTCTGTTCGCTCCAGGCTTGATAGGTGGCTGCAAAGTACTGGCGATAAACGGCCAGGATCGGGCCCGCCATGAGAGCCCAGAAGAGCGCCGTGGCAACCGCCCCGAGCGACTGCAGCAACCAACGCGGGATGCGGTGGCGCTCGAGCGTGTAGTCAAAGACCTCGCGGGCTTGGGTTTGCAATTCATCGACGCCGGAGATGCGCACTCGCAGTTCGTTTTGCGTGTTGCGGGATTCCTTGGTCGAGCCACGCAATCGGTCGATGGAGCGGTAGAACTGCTGCTGAGCCGGTTGCAGGCGGTCTTGGATCTGCGCATTGAGCTGTTCGCGAATGCCTTCGGAGAGGCCACGGTTGGCTTCTCGGGCCGAGGTGAGGTTGCGAGCCCAGGCCACAAAGGTTCCGAATATGGAAGGGATGCTGCCGGTCATCGATAGCAGCAGCCGATCCCAAGCACCATGCGTGAAGCCCAGGATGCCGAGCAGGGTGCGGTAAGGAAACCAGATGAGGCTGGTGCCCGAGATGATCTCTGCGCGGATTCGATCCCGGACAGCGCTCTTGAGAACGGTCTTGGAACCGAGCACGGTTTCAATCGCTTGGGTGGGCAATGCGTCAGCGGCGTCAACCAAGCGTCGAACGGCTTGCGACAGTTGGGGGACTTGAGTGTCGATCAGTTGCTTGACGCGATGACGCAAGCGATCGGAGGCGGCGGCTAGGCGGCTGGCCTTGGTCGCGGACATCGATTCGAGCGTCTCGCTCGCGATGCGTTGTTGGAGATCTTGGCGAAGGCGTTGCCCGACGCGGGTTTCATCGCCATCGGCTTCAAAGTCCGCGACCAAGATCGGATCGATGAAGCGCGTGGCGGGCGCACTGGCGACCAACGCGGCTTGATACCAATCCAAATCCGCGCTCAGCGATGTTGCCAAGGAATCTTTGTTTGCGGTGTCGGCGGCTGTCGTCGCAGGAAGTTCGGCCAGAGGGACGCAAGTGATAATCGGAACGCAGATGGAGCCTTCGGTCAGGGCCGCGAGTTGTGCGTGGATGGCGCTGCGGAGTTGATCTCGCCGCGCGACCAGCAATTTGATCGGGGAAATGCCCATCGCGTCCTTGGCTATGGCCGCCGCATTGCGATCGTCGTCGGTATAGCCAGGGGTGTCGAGCACCAGATACGGTTTGCCCAGGTCCAGCATGCGATGCGCCGGGCATGGCACAAAGCGTTCGCGGGTTGGATCCATGCCTTCGGGCGGGATCGAGCCGATCCACTGCAAGCGCGTGGTGGCTTCGCTAGAGAGCACACCGCTGGGCAGGTTTTCCGCGACTGCCGGGTCCAGTACCAGTTGCCGAGCGATCCACGTTTTGCCTTGTCCTTTGGCACCGATGATGGCAATGCTCGGCAGGGATATCCCGCGACCGTTGACGATGTCGGCGATGCTGTGGCGGTATTCTTCGCACCATTGTTGGATGGTCAAGCTGGCGGGCTGTTGGCCGAGCAAACGGATGGCGGCAGTCTCGATTTCATTTGCCAGATGGGTGGAATCATTCATGAGCGAAGTGCGCCCTCCATGGAAATGAGGCATTGTCGAATCGAATGTTCGGTGTCGTGATTCCAAGCCCGGAACTGAAGCTCTTTGCCTGGAACATCGCGATCGATGCAGCGTTTGGCGGCGATAGAACTGCTGCTGAGCGTTCTGGCCATGCTCCCCAGTTGCACGGTGATCGCTTGATCGGTCTCCGGGCGATGCAATCCGAGTTCATCGGTAACGATCGCGACCAAATCGACCCATTGTTGCCAAGCAGACTCCGACTCCGCGAGATGAGGCATGCTATCGGAACTGGCCAGCACCAATCCGACGCCGGCTGCCCCTGCGAACAGGAGTTCTTTGAGCGATGCAAAGACCAAGACAGCGGATCCACCGAAATCGAGTGGCACCATGATGACCGCGAGCAGCGGCGCGAAGAGGATGCCGGCTGGAGCCAGACCGCTCATCACCCGTTTGGTCATGGGCATGTCGGCCCAAAGCTTGCGCGTCAGTGCATCGATTTGTTCCTGATCGAGTTCGGTGTCGCTCTCGGATTGAAAGCGGTCGATGGCGCGTTGGCAAGCGGCTCGAACCGCTTCTCTGCGCTCGGGAGAATCGTCGAGTCCGAGGATGCCTTGATGATCGCGGGATGCCAGATGATCGCACAAACTATCTGCAGTAATCACGCGGCCGGTTTCGCCTCGATGCAAACGTCCTCGCAACCATTGGCCTACAGCGTTGCCGCTTTCGAGCATCCAATTGGGCATTTTGAGCCACGATGTCGCGTTGCTGACCGATTCTTTTCCGGCAGTGGCGATGCGTTGGACCCAGCGTCCTGGTTTGGCCCACCACGGTGCGGTGGATTCCAGCGAGGCCGCGAGTTGTTGCACGATGGCACGGGAGGCTTGGAGTCGAAGTTTCGGGTGAGCCGGAGGGCTGTTGGGATCGATCGAGAAATCGAGGCATGCGTCGGCGATGACTTGATGGATATCACGGCAGCGTTGGTTTTGCCAATGGATCCATTCCTTGGCGATTTCAAGGGACTTGGAAGTCTGGACCGAAAGGGTGGTGGTAGCGGAACGGATGGCATCGGCGAGCAAGGCATTCCCTTCGAGTTGTTCTCCGAGACGCAGCAGCCAATCTTCATCGGGGATCGGGGCAGGCGGTTGGATCTCCGTTTCGCGATCGATGCGAAAAAACACGGGCAAGGGAGGTTGCGTGGCAGTCGGGAAATCGGCCGGGGGATCGGGCAATCGCTCGCGATGGTTGGGACCATCGAAGTTGTACGCCATGTAGATGCGACGCAGTTTGGCAAAGTGATAGAGTTGCTCGATCTCGCGGCGGATCTCGGAAGTACTGTATTTGCGCGGCACACGGTTCACGGCAAGGAGCCGTTGCACATGCGGCATGCGCGTCTCCAGCATATGCAAAAGCTTGGATACAGTCTGATCGTGCATGGCGTTCGCGGGTAGCACGATGAGGAATGCGGAGCATAAGGCAGAGGCTCGCTCAAGGACATCGAAGCGAGACTGCGCGACCGATGCAGAGGCTTCATCGAATCGAGCGTTCTGACGCGGGATTTCCAATCCTCGATTCATCAATCCCGTTTGCACGTCTGGGCAGTCCATCAAGGCAATGCCCAATCGGTCCAACTGGGAATCGGTAGCAATAAGCGGAATCTCAATCGGAGATCGGACTGCCGTTTGGCCATGCAGATCTTGGATCGATTGCGGAGCGATCGCGTTGTATTGTTGGGTTGCGATTTCAGGGGCGTCCGATAGCAACTCTCCGTCGCAACCAAAGAGGCTGCGGATTTGTTGCGACAGAAATCCCCAGATCACGGGATCTCGCTTCCAGGATTCGGGCAGCCAAAGAACGAATCGATGCGTTCCTTCGGCGTTGGCGGAACCGATCAAGACCCGGCGCGAGGTCGCGGACAGCACGTCCGGCGCGGAAGATCGGGACTCGCTCAGAAAGGTCGCCACGAGGGAGCTTTTGCCCGCGTTGAGCATCCCCAACACAGCGACCACAGGACATGCAGGCGATTCGACCATGGCTTGTGCGCGATGGATCGCTTCGTTCCAGCCCGCTTCGAGCGATGCGTGCGGACGCCAGTCTTGGTTGGAACTGGCCGAGATGGCATGCAAGGATTGCAGCACGCTCCATGGACGCCCATCCGTGTCGCGGACGTCGAGCGATGCATTGGGCTCGGTGCGCGCGGTTGCGATCGGCGCATGGTGCATCAAGCCGGAAAGATCCGTTAGCGATTGCTGCAGATTTCGGTAACTGGAGTCGGACATGGCGAAGCTGGCAGACCGCGTTTGACAAATTCGGCAAATTGCCAATAGTAGAGTACTCGGTTTGACGCACCTCAGGCAGGATCGACATGGTATCCGGCATTACGCTGACTCGAAAATCGCTAACAGTTCTGATTTTGCTGAGTATTCTGATCCCGCTGGGGTACGGAATGGGCTTGGCCTGGTGGATGAAGAAGATCCCGGAATCACCTTTGGACGCGCGGGTGCGGCTGGATGCGATGTGGGTTCCAGGCAAAGGGGATGGGGCGTCCAAGCGACTGATTCCGTCGGTGACCGTGCTGAATCCTACGGCAGAACCTTGGAAGAATCTGACGGTTGGATTGAACAAAGTCTCCAAAGGAATGAACAACCAGTTCTATGCTTCCGAGCCCAAAGGCATCGCCCCTGGCGGAACGGTCTCGATCCCGTTGGAAGCCTTTGTCGCGCGCAACGGCAGCGTGAAATTTCCCGTTGGCAGTCGCAAGGTCCGCGAGGTAACCGTCTTTGCACAAGTAGGAACCGGTGCTCGGGCCGTAGCCGAATTCGTGCTGCCCGAATCGCTGCAAGCGTCTCCTCCCTTAATGGCCGATCCCAACGCGCAGCAGCAGTCTGAAAGTGCATCTCGAGATAATCCATCCTGGATCGTTCCCAGTGGCAATATCCGCCCGTAAGGTCGACCGTAAGTGGCAACGCAGGCAGTCTGCGGGTAGCGAGCAGACGCGAGCCTCTCGAAGACAACGATTCTGACTTCGATTCTGACAACGATCGAGCACCCACCGATAGGCCGTCGCGCATCGGTAATGCTGCCCTTCGCTTCAACGCATCAATCGCTCCAGACACTGACTTCGCTGACACCGCTTTTCGCGGGGAGCTTGTGTCGAAACACAATTCTCAATCGATCGCTTTGGAAAGGCTGGAATCGCGCGACATTCCATGCGCTACCTACCGGAAGCTCCGGCGTATGGACTTCCTCGACGGCGGCTTTCCAATCGTTGCCGTCCCACCATTCGATACGATAGGAGGCAGGAGGTTGAACGCCTCCGCGATCATCGTAAATAGCAAGTTCAACACGGCGGACGGTTTCTTTCTGACGCAACTGGATTTCAAGCCAGTCCTCGTCGGATTTGGATTCGTAGCTCGTCCAGCGGTTGAGGGGTGTCGGAGTGAAAATGGTTTTGCCATCGATGGCGTTGCCAGGGACACCTCCAAATCGATCGCTATGAGACGCCGTCGCTACAGGAAGCGACGCTCCGGGTGCGCGATACGCCAAATTGCCGACCGGCGGCGGCGCGGGGACAACGGGGCGCTGTGCCCATCCCCAGCATTCGATTTCGGTCAGTCCGACGCGCCGCTTGGCTCGCGGTTGAAGAGTGAATCGAAGCTTGGTAGTAGACCCATTCAAACCCTTCAAGATGGTGGGGCGATGCCCAACGATTTGGTCTTCGCTCCAGCGTGTCAGCTCCAACCACTTGTCCCCGTCCCAACGGGCGATGGTGATCGACTGAGGAGCTGCTATCGATCCATCGCGATCCTCTTCATCGTCGAGGGCTAGCAAGCGGACTTCGGAAATGTCGCGGGGAATGCCAAAGTCCAATTCCAAGTCGATCGACTGGTCGTTCGCAGTTGTCGACGTTTCGGAACTAGCCGCTGCGCTTTCCCATCGATTGGGTGGGTGTTGAACGTACCAATAGTTGCCATCTTGGAGCTTGGAGATCGAAGTGCCAGGTTGCGTGCTGGAGGCGCGCAGGCTGGGGAAGGGATTGCCATCGTTGTTGACGGCGAAGTTCACCCAAGATCGGCCTTCGGTCGCAGCACTTTTTGAAGCGGTGCGATCGATTGGGGGGCCCGGGAGCTTGAGAAACATCGGCTGCAAGGATTTCTGTCGCATGGCAACGGCGCCGTCGACCAGGATCGTGCAACCGGCACCATACTGATAACGATCCCCATCGCGGTCCCAGAGGATCGTGACGTCATGGCCCTGCAGTCGCACTCCGTCGAGAGCAAAGTAGTCCCAAGAGGCTGGAGCGAGCGGGTGTACCTCGATCGTGTCGGACGAGGAAGGTCGTATGCCGACGAGCCCGGTGATGACTAGATCGCAAAAGCCGGAATGGAAGTAATGCTCGCTGTGGTTGTAGCCGTCGTGGCCTTCGAAGGAGCCTGTGTCGGGGTGGAGTGCCTCGGCTAAGTAGGGGCGTCCTTGCTTGCGATGCGATCGGCTGTAGATGCCCAGCAAGTCGACGTAGTTTTCGGGGGTGACATGCTTGGAGGGGCCCAACTGCAATCGATTAGCCAAGGCCTTCAGGGTTTGCGTCGTTGCATACGGCCAGGATTGGCCGCTCCACCAGCAGCAGCTCTTTTGAAGCAAGAACATCGGGTCATTGCGCTCGACGGTGGTTGGACCATAGTCCGCATAGAATCCATCGCGCCGCATCAATGGAATCCAGGCAGCGTCGAAGGGATCGTCGAAGGGATCGGGGTCGGGCAGCATGTTGAATTGCCACGGCACGTAACCGATCAGCTCGCGGCCGTGGGGATCCCCGGCGAATCGACCTGCTTCGTAGATGAGGGTCCGGGCAGGGATCTCGTAGCCGTCCCGATTCTCAGTATTGCGAAACATTGCCAAGAAGAACTGGCGTTTGGGATCCCAAAGCTTGGTGAGCATGGTGCTGCGCAGTTGTTCGGCGAATTCGCGGTATTGATCGGCTACTTGAGTTTTGCCAGCGCGGCGAGCGAGTTCGGAGATCGCTCGGGCATCGGCCCACATGTAGGCATTGAACGAAGGGCGGTAACTCGGGGCTCCCCGCAGAATGTCTTGCGTTTGGCGACTGGCGATGTTGAACTCCATTCCATCATCGTGTCCGGTTTGCCAGAACAGCCCGACGTCTGCATCGTAGTGTCGCTTCTTCCAGCCTTCGAAATTATCGATCAATCCATCGAGTAGTTCGCTGCAGTGCTTTGGGTTGGGATGAACGGCGTCGACGGCGAGGACCGAATCGGCCAGCCACGTCGAATAGTTGCGTGGCTGTGCGCCTGGAGTACTTAGCCAGTACTTGGAGTAGTCGTTGGCGATCGTGGGACTGCGGAGCCAGCGTGCTTCGTAGAGTTGATGTCCGGCTGGGCAACTGATTGCACCGTAGGCTCCCGACCAAAACGGCCGATCGATAAATTCGGTAAACACATATCCGGTATCGGGCGAACCATAGGTCAGGTGCTTGGTGATCAGCTCCCAGCGGTAGTAGTACGTCGCTTCCAGTTCGGGGTCGGGGCACTCGAAGAATGGGATGTTGTCCACGTACCAAGCGAAGTCGCGATTGTCCAAAAACGTTTGGCGTTCCAAGACGGCCTGTAGTTCGAGTGCTTGCGCCTGGCACGTAGAGGTTGGCAACATCCCGATTGCAATCGTCGCAATCAGGCTGGCGAGAACTTTGGGAGCCCAAAGCGAGGAACGTGCGCAAACGTGGTGGTTGGATGGCATGAGTATTCGACAGGGAGAGGGGTTCATTAAGCTCCGTGAGATGGAGCGTGCGTTCCATGGTCATCGGAACCATCGCCAGGGGACGCAGGGTGGTGCTGCGAGGCACCGGTCCCGAATCGACTGGCGATGATGTAGTAAAACACCGGCGTCAAAAAGAT
>JBKCUI010000414.1:0-26662 GCA_046318495.1 Pirellula sp. | reverse complement strand
CCTCACCCCCACGATGAATGGACTTATCGAATCGGTCGATTCCACGCCTGCGGTGGCTCAGGCCGAGGAGAAAGAAAGAGCAAGACGCCCCGCAGGAATGGTTGTCGTTCGCAACGATCAGAGCACAGCCGAAGTCGAAGTCGCTCGCGCTCTCAAGGATCAAGACCCCAACATCTTCCTCAAGTCGGGAGACTGTTTCCCTGGACAGCTGCTCGGCGGGGATGACGCGTTCGTGCAGTTCAAAACCCCGTTGTTCGCGGCCCAGCAAATCGATACCAGCCGCATGCGCGGTGTTCGATTGGTGGACTACAAGGGAGCCGATGCGCTCGATCGGTCCACACGAAACCGTCTGTTGACCTTGCCGCGCGTCCAACGCAAAAATCCCCCGAAGCACCTGGTGGTATCGCGCGATGGCGATCTCGTTCGAGGGACCATCTTGTCCTTCACGCGCGATGATCTCACAATCGAAGTCCGTGGCGAAGAACGACGGATCTCCATGAAAAATGTCGCCGAACTGATCTGGCTCGACACACCGACCAAAGAGGATACGGCCGCTGGCGAATCGGCCCCAGCGACCAACGACGGTGTCCAAGAATCCCCTGCCATAGCCTCCGATACGAACGCGAGCGCTTTTCAAATCCTGCTCAGCGAAGGAGCGAGGGTCTCGGTGATCCCCCAATCCGTCGATCCAAACGCCTTGCGAGGCAGCCACCCTCAATTGGGGGACTGCTCGCTCGATTGGGCAAACATTCGAAGTATTTCCTTGGGCAATACGATTCGGCTGGATGCATCTCGAGGGCGCTACAGCAAATGGAAGCTTCAGAATGCCCCCGATCCCAAGTACATGAACGAAGAGGAACCCGAGAACGATCGGCCCAGCGATACACCTCAAATGCGGTTGGTCAGCAAACCGGCCCCCGATTTTGATATCAAGCGACTCGATGGCACCCCTTGTCAATTGTCCGATTTCGAAGGCAAGATCCTCATCCTCGATTTCTGGGCGAGTTGGTGCGGTCCGTGCATTCGGTCGATGCCACAATGGATTGAGATCTCCAGGCAATATGTCGATGCCGGCGTCGAAGTTGTCTTCATCAACCTCGAAGAAGACGAGGAACGAATCCGACGCTTCTTGGAAAAGATGGAACTCAATCCTACGGTCGCCATGGACTCCGATGGCTCGGTATCGAAACAATACGCAGTCCAAGCCATCCCGCAGACAGTGATCATCGATCGCGAAGGGGTCATCACCGAAATCCTGGTCGGAGCCAGCGAGGAAAACGAAAAGACCCTTCGCAATACACTCGATCGGCTGACCGGGCGCGTATCGAACTGATGCAACTTCTCCTCGAGGAACTCTCTCTCCAGAAAAGCCTCCGCGCGACGGCGAATGCCGGAGCGTCTGCACATTGATCGATTTGCTAGCTCAGCAGCATTGCTAGCAACCACGACGATCGTGGCATCGCAATTTTTAGTGCGATTGCTCTTTGCCCAAAGCCCCAAATTTGACATGCTTCGCAGCGAAGGATCGTTTGATCGCTGCTCCGAAAGCATGCCGTCGCATTCGCATCGGAGCGCCGTGCATGGCTCGCGCAGGAAAGCCGGTTTGCTCATGAGAGTGATGATCTTTGAACCCCAGTACGTCGGCCATAATTTGGCGTACGTGCGCCACATCGCGGCTCGACTTGTGGAGATGGGCTGTGAAGTCCATCTGCTGACCAGTCATCAAGCGGCTCAGTCCGAAGAGTTTTCCAAGCACTTGGCCGATGTGATCGATTCCATCCACGTATCGGCTCCGGATACCTACGTCGTGCGAGGCACCAGTCGCGGCATTCGCGTCAACGGCCCGGTCGCCATCTGGGCGATGATGCAATCGCTGCATCGCGGCTTGCAATCCATTCGCCCAGAACATGTCTTCGTTCCATTCGGCAATCCGATCGCACATTGGGCGGGAATGCCCAATCCCGTGAACCGGTGGCTCCGCAAACAGAATTGCGAGTCGGAATTGGTTCTGCTTACGGGCAAATACGCCTACCCTCAACGGGATGTGCGTTCCAAACTGAAAGAACAACTGGCGCTGCAACTCCTCTCCTTCGGACCGTGGACTCGGGTGCATCATATTGTTCCCCATGCGTGGAATGTGATGCGCCGCCATCCTTCCCGTTTGTCTACCATTGCGAATCTGCTGCCGGACCCCATCGATACGCCACCGGAGATGTCGCGGGGAGAAGCCCGCGCGTTGCTGGGCTTGGACCCCAACGCCCGCTGGATGAGCTTGGTCGGATTGATCGAGAAGCGAAAAGGTATCTTCGAATTGCTCGCCGCGCTCGAGTCCGCTCAGGACCGACTCCAAAGCACCGACCGACTGCTGCTCGCCGGCAAAGCCACCGAGGAAACGCGTGGATTGCTAAAGACTCGCTATCGGCATTTGGTCGAATCGGGTCGCGTCCAGTGCATCGACCGCCATCTCTCCGCCCAAGAGCTCTGGGCGGCATGCATCGCCGCCGATGTCATGACCACGCCTTACCCCCAGCACCAAACGTCTGCCAGCATCGTCATTCGCGCAGCGGCTGTCGGAGTTCCCGTTCTCGCCAACCGCATCGGCTGGATGGCCGACGTCGTCGATCGGTTTCAATTGGGGAACGCATGCGACATCACCCATACTCCCACCTTCGCCGACGCGATCGCCAACGCATTCGATACTAGCGAAAACTATCGGCCACACGCCTCATCCCGCCGCTTTGTTGCCTTTCACACCATCGAGAACTTCGCTTCTCGCATCACCGAACGCGTCGCCCTGAGAATGGGACTTTCCCCTGCACACGGATTGTCGTGGAGCGACGTCGCACCCTGGGATGATCTAGCCGTCGATGCCGCTCCCACCGCACCACGTCCATCGGCTAAAACTACGCGGATGCCTCTGCCGAGTCTACATCCTCCGTATGGATCAAGTCCGGTTCGATAACTCGTTTCTTGAGCCAACCTCCTTGGAAGTAGCGGGTCGTGAAGATCGCGGCCAACAGGATCACCCATACCGTGATCACGCTCCACCAGTAGTACAGACCATCCCAGCCAAAGAGCCAGTGCCCGAGCACGGCTGCTCCGACAGTCCCGAACCCGGCGACCAAATGCCCTCCGAGGACCATCAAGGTGTCTCCTGCTCCCTTGAGAGCGCCTGCGAAAATCACCTGCAGCGCATCAAATACGCAATATGCAGCGATGAATCCCAACAGTGGACGCAGCTCTGGCCGCATCGCTTCAAACCGCTCTGGATCGTTGCCAATTGCATACACGTTCATCACCAAATCGGGAAAACCTCCATAGAACACGACGAAGAACGCGCTGTAGAGCACGCCGATGATCAACGCGCTTTCGACGACGCGCTTGGCCGTCGCGATCTGATTTTGGACTAGATACTTCCCCACCAACACACCGACTGCGATCCCCAATCCGATCAGGGGAATGAAAGCCAACACATTCACGCCTAGCGCCAGAGTCGTGGCGGCAGCAGGCCTCTCTCCCAGCTTTCCAACGATCATCATGATGATCGTAAAGCTCCACGCTTCGGCCACCACCGACACCCCAGCCGGCCATCCATACTGAAACAGTCGTTTCATCAACGGAGCGTCGAATCGCATCAGCGGGCCGATCCGCTGCAGCAAAGGCACCGCAGGTTCACCGGGTGCCCGATTGCTGAGAGAATCGGATTCGCGCGCGACTCCCCCGACATTCCACGGACCAAAGACATCGCGTTGCAGATACCGCCACGCAAAGAATAGCAACAGAAGCAACTTGGCAGTGAGCGATATGCTCGACGCGATGGCCGCCCCCGCCACGCCCCAACGCGGACATCCGAGGTTCCCAAAGATCAACGCGTAATCGAGCAACACATTGCATGCAGTCGCGGCTACGTCGCAATACAGCAATACGATCGGCCTACCACTTCCCGCAAAGAGCCCCACCAGTGCGGAACTGATGATCGTGGCGCACGCTCCAGGAACGAGCCAGAAAAAAAACTCGTACTCAAACTGAGCCAACTCGTGCGAATGTCCGCTCCAGCGAAAAATGCGATAGGACATCCAGCCGAGCACGCACAGCAGCGGAACGATCGATGCCGCAAGCAATATGCCTTGCCAGACCACATGCAGCGCCCGGTCCAGTCGCTTGATCCCGAGGTACTGCGCGACGAACGTGCTGGTGTACCCACAGATGCCAGCTGGCAAGCAGGTGACCGACCAGAACAGCGTACCGGCCGACATCGCTGCCGCTGCGGCGCTATCGGAATACAGATACAGGAACAATCGATCGACGAACAACGTGATCGAGAACATCCCCGTCGATAGCATGAGCGGCCAAGCAGTGCCGAGCAACTCCTGGACGTCTTGAAAACGGCTGCGCGACAAAACGGACCTCAACGATTCTGAAAGGAGTTGCCCGTCTTGCGGATGAATACGTCTTCCAAACAGGGGCGGCCCAACGTGATGTTGATCGCGTTGGCTTGAACCGCTTCCAGCACCTGAGCGATCGGAAATTGGCTGTCGGGCAGCAACACCCGCACGGTCTGATCCACAATCAGAGGCTGCCAATCGAATCGCTCCCGCAGCGTCGCGGCAATCCCCTCAGGGTCGGCCGCCACAATGCTCAACACCGTTTCGCCCGTTTCCCGGCGAAGTCGGTCAGGGGTATCGCACGCCACCAACTTCCCTCGGTCCAGGATCGCCAGCGCGTCGCACTTGTCGGCTTCTTCCAGCAAGTGCGTTGTCAACAACACCGTCGTGTTCCAACGATCTCGCAAATCGACCAACGCATTCCACAAATCCAACCGAGCGGTCGGGTCCAACCCGGTGCTCGGTTCGTCCAATATCAAAAGCTTCGGTCGATGGATCAGCCCCTTGGCAAGTTCCACGCGGCGTTTCAGGCCTCCGGACAACTTCTCGCAGCGATCGTTCATCCGATCCGCGACGCCCAACCGTGCCGAAAGTTCCGCCACGCGCTCTGCTCGCAACGTGCCTGAGATTCCATAGAGAGCCGCTTGGCATTCGAGGTTCTCGCGAACCGTGAGTTTTCGATCCAAACTGGGAGATTGAAACACCACGCCGATCGACTCGCGAACGCGATGCGGATCGCTGCGCACATCCACGCCAAAGACTTCAATGCAGCCTTGCTGGATCGGCACCAGCGTCGCGATCAACCGAAACAATGTCGATTTGCCACTGCCATTTGGGCCGAGCAATCCAAAGATCTGTCCCCCGTCGATCTTGAGGCTCAGCCCATCCAAAGCAGTGAGACCTCGATAGCGATGCGAGACCGCATCGACGTGGACGGCAATCTCGTCGGTCGAAGCTGGGGCGTTGGTCACAGACATACCCAGCGAAGCACGACCAGCAACATGATGGCTGGCAAATACACCAAAGAGGCACGCAGCAATTTGCGAGCGGTCGCATCATCGCGCGACTTCAAGAACCGGTACGAAGCGGAGACTTGGGTCCAAGCAGCCAATCCTCCCAGTATCGCAACAATCCAGCTTGGGATCCCCACCGGATACAAGACCGCCATCGAGAGGGGAATCAATGCGAGGGCAGGAAGCAACGCATGCCACGCTGCGACCATGCCGCTCGGATCCTCTCGCGTCAGCATGCGAAACCCAGCTTGCGTGTACTGGTGGCGATACAGCCAGGCGATCGACATGAAGTGAGGAAACTGCCACAGGATCACGATGCCCGTCAGCGCCCAACCGGCCCACGACCACAGTTCACCTCCCACCGCCGTCCAACCGATCATGACGGGCAACGCTCCTGGCAACGTCCCCACAGCGGTGTTCCAGTACGAACGCACCTTCATCGGCGTGTAGATCCAGCAGTAGATCAACCACGTTACAAAACTCACCCCCGTCGCCGCAGCCGTGGTTCCGAACCACAAGATCCCGAGACCGGCAACGACCAACACCCAACCGAACAGCGATGCTTCCAATGTCGTTAGCCGACCATCGGGCAGCGGGCGCTTTTGGGTTCGGGGCATCAGCGAATCGCGGTCCCGTTCGTACCACTGGTTCAAGACGCTCGCGCTCGCAGCCACCAAGCTCGTCCCAATCAATGCGCTCAACCACACGACCGGAGGCACGCTCAACGATAGAAGTTGGGCCGCAAAGACCATGGCCACGCCGACCGTCAGCAAGATCATCAACGTGATGCGAGGCTTCGCCAGCGCGAAATAATCCTTCCAACACGACGCCCCGATGCGCCACGATGCGGTTTCAGCCGCATGCGCGGGGGTCGGTGCTGGAACGTCGACAGTTGCAGGATTCATGGGGTGAGGTCGCAAAAAGGCCTTGGGATCGGAAAACGCTGGAACGACTAGCTCTGAGACCGCCGACGCAGGAAAAATGGTAGTGAATTGCTGGATGATCGCAAGCTTAGCTCATGCCGACGCCACACTCGACACGCCAGCCAGACCGATCCCGCAATCATCAACGAACCGGTCGCCTGATGCCCTGTGATGATCAACGACTCCCAATATCCCTTGGCAGCGATCGCATAGCGCGCCAATCCGGGGGTCAAGTCCGTCCACGGAAACGCGTAGTTGACGCCCCAAGTGGCCACTCCCAAACACAACTGGACCAGCAATAACACCAACAAAACGTTGGCTGGAGTTCGAATTTCGGGTGCCACCCGGTACTGCGGTCGGCGAACCATCCAGGCGATTGCCAGGATTAGGAAAGTCAACAGCACGGCCACCGTCAGATGCAAATGCACCATGGACATAAATGCCGCAGGGCGTGTGTCGGGCAATGCGTGCCTCAACTGCGCTCCGAGCACCAATTGCACCACCGTGCCCAGGAAAAGCAGAAGCGACACGCGTCCCATCCCGCGCGAGGCAAAGACCGGCTGCGCCCGCCGCCAATCCCGCGAAGCCGCCAACGCTAGAAACGCCGCCAACGCAAAGACCAACGGTCCGCCACACCCGTGCAGCATGGCAATGGTGCGCGCATCTAGAACCACCCGAAAGCCACCCAGCAACCCTTGCCCAATGACTGCCAGCAGCAATCCGATCGCCCCCCACTTGTACCAGTTCCGCGGTTCGTGCTTCCAAGCCGTAATGCACAGACCGATCGCCAGCAACCCAACCAGCGACCCGAGCAGGCGGTGACCGTGTTCGATCAACAGATCAAACGGGCCATACAGCCATGTCGAAATCGGGTACAGAAACAAGTTGTAACCGTAGGTTCCCGGCCAATCTGGCACCGCCATCCCGGCGTCGTGGGTCGTGACCAATCCACCGACCCAAATCAATGGAAACACCGTGATGGCCGCAGCCCAAGCCCAAAAGCTCGGTCGGCTCCACCAACGATTTGCCGTTTCCCAACCGGTGTCGGGGCTCATGGCTTTGCTTCTCCCAACGACATCACGTAGTGCACCAAATCCCAAATCTCCTCATCGGTCAAACCTGGGTTGTTCCCCTCGGCCCGCGCAATCGGAGGCATCGGACTCCCCTCGATTCCCAACACCAACCGCCGAAACAGATCGGTCGGCGCGCTACCGCCTCGAAATCCACCCCAAGCAAAATTTCTCGGCCGATCGATCACCGGCTTGAGCGCCCCCCAAGGCTTCATCGCTTTCCACGCGCGTGCATCTTTCGGATCGATGCCGGCCAGCAACGTCCAGTCCTTGGTCCAATCGTCGTAGTCTTGCGAGTTCCCATCTCCCCGTCCCTCGGGTCCGTGACACTTTGCACATGCGGTCAACTCGCTCAAGTAAAGCTTTCTCCCTCGCGCGATCGATTCCGCCATCTCGGACTTACCGAGCACCGGCGGCTCCGGAATAGCGACGACGCGAGCCGGAGCGGACTCCCAACTGGCAACGACTTGCTGCATCGATTCCACACACTCGGGTGAATCGGCGACCAATTCGACTCCTTCGCGGACATGCTTTTGGATCAGCTTGCGTTCGACCTCGCCGCGAATGGACAGAAAACGCACGTACTCGACTAGGGCTTTGACGTCGTGTGCGAACTCATCCGACTGTTCTAGGGCTGCAAACGACGGCATCGCGGTCCCAGGCAAACCCGAACGCAATGTATGTAGCAGATCTTCTCGAGTCGGCT
Organism: Pirellula sp.; assembly: GCA_046318495.1. Classification (GTDB taxonomy): domain Bacteria; phylum Planctomycetota; class Planctomycetia; order Pirellulales; family Pirellulaceae; genus JBKCUI01. The sequence continues at coordinate 18,565 of JBKCUI010000414.1, read as the reverse complement.
TCGAGCCGTGCGGAGTCGACTTGAATTTGAACGTCCCCCGGCGGAAATCACGTGGATACGGGGCCAACACCATGGCTGCCGGCCCGCGTCCATCGCCGGCCAACCCGTGGCACGACACGCAATGCTTGCGATACAACCCACGTTCGACCTTATCGTTCCCACGGCCTACGGGCCCAGCAGATCGCAAAACCGATTCCATGTCGACGACGGACTCGATATCCTTCGGCCAACGCGGTGCATCGAGCGTTCCGAACCATTGCGAGACGACTTCAGCTGCTTTCTCTGCCACCGCTTCGGGCTCGGCGCTTCCCTCTTCATGCAACAACCCAGCGGCATGAAGTTCATTGGGGGAGTACTGCAACGCAGAACTCCCACAGCCGGCGGAGTGGAGGACTACTAGACCACCGATCAAAACCCACATCCACGCATTTTGCGAGTCGACTTGGATGTTCACTTCATCCCGCTCCGACCGCACCATCGCCAGATGCGGGTTGCGATTTCCCGCATGAATCGGTCTGTCAGGATGCCTAAAGCGAGCGAACATGAGTGAAAAAACCAGGCGAGTGAGCGGTAGGAAACTGTGATGGGCTGACCGTAATCTGGCGGGCGTGACAACGCTCTTTCCAGCGTTCGAATGTCGCCAAACGCCGTTCGCGGTACCGGCCCGCGAAATCCAACAGCCAACGGTGAAATACCGAAACCAAGCACAGTTTCGCACAGAACCCGGAATCCTCGAAGGGGCTGCCCTACGAGCATGGGCAAAATGACGCACCCGAAGGGTCAAAAAACGCTGGTTATCCTAAGGGAAACTGCCGGCAGTAGGCGTACACCGCCATGGTGGTCGCCGTGGCCACGTTGTAACTGGCAGGCTGACCGTAAACCGGAATCTCCACAACCGCGTCGAGCAAGTCCAATTCCTCTTGGCTTAATCCTTCCCGCTCCGCTCCCACGACCAACGCGACCCGTCTGGGAAACTGGAACTCGTACAACGACTCCGAATGGGTGGTCTGCTCGAGCCCGACCAAGACATAGGCATCCTCCTTGAGCTGCTTGATCGCCGGAGCCAAACTCCGGCGATGCACGATCTCGACATAATCGGCTGCGTCCCGCGCGATATCGCGATCGATCTTGCCCCCGCCGCATTGCACGATGGTGCGGATACCAGCACAGCCGCACAGCCGCACGATGCGGCTTAAGTTAACGTTGCTCCGCATGGGAGCCAACGCAATGACCATCTCGCGTGGCTGCTGCAGCACCGTCGGCGGTTTGTTCCGCACGTGTTCAAATCGTCCCATTCCAACGTCCTCAATGGCTGCCGTTCTCGACCAAACGATCCAATCGATCCAGCAACCACCGGAGAAACTCTCGATCGCTCGGCGGCCGCGAAGGAGCTTGCGGAGGAATCGCATCCGAAGCGATCACGCCCCGCATGGCCAAGAAGATTGCCGCTAGATGCTTGTACGCCGGAACCGGATCGCGGAACGCGAAGGCTCCCAACCATTGAAGAGCATCGTTCAGCTCGTAGAAGCGTGCATCTTGATCGCGCCAAAAGCGGTCGCGCAACGCAAAGGCTTCCGGATAGAACGCGGACAGCCCCAGCAGATAATCGCTGCCCCACTGGATCATGTCGATCGCCAAATCATTGCCGGTGTAGATACGGAAATCCGGTCGCACCCGATCGCGAAGCGCCAACCGATCCCACTCCATGGCCCGCGACAGCGACGAGTGCTTGATCCCCTTCCTGTGCGGGATTTCCACCAACCCTTGAAACGTATCCAAATCGTAGATCGCGCCGAACGGCGCAAACATGGTGCCAAGCTCGAAACCCAGCACTTCGTCGACCGCCTCAGCAATCTGACGGTAGGCTGCGACGATGGCTTTGGGTTCGCGACGCACCAAAGCCGTCGATTGAAACAGAATGGGGGTTCCCCCGAGAGAACGGATCGTGACGACTTGCGAACGGTAATTCGCAATGCAATCGCCCTGGAGATCTTCGACAAACGCCCCGGCGACAAACGGCCGACCGGCTGCCACCCCGGCGGCGTAACGAAGAATCTCGTCGCGTTGGCTCAGGCTGAGCAAGTTTGAAAAGCCGGTGTCCATGTTGACCGCCGGAACGAGAACGCATTTCCAAGTCCGCTACAGCTCTTCGGTGTTGGAGTAGTAATCGATCTTGGCGACGGGTTTCAAAGGGAGGTAGGCAGCCGAGATCGCGTGCAGCGGCCGCCCGAACTGGGTAGATGGAATAGGCACAGAAGAATCCTTGTGCAAACCACAGGGAAGAGGATGGGTACGTGAGAGAACCTGCTGCGGCCGGTTTCGGCACCGGCCATGAGGTGCATCCACCCGCACAGTATCTTCGCGTTTTCGGGTTCGGTCCACACCCTACTTCCTAGACGACCTAGGGGACTTCCTAGGCGACCACCTAGGGGCGGCGCATGGCTACCTGGACCGTCCAACCGGCCCAATAGATCGCCGAATTCTCTATTCCAAGGACCGCCAACCCGCGAGCCGCGCCGTCCTTCCCCGCATTGGCCCTAGCTGCCGCCACACCCCCCTGCCGGGTTATTTTATGGCTCGTTTTCAGCAAAATAATTGGCACAAAACGCAGATTTGGAGGTGCTAGACCTTTATGAATAACTAAACTTTGCCGCTTGGGTTCCCTTTGACGCTATCATAGGGAACAGTTTAGCTATCAAATTGTTCGCGTCAGCATCGGGCGTTTTGGACGCTCGGTAGGCAGCCCGTCAGGGAGTTTTCAGCCATGGAGTCGAGACGCGTTGGAAAAGTGTTGTTTCTAGTTTTGGGAGAGTTTCGAATGCGTCGTATTTTGGTTGCTTTGGCCGTTGTTGCAGTCGCGATCGTTTCTTCGTCGAACGCGTCGGCCGGTTTGTTCCATCGTAAGAGCGATTGCTGCACGCCAGCTCCAGCTGCTTGCGCACCAGCTCCTGTTTGTGCTCCAGCACCGACCTGCGAACCAGCTTGTGCACCTGCCAAGCGCGTTGGCCTGTTGGCTCGCTTGCATGCCTTGAAGGCCAGCAAGTGCTCGGCTGCTCCAGCTTCGTGCTGCGAGCCAGCTCCAGCTCCTTGTGCTCCAGCTCCAGTTTGCGAGCCAGCACCAGCTCCATGTGCTCCAGCTTGCGAACCAGCACCAACCTGCTGTGACGCTGCTCCAGCTTGTGGCACCAAGCGCGTTGGCCTCTTGGCCCGCTTGCATGCACGCAAGGCCAGCCGATGTGCAGCTCCTGCTGCTTCGTGCTGCGAAGCCGCTCCAGCTCCAGTTTCGAGCTGCGGTTGCAACTAATTGCTGTCGCGAATGCGATCATCCATGCAAAACGGCCTTGGTACCCACCAAGGCCGTTTTTCTTTGCCTCGACCAAATCGCAATAACGGCCAACGGGAATGGAGGCATCCCGAATGTGGCGGTTGCCCACAGGCTCGCTCGAACGCTCCCTGCCGGCGGTTGCTACTACTAACGCTGCTGCTCGAGTACCATCGACAAGTAACTGCGTTTCTCTAGCCGATCCAAACCCAATCGCCGCGCGATCTGCTCGATATCGTCGCGGGCGTGCTCGATCTCCTCGGGCCCAGCCACCACCCGTTCGATCTCCGCAAAAACGCCGATCCCATCCACGCGATCGACGGTGGCCACCACGGTTCCATGCGCTGCCATCACTTGATACGGCTGCCGCGTTTTCGCCACACGAGCAACGGTTTCAAACCCCAACGCTCCCCAGATGTGCATCCACTCGCCTTCGGTTTGTTCGGCCAGCGGTACTTCCCATTCGGGGCGCATTTTGAGCTCCCCCTCCAGGCGAGGGCCTTTGTACGTCATCCAGTACCGGCCATTCAATCGCCGCACGCGCAAGGCTTCATCGGTCACTCGAAAATCGCGGCACGGATGACGCAAATAAACGTCCAAATGCTCCTCGCTGGCCAGCGGTTTGGCGTCCATCTGCTCTAGCCGCCGCAGCAACTCCGCTTCCTCCATGACGCGATATTTCCCTTCGATCTCCATCGGAAACGCTAACTCAGCCATGCGGTTGGCTCCTTCTACCTTGGTTGGATGGTTCGCCGAAGAACACTAGTCGCGTTTTGCGGACAGACTCGGTTTTCGCGCAATGGTCCATGCGCTCGGATGCTGTTGCATGCCGATGTGCGGGTAATAGGTCTGCGCTTTGGGCGCTGACAACAAGATCAAAGTGGTTTGCAATCCGGCGGCCGCATGGGTGGTTTCGATCAGCTTCCGACCGATCCCTTGGCCTTGGTAGGCTGCGTCGACGGCCAAATCCGACAAGTACGTGCAGTAATGAAAATCGGTGATGGCTCGCGAAATCCCCACCAGGAGTCCGGACTCCGCGCGGGCTGTCACAATCAGGTCTGCATTCCGCAACATCCCTTCGATCGTCTCCCGCTCGTGGATGGGGCGGCGCTCCGCCAACGTCGAACGCACTAAACAATCGATGAACTCTTCCGATGCAAGCTCCGGTTCCAATCGATACTGCATCACCCCATCCCCCATCCCGGCACCCAGGTTCCATGAAAGCCATACGGCACGCGCTGCGGCAATCGGATCCGCGCCACAGGCTTGGAGTCAAAGGACTGGGCGTCCCAGATTCCCAACTCGCACTTCGGCAACGTCGCATGATGCATAAAGGCCAGCAGCCACCCGTTATCTTCGCGGGATGCATCCAGGCCCTTGGCCCCCGAATCGCCACTCCCCGATGCAACAAAGATCCCTTCGCCGCAATGCCACCCGTCAGGCATATGGATATCGCTCGGATGGCCTCGCTCCAAATCCAGTTTGCGAAAGCCATGAAAGAACTCTTCGTCTCCGAGCCCCACGTATCCGTAGCGATGCTTTCTTCCTACATAGGCATCGTTCAGCCTGGGAAACTCGGCCGCTTCGTCTTGCAAAGCCTCAGACCGCACCGTCCCGTTCTTTAGATCCAATACCCAGCGGTACGGAATAGCCGTGTCGGACGCGTTCGCATCGTCCGCATCGCCAAAGTTCAGACTGCCGGGAAACTGCTCGTATCGACATCCCACCAACTCGATCTGCGTCGCGTCCTCGCCGCCTGTTTCAAACGCATTCAACAAGTGAAACACGAAGCAGGACTCGCCCTCCAACATGCGTACCTGCGACGGGTCGTCGCGCGAGACGACCGCGAATCGGGTCGGCTGCGATTGATCGAAGTACCAAGGCGTCGTCCCTTGCAACAATCGCTTCACATCAAAATACAAAGGACAAAGTGGAAAGATCGCATACCGCTCGGTGATGGCGAAGTCGTGCACCATCGTCGGTTTGCCAATGGGAATGCGCGTCGAACGCACCCAGGCCCCGCTGGCGTCGATTTGGCTCATCACCAGAACCGGCTCGCTCGGGACGTAGCCAAAGGTCAACATTTCACCGGTGCGAGGATCGATCTTGGGATGCGCGGTAAACGGATGCTTCAGCTTCCCATCGAAGCTCTCGATCCCGGCGGTCTTCAAGCCCCGAGGCTCGATACGGTACGGTTCGCCCGCTTCCCATAGCGCTAGCAGCCGGTTGGCATGAAACACTACCGATGTGTTGGCGGGGTTTTTGAACGGATTGCGACCTGCCAAGACCAATTTCAGGTCGGGCATTTCGAGCAATCCGGTATGCAGAGCCTTGCCCGCCTTGAGTTCCTTGCGGTACCCCTCGGTCTCGATGAAGCGGTTTTGGTAACTCGCTTTGCCATCGGCGATGTGCACCCCATGCAACATTCCATCGCCGTCGAACCAATGGTATTTCCCCAACGGAGAAAATCGTGGGTTCGGGCCATTTCGGACCAGCATGCCCTCGAGCCCGCGCGGGATTTCTCCTTCCACGGGCAACCCTTCGGCATGCACTTCCTCGAGCACCGGCGCGAAATTGCCTTGCAAAAAACGGTTGCCCGTTTCGATCGGAGCAGCGTCCTGCTCGATCGCCCCCCAACTCAACCTGCCCGGATGTTGCAAGGCAGCCATCGCGACCGCCGTTCGGACCAGAAAATCCCGTCTACGCAGATCCACGCTCCATCCTCCTAGCATGGGAAACCCTCCTCAGAAGCCATCGGTCAGCCGGCGTTCGACCGTTCCTCGATGGCGATTCCTGCGGCACGGACGCCGCGATGAGGATTCTATCACGGATTGGATCGCCGCTCAAAACGATGTGGCGTCCAACGGGCGTCGCATCCCAAAAACCAAAATTCAACTCCGGCGAACGAATTCCTTTGTGTATGATTCTGCCATTGGATTCCAGCCAACATCGATCGCACGGTCGACCACCCTACGTCCCAGGTCGTTCCGCGTCGCCGTTCTCCCAGCACAGGTCGGTTTTATGTTCTTTTGGTCGAAGAAGAAACCTTCGGAACCCCCAACAACTCCGCCCAATGCGCGTGCGGGCTCCCCAGCATCGCATGATCACGACGCGGACGATTACTCCTCGACGGACGACGGTTCGGCGGATAGGACTGTCATCTCCAGCCAATCCCCAGCCGAACGCAAAGTCAGTTGGTTTCGCCGCGCGCTTCAAAAAACCAACCGTCTATTGCACACGGACATCCGCGACCTTTGGAAGTCCGAAGGCCAACTGGTCGACGATGAATTCCTGTCGGAACTCTATGCCATCTTGGTGCGGACCGACATGGGCCCGAGCATGGCGGGCTCGATTCGCGATTCCATTCACACCCAGTTTCGGGGCCGTCGAGTCGAAGAGCGCGACATCCTGGACGTGATCCGCGTCCGCGTGGCCGACTCGCTCAAGAGCCGCGGCGGTCCGCTGAACTTCGCCGAATCCGCTCCCACCGTCATCTTGGTCGTCGGCGTCAACGGCTCGGGCAAAACCACTTCCATCGCCAAGCTGGCCAACCGCCTGACGCAACAAGGTCATCGGGTCCTGCTCGCCGCCGGCGATACGTTTCGCGCCGCCGCTGTGGAACAACTCAAGATCTGGTCGGAACGGATCGGATGCGCCATCGTCTCCGGTGATCCCGGTGCCGATCCTGGCTCGGTCGCCTTCCGCGCGATGCAAAAAGCCACCGCCGAAGGCTTCGACGTTTGCATCATCGACACCGCGGGCCGCCTTCAAACGCAAAGTCATTTGATGCAACAACTCGAGAAGATCAAACGCGTCCTGCAAAAGCAAGTCCCAGCGGCGCCGCATGAAGTGCTCTTGGTGCTCGATGCCACCGCCGGACAAAACGCCATCAGCCAAGCCAAAGGCTTTTCCGAAGCTGCTGGCTGCACCGGCATCGTCCTGGCCAAACTCGATGGCACTGCGAAAGGTGGCGTGATCATTCCCATCGCAGAGCAATTCGGCCTGCCCGTCAAACTCGTTGGCCTCGGTGAGAAGCTCGATGACATGGAGGAATTCTCTCCCGACGAGTTCGCAGCTGCCCTCTTCGCCAAAGACTGAGCGGATCCCATTCCGCGATCTCCCTCCACGATCGATCATCTCATGGCTCATGACAACGCCGCTACGGCGCGCTATCAATCCAGTCTCGAAGCACTCGATCGCGACCTCCATCGCCTTCAACTCCGCAGCCAACGATTGGGCTGGATTCGAGTCGCTCTGTCCTTGCCTGGAATGCTTCTCATCCTCGCCGATCTTCTGGAACCGCGTGTTCCCAACGGTGTTTGGATCTTGGGAACACTCCTGTTGGTGGCCTTCCTCGCAGCCGCCACTGTGCACGAATGGGTACGAGATCGCATCGAACATACGATTCGCCAACGCGCGTTCTATCGCAGGCTGCGCGCCCGATGCGAGCGCCGATGGAGCGACCTGCCGGCGACGCCCTGCGAGTCCACCGCCAATGCATTCGCATCCGAGCTATCGCGCGATGTGGACCTCTTTGGCGAACGATCTCTGTTTCGATTGCTGTCCCTAGCCGTCACCGATTCAGGAGCCGAATGCTTGGCTCGATGGCTCACCGAGTGGGTTCCGACCGCCGACATCGAACGCCGCCAATCGGCCGTTCGCGAACTGGTCGCGCAACCCGCATGGCGACAAGCGTGGTGGGATGCAGTGTTGGGATTCCGCGGGTTGGACTCCACTCCAGAGCGCATTGCGGCCTGGGGTTCCGAGCCCCCTCTGTTCCAAGGACGACCGGCGATCGTCGCAGCCACCAAAGTCGGACCTGCTTGCGCCATCGTGGGGCTGGTGGCTATCCTATTCGGCATGGCAACGGCGCAGCCTTGGATCTTCAATGCAGGCTGGATCGTAGGATTGATCGGGCTGGTCCTCAACCTGCTGCTGACGATCACCATCGTCGGCCGCATTCACGATATCTTCGTAGGAATAGGCAGCGCGCATCGCGAACTTCAATCCCTCTATCGCATGATGCAACTGATCGAAGAGTTAACTCCCGAATCGCCCTTGCTCCAAGCCATTCGATCCTCGATCGCATCTCCCGAAGCTTCGGCGACGACGGCCATCGAGCGTTTGCGCCGGCGCATGGGACTGGCAGGGATCCAGCGCAATCCGCTTTTCTTCTTGGTCTACTGGGTACTGCAACTGTTTGTGCTCTGGGATGTGCGCGTCCTCGAAAGCCTCGAGCGATGGAAAGTCCGCTTCGGCACGCACATCGCAACTTGGGTCTCGGCTCTCGGCCAATTCGAAGCCTTAATCAGCGCAGCAACCCTCGCCGATGAAAACCCGGATTGGGCTTACCCGGTCTGGAAGGATGACCGGACTCGCAACCTTTCCGTCGCGCAACTCGGCCACCCATTGCTCGCGCCATCGGCTCGTGTCTGCAACGATTTGCGCATCGAAGAATCCCACCCCTTGCTGCTGGTCACCGGCAGCAACATGGCTGGCAAGTCCACCTTGCTCCGTTCCTTGGGAATCAACACGCTCCTGGCCCGTAGCGGCTCCCCGGTATGCTGCAAACAATGGATCGGCCCAAACGCAGAACTCGCCTCGAGCATTCGCGTTCAAGACAGTTTGCAAGACGGAGTGTCGTTCTTCATGGCCGAGCTCAAACGCCTCCGCACCATCGTCGACTTCACCCAATCCAGCCTCGCTCGCAGCCCGCGCGGCTGCATCGTGCTACTCGATGAGATCTTGCAAGGGACCAACTCCCGCGAACGCCAAATCGCCGTCGAGTCGGTCCTCCAACAACTCGTTCAACTGCAAGCCCTGGTCTTGGCGAGCACCCACGATCTGGAACTCGCCAATGTCCCCTCACTCACGAGCATCGCCCAGATCGTCCACTTCCGAGAGTACTTCGAATCGGTCGATGGCACCGAGAAAATGAAGTTCGACTACACCATGCGACCCGGCGTGACGCCCACCACCAACGCCCTCAAACTCCTCGAGTTGGTCGGGCTCGCATCGCGCCGCTAATTCGAAATGACTAAATCGACTCGGAGACGCGCATAACGTCCTCCAATCGCCCGTTCAGTTCTCTACGGCTCAGTCGCCCGCTCGCGATCGGAGAGAATCCAACAGTACCGCCACGACGATCACCGCACCGGTCACGATTCGCTTCATCGGATCCGACACACCCATCTGCGCCAATCCGACTTGCAAGACCGACACGATCAGCACCCCAAAGAACGTGCTCACCACCGAACCGCGCCCACCGCGCAGACTGGTTCCACCGATCACACAAGCGGCGATCGCTGAAAGCTCCATCCCGACGCCAGAGTTCGGATCGGCGGTCGACAGCCGCGAAACTTGAAAGATCGCTGCCAATCCGCACAGCATCCCACCCAACGAAAAGATGGCAACGTGAATCGGCCGCGGGGAAATGCCCGACATCCGCACCGTCTCAGCATTGGTACCGATGGCCACCGCCAATCGCCCCAAAACTGTCCGGTGCAACAGCCATTGCCCTGCGACCACGCAACCGATCGCGATAAAGAAAGCCGGACTCAAGCCCGTTCCCCAAGCAGGCTCCGATATCCAAGCTACCCGCGAACCGAGATACTTGGTCTCGGAATTCGTTGCCAAATACGCTCCGCCCCGGGCGATCTCCAGCATTCCTAATGTCACGATGAACGCGGGGATGCGATAGGTCGCACTGATCCAACCATTCGCAAAACCACAGGCTGCACCTAAGAGCAACGCCCCCGCGAACGCCGAGTACACCGGCCACTCCCAATCGATCATCATCATCGCCAGGATCGAAGCGCTCCACGCCATCACCGAACCGACCGACAGATCGATTCCACCCACCACCAACACCAAGGTCATGCCGACCGCGATGACGGTAAGATCCGGAATGCTGTTGGCGATGGTCGCCCACGTGGTAACGCTCCAAAAGGTCTTGGTTCGCAGCCCAAAGAAGATCGCCAATCCCAGCAGCGCCAAAACCATACCCGCATATTGCGTTGCCCATCGCTTCCACGCATTTCCGCCGATCATGTCGATCTCCTCATCTCGGATGGGACTGCCGAGGCATACCCCGAAAACATGGCCTGCAACAACAACGTGCGATCGAAATCGGGCCCCTGAAATGTTTCTACCCATCGCCCATTGGACAACACGCCAATGCGATCGGAAATCTCAAGCAATTCCTCGAGGTCGCTGCTGACGACCACCACGCCCTTTCCCGAATCCGCCCACGATCGCAGGATGCGATGCACTGCCGCTCGCGCCGCCACGTCGATCCCGCGCGTTGGCTCATCCACCAAGAAAACGTTGGCTCCTCGACGCATCCATCGCGCCAACACGACCTTCTGCTGGTTGCCGCCACTGAGCTCTCCAACCGACTGAACTTCCGAGTCCCGGCGCACCGACAAGAGTTCACATAGAGCGCGTGCTTGTTGAAGCACCTCCTTGCCTCGAACCGCCCCCCCTCGGCTGAGCCGATCGAAGGGAACCCGTTGACTGCGATCTGTCCACCAACTCGGCAACGCGATGTTCTCAGCAATCGATTGGCTCAACAGCAAACCATCGGCCTTGCGATCTTCGCTGACCAGCACCACCCCTGCGCGCACGGCTGCGGCCGGGCTTTGCCAGGGGCGTATCGTTTTCCCATCCGCTAATACCAAAGAACCGCTGCGCGAACGATCCGCTCCAGCCACCAACCGCAACCACTCGGTACGTCCCGATCCCACCAACCCTGCCACGCCCAGTATCTCTCCAGCCATCACATCCACATCGAACGCATGCACCGCCGGGGGCCGCTCCAGCCCGCGGATCTTCAGCAAACAATCGCGAGCTGCCGCACGCTGGCCTTGAATGGCATTCATGCCCGAAGAAGGCGGACTGCTTCGCTCCACAGGAGTTTCCTCCCCGGTCATCCGTGCCACCATCCCGGACTGTGTCAGCTCTCCACGTTGCCATGTCCCGATCCATTTTCCATCGCGCAGCACCGTCATGCGATCCGATAACCGCTCGACTTCATCGAGCCGATGGCTGACATAAACGATCGCTACGCCTCGATCGCGCGCCGCATTCAACTTCTCAAACAACAACTCCGACTCACCCACCGACAGCGCGGCCGTGGGCTCATCCAAAATCAATAGCCGGCAGGGACGGTGCAAGTTGCTGGCGATCTCCAGCATTTGCTGTTGCCCAACACCTAATTCCCCGACGAGCACCGTCGTGGGAATGCCGTTCAGGCCAAAGTCATCGAGCAATCGTCGAGCTTCTCGATCCAGCGTGCGCCGACGCAGCACTCCCCAGCGACTCGGCAATCGGTTGAGAAAGAGATTCTCTGCAACATCGAGCGTCGGCACCAAGTTCAATTCTTGCTGCACGATCTGAACGCCCGCCGCTTCGGCATGTGCCTTGCTCCGCGGTGCATACGGTTGCCCTGCCAGATGCATGCAACCGCGCGTCGGCGACACAATCCCGGCGAGCATCTTGACTAGCGTGCTCTTGCCAGCCCCATTGGCTCCGAGCAACGCATGAATCTCACCCGCCCGAAACTCCATGCTCAACGCATCGACCACAGGGGTCGAATACGTCTTCGTCAATTCATCGGTACGCAACAACGCAGGAGACTTCAAGGCATCACTTCTGATTGCGGAGCTCTTCCGCCGTCACCAACTCCACCGGCGTCTCGCGCAGATCTCTCGCGGCACTTTCTTGGCTTAGCATTTCCAGCGCGGCTTCGATCCCATACACGGCCAACTGATCTCCGTGTTGTTCGGCGGTCGCTAACATCTTCCCTTCGAGGATCGCTTCGCGGGCCGCGGTGATGTTATCAAACCCCACCACTTGAACCGAATCGGTTTTGTTCGCCGACTTGATCGCCGCGATCGCGCCCAACGCCATCGAATCGTTCGCAGCCAAGATGGCCTTTAAATTCGGATGCTCGCTGAGCATCGTAGCCGTGATGGTGTTGGCTTGATTGGTTTCCCATTGACCGCTTTGGCTCGCAACAATCTTCATGTCAGCCTCGTTCATGGCTTGCTCAAACCCGAGCCGCCGTTGCGTGCCGTTGAAGCTGGTTCGAATCCCCTCGAGGATCGCGACCTCATCTCCCTTTTGCAGCTTGCTGGCCAAGTACTCCCCAACTTTCTTTGCACCCATCAAATTGTTCGGGCCGACAAACGGCACCCGCACAGATTCAGCAGCCAGAATCTCACGATCCAATTGATTGTCGATGTTGACCACCCGCACGCCAGCTGCGGTGGCTTTCTTCAAACTCGGGATCAAGGCCTTGGAATCCGCCGGTGCAATCACGATCGCGCGTACTCCGGCTGCTACCATCTCGTCGACAAGTGCCGCTTGCCTCGCCAAATCGCGCTCGTCCTTGATGCCGTTGACGATCAATTCGTAACGGTCCGAATGGTCCGCTTGGTGCTTCTTGGCCCCATCGGCCATCGTCGAGAAAAACTCATTGGCCAGCGACTTCATGATCAAGGCAATCTTGGGCTTGGCCGAAGAGGCACCCTCAGCGCCCGCTGAAGGGTTGGACTCGCGCGAAGGATTGCACCCTGCCAAGCCAAGCAACAGCCACGAAACGAGTAATCCCATCCCAGCCACCTGCCGATGCCTGACGTTGTTCCGAAGGGCTGGCTTTGCCGTCACTGCATTCAAGGGCTGCATCGTTGCGAGATTCCTAATGTTCATGAGTAAGTTGGGTTGGAAAGGCTGGCCTACACTTCGAGAAACAGTCGATCGCTCGAGATCGTGATGAAACGTGCTCTATGCGGTCTGCGAAAACCTCGCGAGTATCGCATCCACATCCGCTCGCGTCGGTAGCGATGGCTGCGCACCGGGCCGCGTCACGGAATGGGCCGCTGCCGCCGATGCGAACCGACATGCTGACTCAAGCGGTGCGCCGTCCGCCAATTGCGATACCAACGCGCCGATGAATGCATCCCCCGCAGCAGTCGTATCGCATGCCACCACAGGAAAGGCAGGAATGGTGTATACGCCTGTGGTATCTGCTGCCACGCTGCCTTGGCTCCCCAGCGTGATCACAACCATCTTCGGCCCCTTTTTCAAGAGCTCGTGAGCCGCTTCGCACGCGGCATCGACGCTCGGAATCGAACGACCTAGCAACAGTTCCGCTTCCGATTGATTCGGGCAAAAGACATCCACGTCCAACATCGAGTCGGGCAGTGCTTTAGGGGCTGGTGCCGGGTTGAGCAACACGCGCCGGCCATGCCGCTTGGCCAAGACAATCGCACGCTCTACGGCGTCTAGGGGAATCTCCAGTTGCAGCACCAACCAATCGCTCTGTGCGATCAGCCCTCGATGCCGATCGATGTCGGTCGGGGTCCAAGTCCCATTTGCACCCGGCACCACCATGATCGCGTTTTGACCGCTGTCCTCGACGGCGACCACCGCCACGCCACTGGGGCCGGGCACCGTTTCCACACCATGCAGTTCAATTCCTTCGCGACGCAAATTCTCCATCAAGGACGTTGCAAAGCCATCGCTCCCCACCCGCCCGAGCATCGCGACCGGGGTTCCGAGCCTCGCTAGCGCGACAGCTTGATTGGCCCCTTTACCACCGGAGATCTCATGAAGGGTATTGGCGATGCGCGTTTCACCGGGCTGAGGCAAGTGCTCGATGCGAACCACCAAGTCTTGATTGATCGATCCACAGACTGCGATCCGAGCCGGTTGCGACAAACTCTGCATACAGCCCTCCATTCCGGTCCCAAGAAAGCAACTACGGTCGATGGGGCACGCAAGCAGGCGGCTGGCTGGACAACTGCACCAACGCCTCGCGCGTTTTTTCCAACATCCCAGGCCCGAGGATCAAGTAGCGATGGCGTCCCTTGGGGTCGGCTGCAAAGTGCGTGATGGCGTCGTCGGCTACTGTTACCGTTCCAGCCGGCGAAACGTCAAAGTACCCTCGCTCTGGACGCACTGCATAGAGCACGCTCGTCAAATCCCATGTCGGTCGATCGTGCGGCGGTGGAATGTACGCAATGTAGGCCTCCGGCAAAGGATGATGCTTCACGTATCGGTAATCTTGCAAGATGCTTTGATGCGGATACGTCACCGCCAGCCCGATCTCAAAGCCGCTCCACACGATCGGCACCTCGCATCGCTTGAGCATCGACTGGATAGCAGCCAGGTCTTGCGCGACGTTGTATTCAGGATGCGGTGCCAACTCTCCCTTGTCGTTCTTGATCAATTGAAACGCACCCGCCATGATTGAAACCAGTTTGACCTTTTTGGCAACCAACTCGGCACCGGTCAGGGGACTGATCGCGTCCGCAGGCGACTTGAGGACGTTGTCGAGATTCGTCGAGAATCCGACTTGAACAAACACGACCGAGTGATCGGCCGCGTTCACCAGCGTTTTCCGAATCACTTCGACCGCCATCGGTGCATCGTTGCCCGATTCCAAATCGTGTGGAAATCGGTACCGACCATCATCCCGAATCGTGGCCACGGAATTGTATTTGCCTTCGTCCGGGGTCTTGCCCGATCCCCGGCATACCCCGATCGGAATATCCCCGCGGCCGTAAAAGGTATTCACCGCATCGACATAGGCGGCCGCCAGCGGATGATCTTTGGTGATCGTCACCGCCAACAATTCGCATTCTCCTCGCGTTTGCATGGCATGGATCACACCGAGAGCCAACGCATCGTCGCAATCGTTGCCCATGTCGGTGTCGAAGATCAACGGAACACCGTCGGCGTCCGCGCGTACGGCCATCACGCTAAGCCCAACTGCGACCATTGCAGCCAGGCGCATCAACCAAACGAGAGTTTTCATCGAAGCAGAGCAGGGGAGGGAGGATGGGGAGGGAAAGCGATCGTTGGCATCGCCCAAACTTGGAAGCAACAAACAACTGCTTGGCAACGCGAGATGGCCCATGCCAAAGGGGTTGCATCGAAGCGGGCGACTGGAGTCCCAACGGCTTCAGTCTAGCCACAGGCTCGTGCCATCACAACCGCACGTCAAAACGAGCCTCCCGACCCGTCCCACCGTTACGTCGGTTCGGGAGACTGAATGCGTTGCGAAGCATCGATTCCAAGCGACGCAACACTGGCCAAGAAGAACGCGCCGCTGCAAGCGAAGAACACCAAGGATTGCCCCCACCCACTTTCCTCTCCCCAACGCATCAACAAGGGTACCAACAATGCGATCAGCGTCGCGCCCAGATTGCCCCACATGTTGGCCCATCCAAAGACAGTTGCCGTGTTGCGGCCGCTGATGTCTTGAACAAAAGCCCAAAACGACGGATTGCCAAAATCGGTCATCATGGCCACCAACGCACAGCACACCACGATCCCCCCGACCGATGGTATCCAAGGACAAATCAGATACGCGCATCCCGCCAACCCCGTCGCCAGCGTCAGTGGCAACACACGCCCTCGCCGCAATCCAAATCGCTTGACCGCAAAGTCGCTCGCCCAACCGCCGAGCAACATTCCAGGCAATCCACATGCCAACACCCCCGTGACCATCGCTGCACCGGTGATGGCGTCGACATGCTGCACGTCCGACAAATACGTCGGCAGCCAAGTGATCAAAAACGCCCAGCCCACGTTGATGCTGAACTGCGCTAACGAGATCAACCAAAGCGATCGACTCGTCAAGCAGAACCACAGGACCGGCAAGATCGGCAATCGCTCTTCCGTCGGTTGTGGCTCCGCAGCAGCTCTGCTCGGCGGTGGATCGATCCGCTGTCGCTCGCCTTCATTCACCCACGCGTGTTCCTTGGGTGTGTCCCGGACCACCCACCAATACAGCGCTGCAACCAACACGCCAACGATCCCGTACAGCATCAACACCCAGCGCCAACTCCCGGTCGCAACGATCAGCAATGTCGAAATCGTTGGGGCCAACATCCCCCCCAACCGTCCGCCAAAACTCACCCACGAACTGGCAGCCGCGCGTTGTTGGAGCGGGAACCACTTGCGAATCACACCTCCCGAAGCGGGATAGGCGCCTGCTTGCGCAACACCGCAGGCCAGCCTCGCGAACAAGATCCCAACGAGCCCGATGACCCATCCCGTCGCTGCCGTCATCAGCGACCAACCGACGATGTAAAGGGTCAACATACGCCGAGCGCCCCAACGATCGCTGGCCCATCCCGCGGGGATCTGAGCGATCGCATAGGTGAAGAAAAAAGCGCCGAGCACGCGCCCCACTTCCTCTTTGCTGGCGTCGACATCCATTCGAAACGAATTGCTTTTGACGATCTCTCCCAAGCAAATCCGATCCAAATACAGCATGAAGGCCATCAAGACGCTGGCGATGGCGACGAGGTAACGCACGCGTGTGGGAGAAGCGGTCATGCGATTTCCGAAGGTGCGCGTAGGGGACGAGTGGGGGAGGGAAGCTGGCGGTGTTCGTACTACGGATCGAGCGCATCGAAGACATTGGAATCCGCCAACCCGCAAGCAAACAAGATGCCTCATCGTACCGCGATCGGCAGGCATGGTGTTGCAGCGTCGGACCCGATGCGCGCCCCTATCGAGTATCATAAGGGTCCTGCCGCCATCCCTTACTCCTATGGAGCCCCTCCTCATGTGGATCTTCGATGCGCATCTCGACCTTGCTCTCAACGGCGTCGACTGGAATCGCGACTTGCGCCAATGCGTGGACGACATCCGTGCCCAGGAAACCTCGCTGGGGATGACCGAACCCGGACGCAGGACAAATACGTTGAGCTTTCCCGAACTGCGTGAAGGCCGACTCGCAATCTGCTTAACGACTATGCTCGCGCGGATGGAGCAACCGATTAACCACACGTTTGGCTGGACATCGCCGCAGACATGCTATGCCATGGCCCACGCCCATTTGGCCTACTACCGAGCCATGGAGCGCGCGGGTTATCTGAAGATGATCCGCACCCGTTCTCAATTGCAGGAGCATTGGAACCAATCGACTTCGTCTCCAGAGCCATTGCCGCTCGGTTTTATTCTGACCATGGAAGGCGCAGACCCGATCTTAACCCCGGATACAATCGAGGAGTTCCACGCCGCAGGCTTGAGAGCATTGGGACTGACGCACTATGGAACAAATCGGTACGGCGGCGGGACGCGAAGCGAAGTTGGCCTCTCGCTCGATGCCATCGAGTTGCTCAAGCATTGCGAGCGACTCGGAATCACCATCGATGTCACGCACCTATCCGACGTGGCATTCTGGCAAGTCTTAAAACACTTTTCGGGCCGCATCCACGCCAGCCATCAAAACGCTCGCGCTATCTGCGATTGGCAACGCCAGTTCAGCGACGACCAGATTCGCGCGGTCATCGATCGCGACGGTGTGCTGGGCGTCTCGATGGATGTCATCATGCTCCAAAACGGATTTGTACGCGGCGTCACACCGCCGTCCGCCACCCTCGAACGGGCTGTCGACCAAATCGAGCACGTGCGCAAACTGGCGAAAGGCTCCCTGCGGAATGTCGGATTGGGAACCGACCTCGACGGAGGCTATGGCTGCGAGCAAACACCCGTCGGCCTCGATCGCTATCGCAACCTTCAAAGCATCGTTGGCATCATGGCGCAGCGAGGCTTTAGCCAAACGGAAATCGCCGACGTCTTTCACGGCAACTGGTTGCGGTTCTTTGGAGAGGTCTTGCCGGAATAGCGAACCACCAATTCGCCGGCAAGGAAGAATACGAGCACCGTCCCCCCCTCATCCGATCCCAACCCGACACGTCAGCGAGGGATCTTGCTGTACTCATCCCAACCCGACGCGTCAGCGAGGGATCTTGCATTGCTCATCCCAACCCGACACGTCAGCGAGGGATCTTGCATTGCTCATCCCAACCCGACACGTCAGCGAGGGATCTTGCATTGCTCATCCCAACCCGACACGTCACTTTTGAAGTTGCGCACTATGGGTTCCCCTCGTACTCGTACTCAATGAAATGGTACTCGTACACGTACTCGGTGCCGTGTCTTCGAGTACGAGTACGAGTACTGCTAACGCGGAGTACGAGTACGAAAAACCACGGGGAATCGCGAAGCGATATGAAAGGAGAATCGATCTGCGCAACTTCGAAAGGCGCGAGGAAGGGTCCTGCGTTGCGAAGGTGATGAGCGTGGAAATCCCTCGCTAACGCTTTTTGAAGTTGCGCTTTTTCCAAGGCTAGCAAAAAACTGGTCTTGCAATGAAGAAGCCCCACCAGTGAAAGGATCGTTGTCACACAACCATCCACCGGAGGGGCTTACTATGGTTAT
>JBKCUI010000413.1:0-14854 GCA_046318495.1 Pirellula sp. | reverse complement strand
CCATTGGACGAGATTGAGCATCGCGCGATGCGGCATCTCGACACCCTTGGGCTGTCCGGTGGAGCCTGAGGTGTAGAGGATGTAAATGGAATCCTCGGAGGTAACGGAGTTTTGTATTTCCAATGGGGAATGCGGCGTCCCCGTTTCAGATTGGTGGAGAGAGTCAACGAATAGGAGCGTCGTGGGGCAATCGCTTGGAATTGGCCCGAGCGTGGAATGGGTGAGGAGCAGATCGATTTTGGCATCCGCGAGGATGTAGTGTCGTCGCAATTCGGGGTAGGCCGGATCGATGGGAACGACGGCAGCTCCGGAGCGGATGATGGCTAGGATGCCGGCGATCAAATCGATCGAGCG
This sequence comes from Pirellula sp., assembly GCA_046318495.1. Lineage (GTDB taxonomy): Bacteria > Planctomycetota > Planctomycetia > Pirellulales > Pirellulaceae > JBKCUI01. The sequence continues at coordinate 14,500 of JBKCUI010000413.1, read as the reverse complement.
GTCCATCATGATCCCGATGCGGCGGGGTGCGGATGGGCATGCGCTGGCGATGGCATCGGCGATGGACTGCGAGCGGTGTTGCAATTGCCGATAGGAGAGTTGATGGCCCTCGAACTCCAGGGCAATCGCATCAGGGGATAGTTCCGTCTGCGCATCGATCCACTGGGTGATGTTGGCGTAGTCGGGGGGCGCAGTTTGCGTGTCATTCCATTCGATCAAGACTCGCTGTGTGTCGCGCTGGCTGATCCACTCCAGTTCGGAGATGGGTTGGCCTGGGGCAGCGGCGATGGATTCGAGCAAGGTCAAATACTGCTGAGCTAGGCGAGCGATGGTCTCGGGTTCGAAGAGTTCCCTCGCGAAATGGATGGAACCGACGAGGGTGTCGTCGTGCTGGATGAGGTGGACTTCGAGATCGAATCGAAGGCGAGGTTCATCGAGGTCGAGCGGTTGAACGTCGAGGCCGTCGAGGGTGAGGTCCGACGGGTTGAAATGGAGCAGTTGAAAGAGGACTTGGACCAACGGGTTGCCGTTGAACGTGCGATCCGGTTGCAGCTCTTCGACGAGTTTATCGAAGGGCATTTCTTGGTGATCGTAAGCAGCCAGAGACGTTGTTCGGACACGCTGCAGCAGATCCTTGAACGTGGGGTCGCCGGATAAATCCTCGCGGATGACGAGGGTGTTGACGAAGAATCCGACCAACGGCTCGAGGGCCTCGTGCGTTCGTCCGGCGATAGGCATGCCGATGCAGATGTCGTCTTGCCTGGACCATTTTTGCAACAAGCACTGGAATGCAGCCAAGAACACCATATGCAACGTGCATTGTGCTTCCTGTGCGATCGAGGCGAGTTTCGCCAGCAATGGCGGGCTGAAGTGGAGGCGCTCTTGGCCGCAAGCAAACGATGGTCGCTGTGAGCGAGGGCGATCGTGCGGCAGATCGAGATGGGGCAGGTCTTGGAGTTGTTGCTTCCAGTAATCAAGCAGAGATGGATAGCGGTCTTGGGCGAGGAGTTGGTGTTGTTGGCGAGCATAGTCGACGTAGCGCATCGGTAGTGGCTGCAGGCTGCATGGCTGGGACGCCAATGCGTCGCGAAACGCCGTTGCAAAATCGTGATTGAATACTTCTAGCGACCATCCATCGACCGCGATGTGGTGGATGTTGATCAGCAGCACATGATCGTCGGAATCGATTCGCAAAAGTCGGAACCGAATCGGGAGTTCCTCGTTCAAGGCGAATGGGCGGTCCACTTCGTGGGTAAACCATTCTTGAATGAGGCGATCCAAGGCCGCGGGGTTGCGATTCTGGACTGAGTCTACGGGGATGGGGCCATGGGTTTGCGATGAAACGCGTTGGATGGGTGTTCCGGATGGAACGAGAACATGCGTTCGCAGCGGTTCATGCCGTTGGATCACCCTTTCCAATGCGGTTTCGAGCGCAGCGTGATGCAATGGTCCACGGATGCGATATGCAGTCGGGACGTTGTAGGCGCTCGTTCCGGATTCCAACTGATCGATGAGCCACAACCGCGATTGTGCGAACGAAAGGGGGGCTTCCAGCGCTTGATCGTCGAGTTGATCGGTGTTGCCGGGGGGGGCGTTGCGAGGAAGCAGATCCGATTGCGTCGCCTCCGCATCCGGGGTGTGCTCTGACAGTGCCTTTGCAAATGCACGCAGAACGGGGAACTCAAAGATGCGCCGAAGTGGAACCTGGAAACCCAGCTCGCGTTCGAGACGAGAACGCATTCGGGCGGCCAGCAGGGAGTGTCCGCCAAGCGAAAAGAAATGATCGAGTGCGCTGACGCGATCGATGGCGAAAAGGTTGGACCAAATTGCGGCGATCAGGATCTCGTGGGAAGTGCTGGGTTCGACGTAGTCGACCGAGTCGGTCTGCCAGAGAACTTCTTTTGGCAAAGCCCTTCGATCTAGCTTGCCAGAAGCTGTCAGAGGGAAAGACTCCAAGGCTGCCCATGCATTTGGGATCATCGCATCGGGCAATCGCTGTCGCAGGAACGCTTGCAAGTCCCCATGCGATGCTGGAACGCCGTCCTTCGCGACGTAGTAGGCGCACAATCGTTGCAGCCCGTCGGACGTGGATTGGATGGCGACTGCGGCTTGTGCGATGCCTGGATGCTCAAGCAATCGGGCTTCGATTTCCCCCAGTTCAATGCGGACACCACGGTGTTTGACTTGATCGTCGCTGCGTCCCAGATACAACAATTCGCCGTGATTGTTCCAGCGAGCCGTGTCCCCCGATTGGTACATCCGCTTGGTTCCCACCTGCGGTAGCGAGACGTGCATGAAGCGAGATTCGGTCCATTCGGGTCGATCGACGTAGCCATGCGCCAAGCAATCTCCAGCTAGCCAAAGATCGCCTGGGATCCCCGGAGGCAACGGTTTGCGCTGGGCATCGAGGACGTAAACCTGGGAGTTGGAGATCGGTTTGCCGATGGGGCTTTCCCGGAGCGAGCGCAGATCGCGATCGGTGACCAGATGGGAAGTGATCACGTGGGATTCGGTGGGCCCGTAGTGATTGTGCAATTTGCAATCGGGCAATCGGTCGAGAAGATGTTGTAGTTCGGAAGTAAACAGGAGAGCTTCACCGGCGGACACGATGTCTTGGAGTGGCGGCACGGCGATACGGTGAGCTGTTTCCTTGCATGCTGTGGCCAACTGCTGGAGCATGACGAAGGGCAAGAAGACGCGTTCGACGTGATGGTTGGTGAGGTGGCGCCAAAGTTCTTCGGGATCGCGTCGGACGTCTTCGCAGACCAGGACGAGGGTTCCCCCGGTGCAGAGGGTGGTTAGGATTTCTTGGAAGGAGACGTCGAAGTTGCAGGTGGCAAACTGCAGCGTTCGGGCAGGGCGTTGCAACCTTGGTACGGAGCGATGCCATTGGACGAGATTGAGCATCGCGCGATGCGGCATCTCGACACCCTTGGGCTGTCCGGTGGAGCCTGATGTGTAGAGGATGTAGATCGAGTCCTCGGGGGTGGTCCGCAGGGGCCTGTGTTCGGCAGCAGTCGGGTCGAGGATCGATTCCCTCAGTGCATCGACGTGCAGGATGGGGACGTTGGTTTCCGCAGGGGGCTGCGTCATTCCGGAATGGGTGAGGAGCAGATCGATTTTGGCATCCGCGAGGATGTAGTGTCGTCGCAATTCGGGGTAGGCCGGATCGATGGGAACGACGGCCGCTCCGGAGCGGATGATGCCTAGGATGCCGGCGATCAAATCGATCGAGCGGTCCATCATGATCCCGATGCGCCGGGGTGCGGTTGGGCATGCGCTGGCGATGGCATCGGCGATGGACTGCGAGCGGTGTTGCAATTGCCGATAGGAGAGTTGATGGCCCTCGAACTCCAGGGCAGTCGCATCAGGGGATAGTTCCGTCTGCGCATCGATCCACTGGGTGATGTTGGCGTATTCCGGGGTCGCTGAGTGCGTGTCATTCCACTCGATCAAGACGCGCTGAGTATCGCGCTGGCTGATCCACTCCAGTTCGGAAATGGGCTGCTCAGGAGTGGCGGCGATGGATTCGAGCAAGGTCAAATACTGCTGAGCTAGGCGAGCGATGGTCTCGGGTTCGAAGAGCTCCCGCGCGAAGTGGATGGAGCCGGTGAGGGAGTCGCCACGTTGGGTGACGTAGACTTCGAGATCGAAGCGAAGGCGGGGTTCATCGAGGTCCAGTGGCTCGGCAGTGAGACCTTCAAGGTTCAACGTGGAAGGGTTGAAGTTCGTCAGTTGAAAGAGGACTTGGACCAACGGAGTGCTATTGAAAGCGCGATCCGGTTGCAGCTCTTCGACGAGTTTATCGAAGGGCATTTCCTGGTGATCGTAAGCAGCCAGAGACGTTGTTCGGACACGTTGGAGCAGATCCTTGAACGTGGGGTTGCCGGACAAATCGCCACGGATGACAAGGGTGTTGACGAAGAACCCGATCAACGGTTCGAGGTCTTCATGCAAGCGTCCGGCGATAGGCATCCCGATGCAGATGTCGTCTTGCCTGGACCACTTGTGCAGCAAGCATTGAAACGCGGCGAGGAAGACCATGTGGAGAGTGCATTGGCAATCTCGGGCGATGGAATGCAAGCTAGCCACCAACTCGGGATCGAACTGCATGCGATGTTGGCCGCATGCGTGTGAGGGGCGAAGTGGGCGTGGGAAGTCGTGCGGCAAGTCTAGCGTGGGCATTCCTTGCAAATGGCTCTTCCAGTAATCCAGCATCGACTCGTAATGGGTTCCCGTGAGCTCGCGGCGCTGTTGCAGGGCGTAGTCGATGTATCGCGAGGGGAGCGAGGGCAAGCTACACGGACGTCCATGGAGGGTATCGCCATAGGCAATGCTTAGTTCCGTGTTGAAGATATCGACAGACCAATCATCCGAGGCGATGTGGTGTGTGTTGGTGATCAACACGTGGTCCACGGGCGAGATGCGAAGAAGCATCGCGCGAAAGGGAACGTCATGAGCGAGGTGGAAGCGTTGGTCCGCGAGCTGTTCAAATCGCGATTGGATCGACTGGCTCAGGAGTGCGGTGGGTACGGATTCCAAGGACTCGATAGCGAGATCGATTTTGGGTGATTCCAAAACGCATTGGACAGGACTGCCTTCGACGGCTCGGAAAGTTGTCCTCAACGGTTCGTGCCGTTCAATCAATCGTTCGATGGCGCGGGACAGAGCCGTGGGATCCAGCGTTCCTCGGAGGCGATAGGCACGTGGGATGTTGTAGGCATTGGTTCCATTTTCGATTTCGTCGACGAGCCAAAGCCGCATCTGAGCGAAAGAGAGGGGGGCGGGGTCTGTTTGGTTTTCCTTGATGGAATGGGCCGATTCGTTGTTGTTTGGGAGGCCGGGGACAGCAGTCGCGTGTACGGGTTTTTGGAATGGGCCAAGAGCATGTGTAAGGTGCGCGGCGAGTCCATCGACGGTCGGGTGTTCGAACAACATCCGCACTCGGATTGGATATCCGGATTGCTCGCGAATGCGCACGATCGCGCGGACTGCAGAGAGGGAATGACCGCCGAATGCGAAAAACGAGTCGTGAATCCCGATCTGCGGAACGCCGAGGATGGATTGGAAGACTTCGGCGATCAGGGTTTCCAGGGGCGTTCTCGGCGCAACGTATTGTTCCACGCGTTCGCGATTGCTGCGATCCGGTTTGGGAAGCGCCTTGACGTCGATTTTTCCATTCACGGTGAGAGGAAGGTAATCGAGCCAGACGAAATCCGATGGGACCATGTACTCCGGAAGTTTTTGGTGGAGATACTCCACCACTTCCGTGTCGTTGGGACGCGTCGCTTCGGGAAAGACGCAATAGGCGACCAAGCGAGGGTCGCCGGGGATGTCTTCGCGCAGTCGCACCACGGATTCGCGTGTTCCTGGCCATTTGTTCAGCCAAGATTCGATTTCTTTGAGTTCGATTCGGTAGCCGCGCAACTTGACTTGGTGATCGATGCGTCCCAAGCATTCGATGTACCCGTCGACGGTCCAGCGACCGAGGTCTCCGGTCTGGTAGATGCGGGCGTTTGGTGTATTGGTGAAGGGATTGCGAATGAACTTCTCAGCGGTGAGATCATCTCGATGGAGATAGCCGCGCGCGAGGGGTTCGCCGCCGACGTAAATTTCTCCGGTAACCCCGACGGGGACGGGGTTACCGTCGGGATCGAGGATGTAGACTTGGCAATTGGCGATGGGTTTACCGATGTTTCGATTGGGCCCTCCGGGAGGGACCAAATACTGCGTCATGTAGACGGTGGTTTCGGTCGGTCCGTACTGGTTCCAGAGTTCGTCGCAGCGTTGCATCAATTGGGCTGCGAGGGCATCGGAGAGGGCTTCACCCCCGGTGACCAACTTCAAATTGGGATGGCCGGTCCAACCATGCAGAATCATCATCTGCCAAGTGGTCGGGGTGGCTTGCATCATTTGGGCGCGGCTGCGCTGAAGGGCTTCGGCCAGGGCGGCGGGATCCTTGATGTGCTGCGTTGGTACCACTTCGACCGTCGCGCCAACGATCAATGGCATCAGCATTTCCAATACAGAAATGTCGAAGGAGGGAGAGGTGATGCTCAGCAAGCGTTCGCCCGGTTTCAAGCCAGGGCGAATCGCCATGGCGCATAGAAAATTCACGACGGCGCGATGGGGAATGGCAACGCCTTTGGGACGTCCGGTCGTTCCGGATGTGTAGAGCACATACGCGAGATGATCGGATGTGACCTCGGCGTGAAACCGCTCGTTAGCGGGAAGGCTTTCAGAAGTTTGGAGCAGCGCATCGAGCAAGACCATTTGGTCCATGGCGATGGGCAAGCGAGGAGCGAGTTGCGTGCTGGTGACCACGATCTCGAGACCGGCGTCATGAACGATGCTCTGGATGCGATCCGCCGGATGCTTGATATCGAGCGGGACGTAGGCGGCGCCTGCCTTGAGAATCCCAAGGATCGCGACGATGACATGGGTGGATTGCTCGATCGATAGTCCGACCAGAGAGCCTGGTACGACACCCAGCGACTGCAGGTGGTGGGCTACACGGTCGCTCTTGTCGTCCAATTCGCGGTAGGTCAGCGAGTCTTCTTCGCAGACCACGGCGATTGCATCTGGGGTGCGGAGCGACTGATCGACGATCAATGCGTGAATGGATCGGTCGAGGGGAAAAGATTGCGAGTTGCAGTTCCATTGCACAACGATTTGCTGCCACTCGGCGTCGGTTAGCAATCGATGTTTCGAGAGGCTCACTTCGGGTGCATGGAGCATACTGTCGAGCAGCGTTTCGAAGTGCCCTAGCATGCGATCGATAAACTCGGGACGCCAGAGAGAGGTCAAGTAATCGATGCGCACCGTGCCATCGCACAACCCAAAGGTGATTTGCAGCTCGGTTTGAGGACACCAGTGATGGGCCACGAAGTCTTCGAGTGAATGCGAATTGTTGGGACCTGCTGGTTCGTATTCGATCGCGGGGACGAAGCCGAATTGAATGGGCAACTCCAAGGGTTGGAGTACGGTCTCCAAGAGAGCGTCCTGCACGGAGTCGAGCGATCGAGTCCGTTGGGAAATGGCTTCTGCCAATGCAGCGGGCGTGTTGGCTGCCGTGTTCCCGTGCAACTGGAATCGCAATGCGATGCCTGAGTGATCGGCGACCCTAGAATCGGAGGTGCCGGTTAACGCGTCCGGAATGGGAAGTAGCCCGATGGCAAAATCGTCGCTTGAAGTGTAGCGGTAGATCAAGCTCGCCCATGCGGACAGCAACCAGTCTTGAGCGATTGCAGAGGAGTCGGAGGGGACAGAATTTAGTCGTTCGAACAACGAATGCGATAGAACGCGTTCGCGCGAGGAGCGGCTGCAGAGCGATTCCGAGCTGCGTGCGAAGTCGGTCGGGAAATCCAATGCAGGCGGGGTGGAATCCAGCCGGGTAACCGCGGTATCCACGGGCTGCCCTGCGGAGCGTAGCAGCGACGCCCTTTGCATCTGCTCGGTTGCCAACTCCACATCGGTCGCGATAGGTAACGGCGAAGGGCAGGACGGGCTTTGGGGTTGGTCGGTGGGTGGCGAGCCTTTGGACGGTGCTGGCTTTGGATCCGAGGGATGGGCGTTGCGGCGGATCATAAAGGCGAGAGGGAATGATGTTTGATCGAGCCTAAGGAACAACCGAGGAGAGCGAGGATGTTGTGGCCTAACTCATGTGTTCCAGCACGCGCAAAGGAGTTGCCGGCGCGAGTTCATGAAGAGAAGGGTGCGTGCGAGAACACTGAGTCGTGCTAGCTCATGACCGCTCGTGGGGTTGATGAGACTGCATCTATTCGCTCAGACGCATAAGCCTAATCGAGAGGTTCGGCTTTGTCCCTAGGTTCCTGGGCAGATTCCCGCATCCAGTCGGATTGAAACCTTACGATTCCGTCGTCATAACCGAATCGCTAGGCTCGGACCAGCGCGGCGAGACCGGATCGGGAGCGAAGGATGAGAAGCCCAATGCGCGAAACACGCATGTCGGTTGAGGCGAGGCTAGTTCTTTTGAGCGGGAGTGAGCGCTAATTCCAAAGAGTTGTTGCCCGCCTGAAACTCGTGAACTTGATTGTTGCCGGTAGCGTTCTTGGGAATGATATCCGCTGGATCGATCAATCCTGTTGGCCCGGATGTTTGCTGGGCTGCCATGTTGGCCATCTCTTCGCTGCTGCGGGCGAAGGTGACTTCCTTGACCGCAACGACTTGCAAGAGATTTTTGCCTGGCTGCACACCGGTGGCCTTGAATTTGCCCCCTTCGATGTTGCATCCGACCACGGAACCGGTTCCTTCCATGGGGGTGAAGGTGATCATTCCTTTTTGGACGCTGACTCCATCGTACTGAACGGTTCCCTCGACGGTGGCCGTCGGGCTACCGCACCCGATCGAAGTCCCCAAGACGAGGATTGCGAGCCAAAGCAACGGCTGTCGGAATGCACTATTCATGGAATCGATGGAAGAAGGATCGAGAGGAGGGACGCCGGATCGATCATTCATCATAGAAGATTTTTTCGCCGTTCGCGCTGGTCGAGATACCGCGCCAGATTTCGATATCGACGGCATTGGGGACGAAGCGGGACGCTCCGTCCGCGAACGCGGTCATCACGCCGTTACCGTGTTGGCTGCGGGCGGCTGCGTGTGCAAGTTCTCCTGCGCGGGTCCACCATGCGACACCGCCGAGGCTCAAGCAGGGAGCTCGGTAGCGCGAGTCGCTTACGTCTTGTGGGCATGGGCCCAGGATGCGATCGGGTGCGGAAGAGTTTGGTGTCAAGGTGGTTGAGAAGAGCGAGCCACCCATGTTGCCGTAATGGATTTCGCCCATGGCACCGCCCCACCAAGTCACGTTGGCCATCAGGCCTTCGGAGAAGAACAAGGTGTTGGAGAGCCCGTCCAAGCAATCGCGTGTCTTCATGCTCAGGGTGCCTGCACGACCGCCGAAGTCAAACGTTTGGTTGGGAGCGACTCCGAACATTCCGCGTCCCCAAGGGCCAGCGCTCGTATCCGTCGCGGTACCGTACATATCTCCCGAGCCGACGCATGCGCGGTAGTTGCCGCGAATGAAGCCATAAGCGGCGGTGGAGATTTCATTTTCAGGTTGCTTGGAATCGCTCGGGCACATGAACAAGGGAACGCGCGTATGCCGCGCCGTTCGCAATCGGATATCGTCTCCCATCGGGCCGTTGGTGCCGGGGTAAGTCGTTGTGTAGCCGCTCAAGTTCAACGTGTAGAATCCGTCATGCATCGCTTTGCCTTCGATATGCGGCAAGATCAGCGCGGACCACGTATACGAATCCCATATGTCGTACTTGCGAGCATACGGAAGTTTTCGATTGCCCGTTTCAAAGTTGATGCTGGCAAGTGCAATCTGACGGATGTTGCTGGAGCATTGCGTGCGCCGAGCCGCTTCACGGGCCGCTTGCACCGCTGGGAGCAACAATCCGACCAAAATTCCGATGATGGCGATGACCACCAACAGTTCGACAAGAGTAAAGGCTAATCGCTTCGAGCGTCGCATGGGGCACCACCAACAATCAGATGAAAAGGGCTCGCCACCGGGACACGGGCGATGTTGCTGCGAATGGGCGTTAAGGCCCCTTTGAACAGCTCCTAAGGGAAATCATAGGCTTCTGAGGGGGTAAAATCAACATGGAACCCCGACGCGTGATCGGCTCCTGGGGAGCTGTTTCGCTCCCAAGGGGACGTTAGGGTGGAGTATTACTCCTTGTGCTCGCACGCCAAGGAGATCGGCGGGACGCATTCATGCACGTTTTTGAAGGCGTGCGCTCGCTGTTTCCGAGGAATCGAATGCGTCAACCATGGAACCGAGTTATCGGAAACGCAATGCTTTGGATTTGTTTTTTGTCAGAAATGACGGCGTGAGGCGTGACTCTTTGCATGCGTTCTACTTATGCCGTCTATTCCGTGTTGGTGCGTATGCCGTGCGATTTCAACTCCGAACTGGGTGTCCGACCTCGACGTTGATCCTGATGGTTCGGCGTCGAGAATCGAGATAACTGGGCCGGAAAGTTGACTGTGCCATGACGGCAAGCATGACCGCTAGGGTAGGTTTGCTTGGTTAGAATGCTTTCGCTTGGTACTTGATCGCGCTACGTGCTGCTCTTTCCTCGTGTGAAGCGGAGGTTCATCTATGCATTGCCGTGTTTTGTTGGGGTGTTTGCGGTGGCGTAGTTGGAATCTGTTGCTGGCCATGCTCGTGCTCGCGACGCGTGGGGAGGATGCTCCCCAAGCATGGATACGAGGTGAGTTTATTGAGGTGACCGAAGAGCAAGAAAAAGTCCTTCGGGATCTCGAGGATCGCTATGCCCAATCCGTTGAGCCGCTCGATGCAGAGTTATCCAGGCTCGATAAGGTTCGAGCAAGGCGCGCGCAACTGGCAGAGAAGTACGAGGCGGATACTTGGAAAGTGCTTACGGAGAGTCAGCAGAAGCGGTTGTTGGACAGGCAACGCTCTACTTCGAAAACGTTGCTGGAGATGAATGCTCCGTTTTTGGAACTGATGGCGGATTGGAGCAAGCACGCCTTACGCGCCGAATCGATTCGCATTCATGAAGGATTCGTGCGCGACGAAGATGGAGTTCCGCCCAAGATCGATGATTCCATTCCGCATCGCACGATTGAGGGATTTCCGTTCCGACCGGAACCGGTAACGCTCGCGGGCGATGTGGAATTGGAGTTGATCCAACTGGCTGAAGATTTCCGCAGCTACGAACCGTGGGCTGGGAGCAAGATGTGCGGCAAGTTCCATCCCGACTTCTGCGTTGAAATCGTGGCCGGGCAGGACCATGCCTTCGTACTGTTTTGCTTGACCTGCGGTGAAGCCGACATCGTGTTGCCGCATCGCAATGTGCGCGTCGATCTCAAGGAGGAGACGCTGAGCCGATTGCAAAGGCGATTCATCAAGCAATTTCCGAATCGGCAGCGCTAGTCCGACCTGCGCTGCGATGGTCGACGGGTTCGCCGTGCATCACTCGGGCAACGGTTTGTCTTTCGTTTCGGGCAGGAAGATCAAGGCGATGAGCCCGAGCAGAAAGAACAAACTCATGACGGTGCAGGCATCGCGAAAGGCTTGGAGCTTTTGCTCGAGCGGCGCGTCTTTCGGAGCCAAGAACTTGGCCAGCTCACCGAGCGTGATCGGACCGGTGGCGGCAACGTATCGGCCGACGTTGTAGCAGAAGCTCGTTCCGGTGCTTCGCAGGCGAATCGGAAACAGTTCGGGCAGGTATACGGCAAAGCCTGCGAAAAGTGCGAGTTGGCAGAACCCCATGACGGCCGACAGCCAGATCATGGAGACGCCGTTGAAGACTCGGAAGAAGGCGATCGTCGCCACCATGGCTGCGATGAATCCAATCGCACACGCTTTTTTGCGACCGATCTTTTGACATAGGAACGTGAAGGCCAGCATGCCAAAGAACGCGCCGGTGTTTTGGATGATGCCGTTGATGCCTCGCCACGTCGATTGGGCGCTTTTGATCACGTCGGGAGTCACGTTGGCGTCGGCTTCACGCAATCGCAATTCCACGACGCCATTGATAAGTTCCGGAGCAAAGAATCCGATGCCCCAGACACCGATCACCCCGGCGACGCACAGTACCATGCCACCCATAGCGGAGCGGAACCATCGCGGGTCGCTGAATAGATCGCTATAGGAGCCGAATTTGACTCCCGTCAATTGGCCTTCTCGACGGGCGTTCACCCACTTTTCAGGTTCCTTGAGTCGGAACTGAATGAACACGCACAGAAACGCCGGCAGCGCTCCGAACAGGAACATGATCTTCCAACCCCATTCCGGGCGGATCGTGCCAGCAGCACCCAATTGCCCGACGACGATGCTCATGATGCCAGCGGTGATATTGCCGGCCGCAGAAAGGGCTTGCAGCAAGCCTAATGCGGGCGTTCGGGAGCGTTCCGGCAAGCTGTCGGCCACCAAGGCTACAGCCAAACCAAAGACGCCTCCGACCCCGAGTCCCGTGATGAATCGATAGATAAAGAAGTCCACTGGGCCGGTAGAGAACGCGCTCAAACCGGTGAACAAGGAGTACAGCAACACGGTCAACGCCAGGGTGCGAGCGCGACCGATGCGGTCCCCGATCGAACCGAAGATCAATCCCCCGGTGGCCCAGCCGATCATGAAGATCGAGGTGGCGTAACCCGCATAGCGGTTCACGTCGGGTTGGTCGGTGCCGGGAGGGAGCAGGGCCTTGAGGGCTTCTCCTCGCGCGAGGATGAACACTTGTTGGTCCAGGCAGTCGAAGACCCATGCCGCCGAAGCCATCGCAAAGACGAACCAATGGTAGCTGGTGAGATCTTTCCACCAAGGCCGTTTGTCATCCACAGTCGAAGAGAGGCTAGCCATGGCAAGCTCGCAAGCAAGGAGAGGGTGGGGCAGGGGATCGCGCGGGACCAGCAACGATGCGGTCGCCATCGTCGAATTGGGCCATCGACAGCAAGGAGCGTCGAGATGCCTCATCGAGATGGATCGTCAGTATAGCCAGATGCAACCCCAGCGTGTTGCCGGATCGCGCAATGAAAAGGGCCGCTGTCTTGAGAGGGCAGCAGCCCGTTGAATTCACGCGAAACGTGTAGGGGATCGCCAAGCGAGCGCCTGCGTTACGCGGCTCGGACCGCGCGGCTATGGCGAGCGCATTCGATCCATTGCCCGACGCGAGCTCGGTCCGGTGGCGTGGAGCCTCGCAGGTACCGCACGCCTTGGCGGGTGGCGGCGACGCGAAGAATGGCATCGAACAGGACATCGGCGTTGGCGGCGGTCACCAATTCCGCAGTGGAGTAGCCGGCAGCCACCAGCAATTGAGCTTCTTGGCCGCGCAAGTTGGGAATGCGGCAAACCAGCAGCGATTGCTGTTGCCATTCCAGGACGCTCTTGGCCGAGATAGGTTTCTCCGCCAAGGCATCTGCGATTTCGGCCGCATCGGTGGCGACCAGATCGCCGACCGTGTGGATGTTGATTGCGTGCAGCTTCTCGGCCATCTTGGGACCGATGGTGGGCGCATCGACCACAGGGCTATCGAGTTCCAGATAGAACTTCCAGTGGGTGGCGGTGGTGCCGGGCTTGACCACGACTTCCGTCACGGGACGGCCGGCATCTTCGTGTTCTTGTTGGATCTCCATGAACGGTCGCTTGGACTTGCGTCGCAGTCGACGGCGTTTTTTGGCTTCGCCGCGGAAGGGCAACACATCTTCGACCGATCGCGCCCCGGTGGGCGACTTGCCTCCCCGCACGCTCGAGATCCAGGTTTGCAGTCTGGCCAGTTCCGATTCGGTCGCGGTACGGATTGCGGCCCGGCCTGCATCGGTTTCCAGATAGTCTTGAACGCGAGCCGCCAAATCGGATGGGCGAATGCTTTGAAGGTCCGAAGCGCGTCGAACGCCACAGCCGACCAAGATGCGGGCGTCAAAGGCTCGCATCTGCGGAACGTGGCACATCAGGTCGACCATGCTCAAGATGCGTTGGATGGATCGCGGATCGAGGCCAGAGACCTTGGCGAGCCGGTCTACGCTCGAGTGCGACAGATCGACGATGCGATGCATGCCGACCGATCGCAATCGTCGAGCGGCATCGGGGCTGATCCCCGGCGCGTGTTCCAGCGGGCTTTCGGGGGACAGGAAATAGGTCTTGCCATGGACGGTATAAACAACAGGCTGCACCGGAGTCGGCGCGCGGCGCAATTGAGGCAGCCACCAGGATGCTTGCTGCTCTTCGGCTGCCAAGCCGTCCAGCTGTCGATTGATCTCGTGCAACGGAGCCTCGGCAGTGCCGGGGTAGGCAAGCGATTCGTGGTTGAAATGAGCAGCCCGAGGATCGGATTGCAATCCGACGCCATAGCTGACCACCGGTGCGCGATCGAGGACGGGATGGACTCCCAAGTCGGTGTCCGAGTCGATCACGTAGTGCGGTTTGGCGTAGCGAAGGTTCTCGTGGACGCGAGCTACCGTGCCGCCATGGGCAGCGATGCGGCGAGCGACGAATTCATCGGCGGTGGTGACCAAGATCTGGCGTCCATCGCGAGCCGCGGTTGCGAGCACGTGCAGCAGTTGTTCGAGGGGTTCGCCGCGGAAGCCATCGATCGAGTGTTCCAACAGCATCGGGATCCGGCCGATTCGGCTGGATGCGGCCGTTGCAATGGCCAAACGGATCGCCAAATCCACCAAGCGTCGTTGACGCGTGTTGGGAGCTGGTACCGATCGCTCCAGCCAATCGCCACGCGTTGAGGACTCCAGCCGATGCCCGATGTCGTAGGCATCGCTAGGGCCATAGGTCGATTCGGAATGCAAGTACGAGGCTTCGACCGCCCAAGATGGCAATTGGCGGACCGCGCCTGCCGTCAGTTCGCGAAGGAACTTGTCGGCAGCCGGAATCAACGAGCCTTCGGCCGTGCGACGGTAGGGAGAGCGGGTTTTCAAGTGCGATTGAACTTCAGCGAGACGTCGATGCCAATGGGCACGGCGGTCCCAACGTCGAATCATTTCTTCGGCGTGAGCC
>JBKCUI010000412.1:0-37925 GCA_046318495.1 Pirellula sp. | reverse complement strand
ACATGGTATCCCAAAGACCGAAGTTTGTCGGCCAAGACTTGTTTGGCGCGGTCTTCTCCGTGCACCAAGCGGATTTCTTTGGGCGGAGTTGGGATGCCTTGGACGTAGGCGATCAAGTCGCTTTGATCGCCGTGCGCCGAGTAGCCCGATAGCGTGTGGGTTTTGGCTCGCACCGGGTAATCCTGATGGTTCATCTTGATGCTGCATTTGCCCCCTTCGCATTCTTGGATGGCCCGTCCTTTGGTGCCAACGGCTTGGTAGCCGACAAAGACCACGTCGGTGTTGGGTTTGTCGAGGAACGCTTCCAAGTATTCCACGATGCGGCCGCCGGTGCACATGCCGCTCCCGGCGATGACGATGGCGGGTTTGCCGGAACGCTTGAGGTATTCAACTGTGCCACGCGATTCGCCTGCGTGGCCGATTTCGATCAAGTTCTTGAAGACGAACGGTTGGCTGTCGACGGTCAGGATCTCGCGGGCTTCTTCGCTCCAGTAGTCCTGCATCTGTTCGTAGATGTCGGTCAGTTTCAGCGCCATGGGGGAGTCGACGATGATGTCGATCGTTTTGAGCATCGTGCACTGGGTGGTGTGATCGATGTCCTCCATGATGAGGTTGAGTTCGTAGAGGAGTTCCTGCGTGCGTCCGAGGCTGAAGGCCGGGATCAGGGTCACGCCGCGGTTCTCCATCGATTGGCAGAGGATCTCTTCGAGCCGCTTCATGCGCGTTTCGCGGCCTTCGTGCAATCGATCGCCGTAGGTGCTTTCCAAGCCCAGCCCATCGGCACGGTCCGGGCTCTTTGGGGGATTGAGGATCGGGTTGCCTCGCGAGCCCAAATCGCCGCTGAAGACGTAGCGTTCGTCGCCATAGTCGAACTCGACGAAGGCTGAGCCCAAGATGTGGCCTGCCGGTTGAAAGCGGAACTGGGCGCCTCCCGGAAGTGCGTGCCATTGGTCGTAGGGCACGGGATGAACCCATTGCTTGAGTTCTTTCAAGAAGTCTGAGATGTAGCGTTTGTCGCGGGTGATGCCGAGCCGAATTGCGTCTTCGAGCATGATCGGCAAGAAGCGCGCGGTCGGGGGAGTGCAGTAGATGGGGCGTTTGAATCCGGCTTCGAAAAGATACGGGATACGCCCGACGTGATCGATGTGAACGTGCGTGAGGATCAACGCATCGATCGTATCGATCGGGAAGTCGATTTCGCTGCCTGCGTGCTTGCGAGCATCGCGGCCTTGGAATGCCCCGCAATCGATGAGCACGCTGCGCGAGGGATCGAACTGAAGTTGGTGGCAGGAGCCGGTGACTCCTTCTTGGCTGCCGTGGTGGATGATTTGCATGGAGGATTCGGGTGCTGGTTGAAAACGGTGGAGAGGATAAGGGGAGTCGATTCGGATCAAGCAGGGGGGGCGCTTCGGTGGCGGCGTGCTTGATACCATTCCCAGGCGATCGGCAGGACGCTGACGAGGATGATGCCGATCGTGACCAAGAAGAAGTTCTTTTGAATCACTTCCCATCTCCCCAGGAGGTAACCAGCGATCAAAAACAAGCTCACCCAAGTGACGCCGCCGACAACATTGTAGAGCCAGAAGCGAGTG
Source organism: Pirellula sp. (assembly GCA_046318495.1). Classification (GTDB taxonomy): domain Bacteria; phylum Planctomycetota; class Planctomycetia; order Pirellulales; family Pirellulaceae; genus JBKCUI01. The sequence continues at coordinate 36,333 of JBKCUI010000412.1, read as the reverse complement.
AAGTTCATCTTGCCGATCCCTGCCACGAAGGGAGCAAACGTTCGGACGATGGGGATGAAGCGCGCGATGACGATGGTTTTGGCTCCGTAGCGTTCGTAGAAGGATTGCGCTTTGAGCAAATGATCGCGATTGAACCAGCGGGAGGAGGGACTGCTAAAGATGCGAGGTCCGATTTGGTAGCCGGCCCAATAGTTCACCGCATCGCCGGCGATGGCGGCCACGATGAGCAGCGGGAGCAGCACCCATAGTTTCAGAGGCGAGTCGGGGATGGCGCACAGCGCGCCGACGGCGAATAGGAGCGAGTCCCCGGGCAAAAACGGGAGGACGATCAACCCGGTTTCGCAAAAGACCACGGCGAAGAGCACGACATAGAGCCATTCCGCTCCCACGGCATCCATCAGTTCCTTGAGATGCTTGTCAACGTGCAGCACCCATTCAATCAATTGGCTCATGCTTCGGTTTCTGGTTGAAGAGACGGAGAACAGACGGTTTCGGGGGCTCGCAAGGAATCCTAACCGTCAGGCAGGATTGTAGTTGCCCCACGGGATTTCGGGGCAGGCTGGGCGGGGAGCGAGGTCAGCAGGCGCGGAAACCGGTTGGAGGGAGATGGTGGCCGGCAAAGGATGACGATTCCGGAGCTACCGGAGTGGGGTCGAGGGGAGCGGCGCGTCGCCGGACCCATTGGGGTGGGAATTGTGAATTTTCCGAGTCCGCTCGCGGCAGGACTGAGGCCACAGGGGCTCGAGGGAGGAAAATGCAACGATTTCTTGGTTTTGGCTGGCGGCCCAGGAAGGCATCGGGGCTGAATTGGCCTTTCCGAAAGATGCAATTTCGGTAGACTTTTCTGCCAGCAGTTCGTGGAAATCCGCATCGTTTCGCCGTTCGTCTTGGATGGCTTCGGGGGTGCGAGCGGCGTCTTCCCGTTTCAGGATCGGTTCCCTTGATAAGATCCGTGGCCCTGGCCTTTTGCCCGGCCACCGATCGCATTGGCTAAGTAAGTGGAGTTATGGACCTCAGCAAACTACGAAACATCGGCATCAGCGCTCACATCGATTCGGGCAAGACCACCCTTAGCGAGCGCGTTCTGTTCTACGCAGGCCGCATCCACAAAATCGAGGAAGTCAAAGGGGACGGTGACGGGGCAACCATGGATTACATGGAGCTCGAGAAGGAGCGCGGGATCACCATCACCAGCGCTGCCACGCAATTGCAGTGGAAAGACAACATCATCAATTTGATCGATACCCCGGGCCACGTCGACTTCACCATCGAAGTCGAACGTTCGCTCCGCGTTCTCGATGGCGCCGTTTTGGTATTGTGCTCCGTGGGTGGTGTGCAAAGCCAGTCGTTGACGGTCGACCGTCAGATGCGACGCTACGGCGTGCCTCGATTGGCGTTCGTGAACAAGATGGACCGCACCGGTGCGGATGCGTACCGCGTGGCGCAACAAGTCCGCGACAAGCTGCACGCCGACGCGATCATGATGCAAATCCCCATCGGAGCCGGCGAGACATTCGACGGCGTGATCGATTTGGTCACCATGAAGGCCTACCATTTCGATGGCAAGGACGGAGAGAACGTCCGCGAGGAAGAGATTCCTGCCAACATGAAGGACAAGGCCGCCGAGATGCGTCAAAAGATGCTCGAAGGCTTGGCAATGTACAGCGACGAAATGATGGAACTGCTTCTGAGCGAAGAACAAGTTCCTGAAGAACTCGTGTACAAGGTCTGCAAAGACGCCACTCAACAGCGTCGCATCACCCCCGTATTCTGCGGTTCGGCTTACAAGAACAAGGGTGTGCAACTGTTGCTGGACGCCGTCCTGCGTTACTTGCCCAGCCCGCTCGAGCGTGAAATGACGGCTCGCAAAGTCGGCGATGAGTCGATCAAGCTGGATCTCAAGCCCGATACGACGCTGCCGTTCGTCGGCATGGCCTTCAAGATCGTAGAAGATCCATTCGGTCAGTTGACGTTTATGCGCATTTACCAAGGCAAAGTCAGCAAAGGCGAAATGTACGTCAACCAGCGTACCGGCAAGAAGGAACGCTTCAGCCGCCTCGTCCGCATGCACGCAGATAAGCGCGAAGAAATTGACACTGCAGAAGCCGGCGACATCGTGGCCATCATGGGCATCGACTGCGCCAGCGGGGAAACCTACAGCAACGACCGCGATTTCTGCACGCTCGAGAGCATGTACGTTCCCGATCCTGTCATCAAGGTCGCTGTAACGCCTGCCAGCCGCGCCGATGCGGACAAGATGAGCAAGGCCCTCAACCGCTTCCGCAAAGAAGATCCGACGTTCCAAGTCTACAACGACGAAGAAACCAGCGAGACCATCATCTGCGGGATGGGTGAGTTGCATTTGGACATCTACGTCGAGCGAATGCGCCGCGAGTACAAAGTCGAAGTCCAAGTTGGTGCTCCACGCGTTAGCTACCGCGAAACGCCGGGCCTCGCTCAGGAATTCAACTACAAGCACAAGAAGCAAACGGGTGGTTCGGGGCAGTTCGCTCACATCGTGGGCAAGATGTCCCCGATGGACCCCGAAGGCGAAGTCACCTTCGTGTTCGAAGATCACGTCACCGGGGGCCGCATTCCCAAGCAGTTCATTCCGCCTGTGGAAAAGGGTTTCCGCGACTCGATGCACAAAGGCCCCTTGGCCGACTTCCCTGTGGTCGGTGTCAAGGTTGACCTCAACGACGGTAGCTACCACGACGTGGACTCGAGCGAACGCGCGTTTTATATCGCGGCATGCGATTGCTTCCGCGAAACGATGCGAGCTTCCAACCCAGTGTTGCTCGAGCCGATCATGAAGTGCGATATCGAATGCCCTGAGAACGACCAAGGTTCCGTGGTGGGTGACGTGATTTCGCGACGCGGTTTGGTCAACAACACCGATGCTCGCGATGGTGTCTCCTACATCACTGCCGAAGTTCCATTGGCCAACACCTTCGGTTACGCAACGGATCTCCGCAGCATGACCAAGGGCCAAGGTACCTTTGCCATGGAATTGGCCCGTTACTCTCCCGTTCCACGCAGCTTGCAAGACGAGATCATTACGGAGCGCAAGAAGCAATTGGCCGCTTTGGCCAAGGCCTAATCGATCGCATCCGCATCGCGATGCCTTGCGACCGCCGGATGCGGCGATGCTGGCACTTGCACTGCAATCAAATCAAAGGGCGAGATGGTTTCATCTCGCCCTTTTTGTTTGGCTGCATCCGACTCCCCCGTTGCAATGGCCATCACCGGTGATGGGTGCCAGGTTCTCTAGGCTATTCAGTTTCCCTAGATCCTCTACACTTTTCGAGGATCCCGCGATTGCCTGTTGGATCGTTGAGACCACCGTTGACGACGGTCGGCGGATTGCGTTACAGACGGACGGGTCCCCACGTCAGGTCAGCGCGGACTTCCCCGGAGAGACAGCATGCATACCTATAATCTCACGCACCTCAAGCAGCTTGAGTCCGAGAGCATTCACATCATCCGCGAAGTCGCGGCGGAATTCAAAAAGCCGGTGATGCTCTATTCCATCGGAAAAGATTCGGCCGTGATGACGCATCTGGCGCTCAAGGCGTTCTACCCGGACAAGCCGCCGTTTCCGTTCATGCACATCGACACCACCTGGAAGTTTCGGGAGATGATCGAGTTTCGCGATACGTACGTGAAGCAGGAACTCGGCATCGAGTTGATTGTGAACATCAATCACGAAGGATTGAAGCTGGGGATCGACCCGTTCGAGAACAGCGACAAGCACACCGAGGTGATGAAGACCGATTCGCTGAAGGCTTCGTTGACCAAGTACGGATTCGACGCAGCGTTTGGAGGAGCCCGTCGCGACGAGGAGAAGTCGCGAGCCAAGGAGCGGGTCTTTTCGTTCCGCGATCGATTTCACCGCTGGGATCCCAAGAACCAACGGCCCGAATTGTGGAATCTCTACAACGCGCGGGTCAATCCTCAAGAGTCGATACGCGTGTTCCCTCTTTCCAACTGGACCGAACTCGACGTTTGGCAATACATCTACTTGGAGAAGATCCCGCTTCCCGATTTGTATTTGGCCAAGCTGCGGCCTGTGGTCACGCGAAACGGAGTGCTCATCCATCCCAATGACGATCGCTTTCAGTTGCGAGACGGGGAGACCATCGAGCACAAAATGGTTCGCTTTCGAACGCTGGGCTGCTGGCCGCTGACCGGTGCGGTGGAATCCAACGCGACGACGGTCCCGGAAATCATTCAAGAAATGCTGCTGACGAAGACATCGGAGCGGCAAGGACGGGTCATCGACAAAGACGGTGGCGGAGCCGGGATGGAACTCAAAAAGATTCAAGGGTACTTCTAAGATGTCACATCAAAGCGATTTGATCGCCAAGGATATCCTGGCCTACCTCGAGCAGCACGAGCGCAAGGAACTGCTGCGATTCATCACTTGCGGTTCCGTCGATGATGGCAAGAGCACCCTGATCGGACGGTTGCTGTACGACAGCAAGATGCTCTACGAAGACCATCTCGCGCAGCTCGAATCCGAAAGCAAGATCCACGGGACGACCGGCGGGGCCTTCGATCCAGCGTTGGTGACGGATGGATTGCGTGCGGAGCGAGAGCAAGGCATCACGATCGACGTGGCGTACCGGTACTTCTCGACGGCTAAACGCAAGTTCATCATTGCGGACACACCGGGGCACGAGCAGTACACTCGCAATATGGCCACCGGGGCTTCGACCGCCGATCTGGCCATCATCTTGATCGATGCGAGGCACGGCGTGTTGACGCAGACCAAGCGGCACAGCTTCATCGTGTCGTTGTTAGGCATCCGGCACGTGGTCGTGACGGTGAACAAGATGGACGTGGTCGATTACAGCCAATCGCGTTTTGAAGAGATCTGCGAAGACTACAAGCAGTTCGTGTCGCGGCTCGATTTGCCCGATTTGCATTTCGTACCGTTGGCGGCATTGCACGGCGAAAACGTCGTCGACCCCAGCCCGAACATGCCGTGGTATCGCGGTGGGACGTTGATGAATTTCCTCGAGTCGGTGTACATCGGTTCGGACCGCAATTTGGAAGACTTCCGATTGCCCATCCAGTACGTCAACCGACCGAATCTCGATTTCCGAGGCTTTTGCGGCACGATCGCTTCCGGGATCGTTCGGCAAGGGGATGAGATCATGGTGTTGCCGTCGAAGCGAACCAGTCGCGTCAAGCGGATCGTCACGTACGACGGCGATTTGGAAGAAGCCTTTTGCCCGCAGTCCGTCACCCTCGTGCTCGAAGATGAAGTCGATTGTTCGCGCGGCGACATGATCGTTCGTCCGGGCAATGTTCCCAAGGTCAGCAACGCCTTCGATGCGACCATTGTTTGGTTGAGCGCCGATGCGTTGATCCCAGGGAAAACGTATTTGTTCAAGCACACTTCACAGACCGTTGCGGGCCAGATCGATACCCTGCGGTATCGAGTGGATGTCAACACATTGCACCGTTCACCTGCGCCGGAGTTGCAGTTGAATGAGATCGGTCGCTGTTCGGTGACCCTCAATCAACCGGTCTTCTACGATCCCTACCGTCGCAATCGCACGACGGGGGCGTTCATCATCATCGATCGGATCACCAACGCGACCGTTGGAGCCGGAATGATTTCCGATCGCGATGCTGCCAAGAAGCGTGTGGCCGCATGGGAACATGAAGAGGCTGTGACCGGGGCGAGTGTTGAGCGCACCGACGTTTCCAGCGAAGAACGCATGGCTCGATTTGGACAGCGTCCAGCCACGGTGTTGTTGACGGGGTTGACTGGCACGGGCAAGTCCACGATCGCGCGCGGTGTCGAGCGCTGGCTGTTCGATCAAGGGCGAGCCGTGACGGTGCTCGATGGCGAACGGATGCGACGAGGAGTCAATGTCGATCTCGGATACTCGACCGAAGATCGGAGCGAGAATCTGAGGCGGTCCGCGCACATAGCCAAGCTCTTCAACGACGCAGGTTTGGTGTGCATGGCAGCCTTCGTCGCGCCGAGTGCCTCGGTGCGAGATCGCGTCGCGGAAGTTATCGGTCGAGAGCGATTCTTGGTCGTGCACTGCACGGCCGATGAAGCCACGCGCAAGGCTCGCGATACGCAAGGCCATTACGCCAGCGCCGAATCGGGGCGGTTGCCCGATTTCCCGGGTGTGAGCGCGCCTTATGAAGCTCCCGATGCTCCCGATTTGGTGCTCGATACCGGGCGGCAAGGGGTGGAGGAGTCGGTGCAAGCCGTCGTGAAGTTGCTCGTCGAACGCGGGTTCTTGAAGGCCTAATCGGACGCGTGCTGGGCGACCCGTGCATTCCAAAGACGGCGTATGGGCGTTATTGGATCGCCCATTATGTCGATCCCATGCATCGATTCGCAGCTTCTGCGAGATGCTTTGAGGGTGGCGCAAGTGTCTGACCAAGAATGCCAGCAAACCCAAGAATTCGTTGATTTTTTTGCCTAGATGGTACAAGCGGCCGAGAGGCTTTTGTATATTTCGGACCACATGCATGGAGGGTGCTCTGCCAAGTCTTTTCGATGTGGGACATCGAAGGCAGACACCAGCATCTAGGGACGGCAACGTTTTCGACGACGTGGAGGGAACTGAAATGACGCGTATTCCGATGAGCCAAGCAGACGAGCAAGCACGCCAACTGCAAGAGAAACTGGATCTCAGCACCGCCGAGATCGGTCTTCAAGTGCGAACCACCAACTGCTTGGAAGAGAAGGGGATCTTTACTGTTCGCGAGCTGTTGCAGGCCAGCCCTGAGACGTTGCTCAGCATCGCGAACTTCGGTGAAAAGACGCTGGAGGAAGTCTACCTCGCGTTGGAGAAGGTTGGATACTATCGAGCGTGGCGCAAGCCCCGTTAGTTCTTTGCTTGGCAGTTCGTTGGCTGGCGATCATGGATTGCCAGCCATTTCCATGCCTAGCACGGGTAATTGAGCCCATTGGCCAACATCGCCTGGGGTGTGGCCAGCTCGGAGCGGATGATCCTGACTGGTGCACTGTGCTAGGCCGCACTTGGGTGCTGTGCAGTTGGACTCGCGAACCCTTCAGCACGGGGTTCGTTCGCGATGGGTTGGATCGCAATGGGTTAGTTCGCGATGGACGCTCGCGATGTGTCTACAATGCAAATGCGTCGGTAGACTTGTAGACATCATCGCCCCCGAGGCTCGAGCGGTTAACGACGTTGGATCCGAATCGAGGGACGGATGGGTGGAGGCCGTCGCGACGGTTGCGAGTTCGCGATTCCCGCGTTGCAAACCGACGTGAAGAGGTAGGCATGAGAGATAGCGCGAGGGGTGACATCGAGATGCTAGGCGACCAGACACCTTCCTTCATGCCTCGTTTCTCTGTGGCTGCGAAGACCAGTCGGTTGTCTGAATCCCCATTATTGGCGACGGCATCGGCGTTCTGGTGTCTCAGGAACGGCGTTGCTTGTGCGATGGCGATCTTCGTAGGGCTGATTGGACACGTGCGATGGGCCAATGCGATTGAGTTGGAAGACTTGATTCGGCGGGTCGATGCGAGATGGGAAGGCACCGACGCATCAGCATCGGATGCCGCACGCGACGAATGGCGTCAACTCGCGCAGTTGCTTCGGATGATCGAGGACAGCAAGCCTGCAGGGCGACATCGCTTTATCCTTCCGGGTAGCCAAGCGCGTTCTCGGCTGCAAGTCGGAGCGCTTCGCGACAAGCTGGAAGCGTACGGTGTGTTGTCTGAACTGGAATCGCGTTTGCAAAAGGAATGCGATGCAATCGAGGCCGCGTTGCAGCAGGACCAGTCGCTCGATGCCTCGGAAAAGCTTCGGCAGCGTTGGAGATCGCATGCGCTTCATGGATTGTTGCAATCCCCAACGCGATCGCGTTCAAGTGCGGCGAAACAGGATTCGGCCTTTCCTTGGGATCAAGTTCGCGGGGCGCGATCTGCAGAGAATTTTCCTTGGGGCACGTGGGGGCCTGGGAGGTACTCGGTGGCCACCACACCGAACGTCTCGATCCGTTCGCGGGCGGAAGTTAAGCCAACCGCCGAAATGGCCGAGGCGTGTGAGATCGCGTATGCCATTTGGACCATGATGTTTGCACCTCCTGAGAGAGCGACAGGAGACGCACAAAACTCACCGAGCAATCCGGAACCGTTCCGGGTGGTCTTGTTTCGCGATCGCGATGCTTATTTGAAGACACTCAAGGCGATTGAACCCAGGATTCGAGCGTCGACCGGGTATTACAGCCCACAGCATCGACTGTCGTTCTTTTACTGGGATGGAAGCAAGAGCTTTGCGACCCTGGTGCATGAATTGACGCATCAGTTCTTTGAAGAATCCCTGAGCTACGCAACGCGATTCGACGCCGACCGCTCGACCGACTTTTGGGTCATCGAAGGGGTCGCGTTGTACATGGAATCGCTCTCGATGCGCACTTTGGGAGGGGCTCGCGTTCTCGATTTGGGAGGGTGGGACGCACCGCGATTGCAGGCCGGTCGTTATCGAAGGTTGCATGAAGAGTACTGGGTCGATTGGGAGGAGTTTCGCAGCACCCCGGGGCAACGGTTTCGAGCCGAGCCCGATTTGGCTGCATGGTATAGCCAAGCCTGCGGATTGGCCCATCGTTGGATGGATGGAAGCGACGGCGAACGCAAAGTGTTTGTCGAGTATTTGGTTCAAGTTCTCATGGACAACGGAGCCGCGGCTGCAGCCGCCTTAGGCAACGAGGAAACCATCCGCACGGCATACGATCGTTACTTGCAAGAATCCTGGAAACGCGAGGCTCGCAATCGTGTTCCGCGACCGTATTTTCCGAGCCGTACCGAAGCGATCCTGTGCCGATGCGACGTCGATGTCCCATCGCTTCTCGCTTGGGATGTCGGATATAAGAAATCGCCGTGGATCGATCTGTCCTTTACCAGATTGGACGACGCGTGGCTTGAGCCAAAGAATGCGGCTCCTTGGGATGTAGAAAAGCTGTATTTGGAGGATACGCGTACAACCGATGCCGCCATGCCCGCGATCGGCAATATGAAATCGTTGGTGCAACTCGATTTGAGTCACTGCCCCATCACCGATGCGGGCCTTGTATCCCTATCGAAGCATGCGACGTTGAAGCAGTTGTGGTTGACGGGGACGCAAGTCACCGACGCTTCCATCGAGGTGTTGGCGAGCCTACCTCGTTTGGAGAGCATCGCGATCGATGGAACTGCGATCACCGAAGAGGGGTGGCAGTCGCTCAAGAAAAAGAAACCCCATTTGAAACGTTAAGGAGGCACTTGTGCGTTGCCAAATCATGTCTTGGAAGACGGTTGCCGCGGTGAGCGTCGCGATGCTAACGCAGGCCAACGCCGGATGGTCCCAGCCACCCCAGTCCGGTGGGCCTGCAGTCGCCAGCGCCCCTCGCGACGCATCCATCATCGCAATCAAAACGGCGATCCTCAAACCGCCGGTTTCGGTGGCGATCGCTGCGGGAGTGCCTGGCGTTATCGATCGGGTGATGGTCAAGGAAGGAGATGTGGTGACCGAAGGAGCGCCGCTGCTGAAGATTCGAGACGACGAGGCCCGGATGGCATTGCAGCAAGCCATGCTCAGTGTCGAGATCGCACAATTGAAGTCGGAACGCGACATCGAGATCCGATTGGCTGAGAAGTCGTCTCAGGTCGCAGAGCAAGAGCTGAATCGCGCGCTGCGCGCCAACGAACTGGCGCCGGACACCTATCCACCGAACGAAGTCGATCGGTACAAGTTGGTCTACGAGCGAAGTCAGTTGGAGATCGAGCGAGCCAAGCTGGAGCAAGCTTCCGCGCGCATGGCGGCCGAGCTCGCGACTGCAGAAAAATCCCAGGCCCAGTTGCGAGTGGAGAGGCACTTGTTGCAGTCCCCGATTCGCGGCATCGTCGCATCGGTCGATCGTCAGATTGGGGAGTGGACGGATGCCAATTCGCAGTGCTTGGAATTGGTTGCGGTGGAGCAGTTGCGTTTGGAAGGGTTTGTCGATGCCGATGAGGCGGGGCGTCTGACGGTCGGCGATCCTGGAAGGGTCCGCATTACGACGCCAAGCGGATCGATGGAGACCGATGCCAAGATCAGTTTCATCAGCCCTCAGGCAAATCCCGTGAATGGGCAGATCAAGATCTTCATGGAAGTGGATAACCGACAAGGAAAACTGCGTCCTGGATTGCCGGTGACCGCCACCGCACAGCCACGGGTGGTTCGACAGGTTGGCAAGTAACTCCGAGCAGGCACTCGCGAAGCGAGAGGTTTTCTTTGTCCGCCGCAGCACCTCAACCCGCAACACCTCATGTCGCGACAAACGATTCGGCTGGAGGCTTCGTGCGCGATCGCAGGCTGGATCCGAGCCATGCGGCATCGGCGATGGACGTGCCAGTTCCGTTTCGACTGCGAGGCGATTTGCAATGGATTCGTCGCGAGTCCGAACTGTCTCGCTGGGTGGTCTACGACCCCTTGGCCGCCGAATACGTGATCCTCAGTGAATTGGAAGCGAGTGTGGCGGCAAGGCTCGATGGCCATTGTTCGTTGCGAGCGTTGGTAGTGGGAGTCGATTCGGATGGGGTGCCTTATCGCGCGGAGCCCGAATGGGTCTTGGCGTTGCTGCAACGGCTGCGGGGATTGGGGTTGCTCGTTTCGACGGATCGGATGCGCGAGGAGGGAGCGCTTCGTCGGTCGGCACCTTCGTGGCTGGCTCGCGGCATGCATGTACTGCAGTTGCGTATTCCTTGGTTCGATCCCTCGCGTTGGCTCGAGCGATGGGTTCACGTCTTTGGCTGGATGTTCGGACGGGTTGGCATCGGGTTGTGGGGCGTCGCTTTGCTCCTGACCGCGATTTCGCTTTTGCAGCACGGTGGGCGATTGGTGTTGGAGTTGCCGTACGCAGCCAGTTCGTTGTTTTCCGACAGGTGGTGGTATCTTTTGGTGGTGTTGGCAGGGGTCAAGGTCGTGCACGAATTGGGGCACGCGATCGCATGCCACGCGTATGGGGCCCGTTGCCATGAGATCGGGGTGATGTTTTTGCTGGGGGTGCCATGTTTGTACTGCGACGTAACCGATGCATGGCGGATTGCGGATCCCAAGCGTCGAGCGATGATTGCGGCGGCGGGAGTGTATGTGGAGATCGTGGTCGCGATGATTGCCTACTGGGTGTGGCTGCGAGCGGAAGTCCCGGCGGTCCGGCTGGGAGCGTTGCAAGTCTTCCTGTCATCGACGGTGGTGACGTTGTTGATCAACGGCAACCCGCTGATGCGGTACGACGGATACTATGTTGTGAGCGATCTGCTCGGAATCACCAATCTTTCGGAGCGGGCTGCCGAGCATTGGCAAGCTTGGAAGCGCGCATGGTTCGGGAAGCGGGCTGGCTTCGAAGCGGCGAACGAATTTCAGCCCAAGGCAGGGTACGTCGCGTACTCTGTCGCATCGAGTTTGTACCGATGGTTTGTGCTTGTCGGTTTGTTGTTGGCGATTCGTTCGGCGTGGATCGTCGCGGGGGCGACACCCCCATCTCCGCCGGTCTGGGTTTTGATGGGTTTGGGGACCTGGATGGGAATCAGCGCAATGTCTAAAGCATCAGCACAGCGCCGCTCGGTCCAGTCCGGCGGTCTGCGGATAATGCGATGGGTGGGGATGGCTGTATGTATCGGCGGGTTGTTGGCCGTGCCGTGGCCTCAATTCCATACAGCTCGAGGGGTGCTTCGGCCCCAAGACGCCGTCGCATTGCATGCGAGGCAATCTGCTTTTCTTGTCGCGTGCATACCCGATGGAACACCGGTGCGAGCGGGTGATGTGGTGCTGCGTATGGAGAGTCCCGAACTGTCGCGTCAGGCGTTGCAGTTGGAGGGGGAATGGGCAGTTCTGCAGAGCCGCGTCTCCCAACTGCAGCGACGAGCGGTCGACGATCCGCTGGCTCCAGCCATGTTGGCCGAAGCGCAAGAGCAGCTCGTCGGGCTCGAAAGACGCCGCGCGGAAGTCGCAACGGAGTTGGAAAAGCTGACCTGGAAAGCCCCCATCGACGGTCTCTTTTTGTTGGCTCGAGAAGGTGGTGCCAAGATGCTCGGCGAGGATCGCTCGTTGGGGTGGAGGCGATCTATGGATGCGCTCGCGCAGGACCGCAAATGGCTGGAACGCGGGACGACGATCGCCAATATTCAGCCCGAGGTACCGGAGTGGCGGATGGATGTGTTGGTCCCGGAAACCGAGCTGTCCTCGCTGGATGCGGAGTCGCGGGTCGGGGTGCGGTTGGACCAATCCCCGCGACAACAGTGGTCCGGGCGCATTGAGCGAATCGAAATGATCCAACAGTCGCAGCAAGGCCCCAAGCCTGAGGAGGTGGCGATGGGCGATCTGGCCGAACGCAAAGAGTGGATTGAGTCCAATCGTGTTTTGGGTGCGGAGTTTCGCGTTGTGGTGGCGCTGGATTCAGGCTCGTCGCAGTGGCACCGCGACGGTCAAGGGACGATTCGTTGGCAGGGTCACTGGGCGAGTGGGTTGGACTGGATTCGCGGCTGGCTATCGAGAGATCTGGCCTTTGGCAAACTCACGACAAATTTTGCACCGGAACCGCGGACGGGATCCACGACGCGAACCGAGCCCTTGAGTCGGTAGACGATCGAGCGGACGAGAAAGAGCCCCAGCCCGGTGCCGGGCTTTTTGCGTTCCAGCTCGTCGCCCGCTCGGTAAAAGCGAGAAAAGATCTTGCGGCGCAAGTGGCGTGGGATGCCTGCTCCATTATCGGTTACCGAGATTGTGGCGCGGTGCTCGGAGTATTGCAGTTCGACTTCAACCATGGGAGGGGTGCCTGCGTACTTCATGGCGTTGTCCATCAGGTTTCGCATGAGCACATCGATGTCGATTTTGTAAGACAGGACTTCGCACGGTTGAAGATGCAGTTTGATGCAGTCGTCTGCGGCCGTGTACTGCGATTGCAGTCGAGCCGCGCAGGCTTGAATGACTTCGTCGATTCGGACCCATTCCATGGTCGAGGAGGAGACTTCTTGGTGCTCCAGCCGCGCGACGTCGAGCAGTTGATTGATCAACTGGTCCAGTCGCTCGACATCTTCCATCATGGTCTTGTAGAACTGTTGTCTTTGGGGACCGTTTACGGGTCTTCGGTGTAGCGTTTGAAGGTAGAGTTTGAGCGATGCGATCGGGGTCTTGAGTTCGTGCGTCACGGCATCGAGGAAGTTGCTTTGACGGCGATTCAGGTTGATGTTTTGGATGATCCAGATCAAGTAAAGCACCACCCCTGTCAGGACGAATGCGAACATGATCGCCCCGACCGACAGCAGCACCCAGTAGAAGACTTGGCCGCTGGGGTTGGGGACTTCGAGAGCCTTGAACACGTTGAGCAAGACCCAGCCAACCGTCAGGCCGACGAGGACGACGATCATGAAGATCGCTAGCAGGATCGGCCACTTTAGGCTTTTTCGTTCAAACACCTTGTCCTCCGGAGTTGTCCGATTTGGGGGGCTAGCAGCAAGCCGCACTCAGCGCGAGAAATTCCTTGATTTTTTCCCAAAAACCAACAATTCTTCCAGCTCATGTAGAGGATGGACCTTTTCCTTGACTTGCTATCCTTCCTATATTAATCCGTGAACTGGGAAGGTAGGGAAACAAGCGGGAGTCACCGCGCAGGAAAACGTGCGGCTCTATCGGGCGAAGGAATCGAATCGTGAGACCGGAAGCAGACAATCGTCACTTTCCAAGGCAAATTTGGCAAGCAGTAACCGAGCACGCGCTGCGGGCTGTGGTCCGCAATGAGTTCTGTCCCGAGCAATCTCGGATCGAGAACTTGCGGGCCGAGTACTGTCAGGAAGAGCAAGAAGAGCGGTTCGGTCGTCAAATTTGGTGTTTCGAAGCGTTGGGAATCACGGCATTGGGCCGTCGGCAAGTCGTTTACGGCATGCTGGAGTTCTCTGTGCAATTCGGACTGTTGGAGCCCGTCCAATCGCGACTGTTCGAGGATGTGATCGACCGCAATGATTGGATCGAGCGGACCACGCAGGATCCACCCGCTCCGTCTGCCTATGGTCCGGCGACCCGATTTTGGGTGTGGTCGTCGTTGATCAGCATCGCCATTTTGTCGGTCGGTTGGTTGGCCGCCTTGGTGCGTTACTTGCTCACCAGCACGCTGAGCTTCAACTAGTCTAGAATCCAAGCATTGGGATTCCGCAGAACGGTGTTCGAGCTTCCCGACTAGGAAGTTTCCATCCGGGCATCGTTCCGTTGTGTTTCTGGTCGGAATCGACCCAAGTGTTCAATACGGTTCACGCGTTTATGGGGTGGATTGCCTGGGATGAATTCACCACGATGCATCGAACTGCGAGGTGGATCTGAACACAACTTGCAAGCCATCGATGTCGATATCCCGCTGCATCGTTTGACTGTTGTCTGCGGCGTGAGCGGCAGCGGTAAGACATCGCTCGCTTTGGATACGCTGTACGCCGAAGGGCAGCGGCGCTATATCGAAAGCTTCTCGGCTTACACTCGCCAGTTTTTGGCGAGGATCGAAAAGCCTAGGTACACCCGTCTCGATCATTTGCCTCCTTCGTTGGCCGTCACGCGCGGCGGGCGGACTCGCAACAATCGCAGCACGGTCGGGACTGCAAGCGAGCTGCTTGAACCGCTTCGCATTCTGTTTTCCTTGATCGCGGAGCCGCATTGCGCCGGCTGCGGGAAACCTTTGTACAAGCACACGGCGACGAGCATCGGTCGGATGCTGGAGCAGGCGCCGCGAACTCGCTCCATGCTGGCGTTCGATCTCGACTGGGCGAGCAAGACCGATTTGGCAGGGCAATTGGCGGAGTTGCAAAGCGCCGGTTTCATCCGTGTTTTGGTGGGCGATGCGATTCACGAGCTGTCGCAAGAGCGTTCCACTTGGGCCAAACGCGTTCCGGCCAAAGGGAGCGGATTCGTCATCGTCGAGCGGTTTCAAACCGGAACTCCAGGATTGGCGCGATCGATTCAGTCGGCGTTGGAGTTGGCGCTCGATCGAACGCCTCGGGGGGCAGTCGTTCTGCGAGAGATCGAAAGCGACGCCTCGATGGACGGTAGCGAGATCGCGTCGATCCGAGAGGTTGACGGAAAACGCTATGCGGAAATGCGGTACTCGCGCGGGCTCCGATGCGCCGCATGCAATTTGGAGTTGCCGGATGCCGAGCCGAGGCTCTTTAGCTTCAATAGTCCCATCGGTGCGTGTCCCGACTGCACGGGGTTTGGCGAGGTTTCCTCAATCGATATGGACAAAGTCGTACCCGATCGCAGCCTGTCGTTGCGAGACGGGGCCATCGCGGCTTGGCGAACCCCTGCCTACGAACATGAACTTCACGAGTTGCTGGCGCTGGCGGGCGATTATGATCTGCCCGTGGACGTCTCTGTTTCCAAGCTAACGCGGGCGCAATGGAAGGTGATTGAACAGGGGGTCCCCGCGCGCAAGTTCGGCGGTCTGGATGGGTTCTTTGCTTGGCTCGAGCGCAAGAAGTACAAGCTGCACGTTCGGGCGTTCCTGTCGCGATGGAAGACGTACAAGCAGTGTGCGACATGCGATGGCTTGCGATTGTCCAAAGCGGCACTTGCCTATCGACACGATGGATTGCATTTTGCGGAGCTGACGCATCGCACGGTCGATGCGCTCAAAGACTGGGTGGATGGCTTGGAAAGCGCATGGACGGCGCGAGAAGATTCGAACCAATCCCAGGATCGTGAACTGGCGGCGAGACGAACTGCGATCCAAGAAGTACGGTCGCGATTGGATTACTTATCGTTGGTGGGTTTGGGCTATCTGACCCTGTCGAGAACGTTGCATACGCTCAGCGGAGGCGAAGCGCAGCGCGTCGCATTGACGAGCCTCTTGGGATCCGATCTGGTCGACATGCTGTATGTTCTCGACGAGCCGACGGTTGGCTTGCATCCAACGGACACGGAGCGGGTGGCTTCCGCCATCGAACGATTGGTCGAGCGCGGGAACACGGTGGTGCTGATCGAGCATGAACCCTTTCTGCTGTTCCATGCCGATCATGTGTTGGAAATCGGCCCAGGAGCTGGAGTTCAGGGTGGCACTGTCTGTTTTTCAGGCAGTCCCAAAGAACTGAAGCAATCCAAAACGCTCACCGCAAAGTACTTGTTCGGCAAAGCGAAGAATCCGGCCCCGCGACCGCTCGGAGCGGGGTCGAATGGCGCTGGGTCGAATGGCGCGGGATCGCCTGACGCGGGGGCGATTGAATTGATTGGAGCCAGTGGCCGAAACCTCAAGCAGGTAGACGTTCGGATTCCACTCGGCGGATTGGTGGTTGTGGTTGGAGTAAGCGGATCTGGAAAGAGCTCCTTGATCCTCGATACGTTGGTTCCCGCGTTGAGTCATTCGCAAGGCGATGCGGAGGACACGACACCTTGTTTGCCGTTTCAGCAGTTGCGGGGGGAAAGAAACATCGACGGTTGCGTTGCCATCGACCAATCACCGATTGCAAAATCGATTAGATCTTCTCCCGCGACGTACACCAAGGTGATGGATGAGATTCGCTCCTTGTTCGGGAGTTTGCCGGATACCAAGCTCGCCAAGATGACCGACAGCCATTTCAGCTTCAATAGCGCGGCGGGGCGATGTCCTGCATGCGAGGGGCTGGGGTTCACGGTGGTCGACATGCAATTCATGGCCGATGTCAGACTCCCGTGCACCGATTGCCAAGGACGTCGATTCCGACCGGAGGTGCTTGCAATTCGATATCGCGATCGCAGCATTGCGGAGGTGCTCGAGATGAGCGTCTCTCAAGCGAGCGATTTCTTTCGAGGTCAACCGAGGATTCAATCGCGTTTGGCGCCGCTGATCGATATCGGGCTCGGCTATCTTCCGCTCGGGCAAAGCGTCTCGAGTTTGTCTGCTGGGGAATCGATGCGATTGAAGTTGGCTGCGCATTTGGGGCAACAATCCAAGCAATTGATCGTGATGGATGAACCGACCACGGGCTTGCATTTTGCAGATGTCGATCGGTTGGTGGATTGTTTGGACGTTCTCATCGCCGGTGGGAATTCCCTATTGGTCATCGAGCACAACGAGCAATTGATTCGGCGAGCGGATTATGTGATCGAGCTCGGGCCTGGAGCCGGACCCGCGGGAGGATCCCTTCTTTTTTCGGGAACTCGCGATGCGTTTTTTCAGCGAAGCGACACACCCACCTCACGCAGTTTTCAGTCGCCGATGCGAGGTAAACGATAGCCCGGAAGCGGAGAGTGCGACCTAAGGAGAATGCTAGAAATCGGGATTTGCACGAGAGTTCAACTAGGACCTAGCCGAGGTCTTTTCTACAATCTGCGGTAGAACGCTGGTGTAAAGGCTTTCAGCAATCGTTGAAATCTTCACGCGACCACGCTGGCGACCGCCGTAGGACCTGAAGGGCATGCAAGAAGAAAACGAAGAACTCGACCCTCAGCTCGATGCCGTGTTGCTCGATTTCCTACGTCGGCATGATGCAGGCGAACAAGTCGACCGCGAACAATTCATCAAGGAGCACCCTGAGCTTTCTGGCGCGTTGCAATCCCTTTTGGAAGCAGCGGATTGGATTGAAACGATGGCCGGGCCGACGTTGGCCAATCTGGCGATGAACGACGCGATTTCTACGCAACAGCATTCCGTCAACCCAGAGCATGATCCCAACGCGGCGACCATCGAACTGAATGATCTGCGACGAGCCCGACTCGCCACCGATACGCGAGATGCTGCTTCGATCACGGAGCAACCGCTGGACTTCAGCTTGTCCGAGTTCCCATCACTGGACAACACCCAATCGACATTGCCATGTCGATTCGGCGAGTACCTGCTGGTGCGGGTATTGGGCCGGGGGGGAATGGGGGTGGTTTACCTCGCCAATCAATTGCAACTGCATCGGCAAGTCGCCATCAAAATGATCCGGTCCGGGGCGTTGGCAACGCAAGATGAAGTCATGCGGTTCTATAGCGAAGCGCGAAGTGTCGCCAAGCTGACCCATCCGAACATCGTCACCATCTATCATTGCGGTGAGCAGAGCGGCCATCATTTCTTTTCGATGGACTATGTGCCAGGTTCGGACTTGGCAAAAAAATTGGCGGATGGTCCGATGGATCCCATGCAAGCAGTCCGCTACGTGCGCGACGTAGCGCGCGCGATTCACTATGCACACGAGAACGACGTCGTCCATCGCGATCTGAAGCCCGCCAATGTCCTCATCGATGAGAATGATCAGATCGTGATCACCGATTTCGGATTGGCCAAGCAGATCGGCGGGGGGGAGAATGGATTGACGGCTACCGGAGCGGCGCTGGGCACTCCTAGCTACATGTCCCCCGAGCAAGCGTCTGGCAAGACGGCGGATCAAGGCATCGCGACCGATGTTTATGCCATGGGGGCGATCTTGTTCGCATTGCTCACAGGACGCCCGCCGTTCCAAGCCGAGTCGGTGATGGCGACGATGATGCAAGTCATGAATCGCCCTGCTCCTTCGGTGCGCCAATTACGCGAGAACATCCACTTCGATTTAGATACGATCGTGGTGAAGTGCTTGGAGAAGCAGACCAATTTGAGATACGTTTCGGCAGAGGCCTTGGCGGAAGATCTCGATCGGTTTCTCAATGGGCACCCGATTGTGGCCAAGCCGCCTGCATTGCCGCGACGATTCAAGTTTTGGGTGTCGAACATCCCGATCGTGGCAGCGCTGACGGGTGGTAAACAGGTGGAGCCAAGTCCGTCGCAGCGTTGGGCGCAGCATGTGTTGATCGGTTTGTCGTTCGTCACCCTAGCAGCCATCCTGTTCGGCAATCAATGGCTCCAATACCTCTCCGATCGACGCTTGCCCTCGCGCATCACCATCGCATCGGGATCGCCAGGAGGCATGTACTACGACATCGCTGGCAAGATCTCAGAACGGATCAAATCGCACTCCGGCGCACCTTCATCGGTGATCTCGACCGGCGGATCGCTTGAGAATCTGCGGCAACTGATGGAGCGTCATGCGGACATCGCATTGATGCAGGAATCCACGGTCCGCGACGATCAAGTCGCCGTTATCGCTCCCTTGTTCTATGAAGCGATTCATGTGCTGGTGCCAAAAGAATCGACGATTCAGCGATTGGATGATCTCGATGGTCAAAAGGTTGTGATCGGGAGCAAGGATTCCGGGACGCGGCAAGCGGCCCTCAGGATGTTGCGGGATCGCAAGATCGAGCCAGTAGAAGGGGATTGGACGCAAGCCGAGGTCCGGCAACTGGGGCATCCCATGATAGCGGTGATCAAGTCGGAACAGGCAGGCATGGTCGAACTGTTGAGCGAGGGGAAGTATCGGCTCATCCCGATCGAGAATGCGGCTCGGCTTGCCTTGAGCGAACCGATGTTTCGTGTGTACGAGTTTCGTTCCGGCGCTTACCGCGGCGCGGTGGATCAACCGCTGCAGACGTTGGCCACTGCGGCTTTGCTGGTGACTCGAAGAAACGCTTCTTCCAAACTGGTCGAGGAATGCCTTTCCGCAATCTACGATGCGCCGGCGATGTCCGAAGACATGATTCCCAAGGGACTTGCGGCCAGTTGGCAGGGCTTGCCGTATCATCCTGCGGCGCGGCGTTACTTCGAAGCCTCCCGACCATCCTCGGAGTAAGCGCGATCGCGTTCTTCAGGCAGGGCTGGTTCCAACTCGGTATAGAACATGGCCGATGCGTTGATGCGTTGGGTGTTCAATCGATCCACGTGTTGGCGAACCGGTTGCCACTGGCCCAACCAAGGTAGCCCGACGAGCCAGATCCATCCGATGCATCCAGCGGCGAGCAGAAACTTGGCAGCATTGAACCTGCGTCGCTCAAGCAGTCGGGGTGCAGTTTCATCTAATGGCGTTGCATCCATATGCAGGCATCACTTTTTGAGGATGGCTTGAATCTGGTCTGCATAGAGCCAGCCAAACATCAGGTATGCCATGGCAAGGGAAAGGATCAAACTCCAGGTTTGGCCGATCAAGTAGAGGGCGAGAGGCTTGCCTGTCGAAAGGTATCGCCACAGTTCGCGGAGATTGGTTTCGAGTCCAAAGGCGACAAAGGCCATGCAAAACAACCAGATGCGAAGGAGGCTGGTGGTTTCTTTGCTCACGGTCTCGGCGATGGCTGGATTGGCACCGAATGCACCGGGCAGAAAGGAGAAGGCCAGCGATGCGGCGATGAAGCCCAGGATGAACTTGGGAAAGCGCTTCCAGATTTCAGAGATGCCGACGGTGTTGGACGTTCCTGGGGGGGCGTAGTAGGCGGACCAAAAGGCGGCCACGCCAAAGGCGATGACACCGATGAGCACGTTCTGGATCATCTTGACTGTGTTGGCGACCGTTGCGGCCGCGTCGCCAAGCACTGCCCCGGCGGCAGCTACGGCACCGGTGGAATCGATGGTTCCACCCATCCACGCGGCGCCCACGTTTTTGTCCATCCCAGACCAGAGGACGACGTAGGGTTGGACGACCATCATGATGGCGGTGAATAGGAGCGACACACCGATCGCGTAGGAGACTTCTTCGCGTTTGGCCTTGCATGCGGCCCCGGTTGCGATGGCGGCAGAGACTCCGCATACCGACATGTCGGCCGAGATGACCATGTTCAGACTCGGAGATTCCATCTTGAGGATCCGCTGTCCAAACCAGAAGGTGGTGATCAAGACAATCGGCGTCACCACCCACGAGGTTAGGATTCCGGGCATCCCCAGAGCGACGAGTTTTCCGAAGAGGACTTCGGCGCCAAAGAGCACCAAACCGAGCTTGATCAAGCTATCTCCCATCAACATCGGACGCAGCCAAGCGGGGACGCCGACGGTGTTGCTGATCAAGAGTCCCAGCAGCAACGCCCATAGCACATACTCGAAGTTGTATTGCTTGATGACTTCCTGCGACGCCAACAAGAATGCGAGCAGCGACAATGCGAAGAGCGCTGCATAACCAACGCAGAACTGCATCGGTCGCATGCGTTTCCAGATGGCGACCGGAATCAGCAGGATGCCTAGTACCGAAAAGGTGACCAAGAGTGGTCGTCCCATCAAGGTGGGATCGCCTTGCTTCGGTTTGGAGTAGAACGCCGTCGCAGGTTGGTCTTTCCAGGATTCCAGCTTGGCGATCAAGCCCCGCGCATGGTTGACCACGATGGGGGGCTTATCGGTCGCAGGGTTGGGGCGGGATTCGGTCAGCGCCCAAGCGATGGCAAGGGTCAACGCACCGAGAAGAATGAGCAACCAGTCTTCGTGCAACGCTCGGCCGGAAGCGACACTGGCGGCGGTCGCAGGTTCTTCGTGTGACATCCAATGCTCCGTGGGAACATGCGTGGAGAGGAGGGGTGCGCCGGGGCTGGCGAATTGGATTAGATCTTGGCGCCCGCCCCTTTGGTGAACGCCATGAAGGCCGATTCCAAATTGATCTCTTCCGCGGCGAAGCGACGGATGGGAATGCCTCGTTCGATCAAGACCGCGGCTAGAGGGGAGTAATCCTGAACGTCGGTGCGTAGCGTAACGCGCAAGGTTGGCGGTTGGAGGTCGACGGAGGCAACCAAATCGTGACCTTCGAGCAGCTTGGCGGCTTTCTCGAGGGTTTCCGGATTGGAGGTTTCAACCAAGATGACGGTGTTGGGGCGGACTTGCTTGATGATCGACGCGACGTCGTTGCTGGCGATCATGCGCCCCGAGTCGATGATACCGACCTTGTTGCAAACGTCTGCCAGTTCCGGAAGGATGTGGCTGCTGACGATGATGGTTTTACCCATGGCACCGAGACGGCGCATCAGGGCACGCATTTCGATACGGGCTCGAGGATCCAAACCGCTCAGAGGTTCATCGAGCAGCAGGACAGCAGGGTCGTGGAGAAGCGTTCGCGCGAGTCCGAGACGTTGCGTTTGCCCGCGCGACAAAGTGTTTGCATAGGCGTCGCGTTTGAAGTCGAGGTCAACCACTTCGAGCATCTCGTTGCAGCGTTTGCGGCGCGCTTGGGGGCCGATGCGGTAGGCGGCCGCGAAAAACTCCAGGTACTCGATCACGGTCATGTCATCGTAGACGCCGAAGAAGTCGGGCATGAAGCCGACCAATCGCCGGATCTCTTTTGGGTGCGTGTAGATGGAGTAATCGCACACGTACGCTTCGCCTTCGGTCGGCTCGAGCAATGTGGCGACGATACGCATGGTGGTCGTCTTGCCGGCGCCGTTGGGGCCGATGAAGCCGAACAGGTCCCCTTGGCCGAGATCGAGATCGATATCTCGGATGGCGTACATGTCATCGTACTTCTTGGTCAGTTGGATCGTTTTGATCACGATGCGCCTTTGCTTGGCTGGGATGGGTATGTCTGGCGAGAGCTAGATCACTGTGGGTTGGGGCGGTTGTCATCGCGCTGCAGCATCGACGATTTGCTGTTGTTCTCCACCGAGAGCACGATGCGGATGACGGTTCGCGATTTGCCAGCCGCGGGTGCGACGGGAATGCCATTGCGACGCAACGTCCACGCGCTGGCTGGTTCGGCGACTTGCGCAAAGAGCACCGCCCGCTCGAGTTTGAGCAAATCGGAAGCTTCCAATACAGACAGGTAGCGATGGTACAGTCCGGTGTAGGAAGGGCCTCCGGCAGAGCGATGGAAGCTGAGCAACTCAGCGAGTCGTTCCACGCTGTCGGTATCGGATGGATTCCATTCAACCCCTTGTTCTTCGCCCGCGATAAACGCTTTGCGTTGCAATCGGCGCGTGATGTCTTTGGGGATCGAGGTCGAAATCGCGACGCGCTCGCCAGGACGGATGCGTGCCGGGACACTGTACGCACGGCCTGCGAAGTAGAGGACGGCGTTCTGGAGTTCGACGCCGAGCGGGTTGGCGAATGAGCCTTGTAGCAAATCGTCTTTGCCAGGAACGGTTCCAAGTCCATTGGCGGCGTCGGCCAACGCGATGGTCTCAGTCCATTCGCACATCAGGCCTTTGGTGCCGGCTGCAGGAAATCCGAGATTGTCGATGGCTGCGTTCGATGCGTCCCCCGATGCGATCGAGTACTCGGGCAATCCCAATTGCGTCGTGACGTTGGAATCGAACCCGCCCAAACCTTTTCCTGGTTGACCGAGCCAATCCAGACGGCTGGGCAGCGGTGTCGCCGAGGATGCACTTCCTTCGGCAAAACTGCGATGGCTGGCTGCAAAGTCGTAAACCCCGCGGCGCCCTGCGTAGGTGTGGATGTAGCTGCGCCCTCGAAGCAAGTGTGTTTGATCGTCAAAATCCAGGATCTCGACTTGATTGATGCAAGGCAATTCCGGTTTCCATGCTCGGGTCAGAAGCACCGTGGTCAGCATCGTACCGAGCGAGGCGAGCGCTAGAGTCCACCAAGTCCAACGCGGTAACCGCCACGTTCGCGAGACGACGAAGTAATCGAACGGGCCGATGAGCAATGCGAAGATGGCTACGATCAAAACCAAGTGCCCGAGGTTGCCCAGAGTCAGGTTCGGGAAGGAATCGAGCGATGCATTGAGTTGGCCGGCTAAGTCCTCGTAGGCGTTAAACGATTCCTTGGTCGCACGGCCTTCTGCCCGTTCCCAGTGGTCCTTGAGCAGCACCTTGAGCAAGGCGGGACGCGTATTCCAAGCGAGCATCTCAGGGCTGTCGATTTCGGTAGCTAGCCATACCACGCTTCCGGTTCCATAGGCCCAGCGAGCGATGAACGGTAGCTTGGATCGATCGTTCGCAGCGGTAACCACATCGATCTTTCCGCTGCGCAGTTTCAGGATCGAACAATCGAGCGGGGAGAGTTGGTCTTGGGAGCCGAGCAAGGACTCAATGGGACCGGGATCGCAACCGGTGGCCGCGCTGACCCACTCTCCAGGGATCAACCTTGCGAATTCCTCGTGGGCCGCCAATTCTCCACCGTACTTGCCCCACGTCAGCACCAATTGGCCGCCTTGGCTCAAGTAGGCCCGCAGGGCTTGTCGCTGTGCATGCGCTAGAGATCGATTGAGGTCCGTGTTGGCGGAGGAGAAGACCACTGCGTCCACACCATGATAAGCCATCTCGTGTTGCGGTAGCTCGGCAGCGTTTGCGATCTGAGAAACGCTGTACTCGATCAAGACGCCTTGAGCGGACTTCATGGCTCCTTGTCCTAGGTCCATGCGATCGGTTCCGATGCCGACCAACCAAGGCTGAGTGGCCGAGATTGGGGTTCCACGCTGCGCATCGTTCAGAGCATGCCGATGCACCAACCGATGTTGATCGTCAAACACTTCAATCCAGATCGGACGATTGCCGCGACCGTGTTTGGCGATCACCTCGAGCGTTGCCGCTTCGTTCTCTGGACAATCGACCTCCCATTGCGCATCGCGGTAGCGGACGGGGACGCCATCGCCGTCGACGGTCAGGACTTCGAGTGTCGCACGGAGAGGGCGCGAACTGACGACCGTCACGCGATGTCGCGTGGGAAATCCGATCTTCCAAACGTTCGACAACCCGCTGGCGACATCGATGCGAATCTCGGAGTCATCGGCGCAGGCGCGGGGGGATAAACCTAGCAGCCAACAGCTAACCAGAAACAGCATTCGCCACGGAATCGTGTTCCGTGGCGAAGCAGCAATTCGAATCGAGTCTTGAGTTTGCATGCAAGTCGCGACGAGAGAAGACCAGGCCGAAGGGATCAATCAGGGAGTCGCTTGACGCGCAAATTGCGGAAGTAAACCTTGCTGCCTGGATCGTGGGCTTGGAGTGCAAAGGTTCCTTCGTCGAGTTTGCGAGTGAAGTCTGCGCCTGCCTTTTGGTCGGAAGGTTCCACGTACTCGACGAGCGTCTTGCCATTGACCTTGAGGGTGACTTTGTTGCCGACAACGATGATCTCTTGCGTGTACCACTCGTTGTCCTTGGCAGCCGGTTCAAGCACGTCCTTGACGGCGTACAGGCTGCTGGTCTTGCGTGGGTCTGCTTTGTACGAAAGATTGACTTGGCATTCGAATCCGTACTTGGGCCAGCCCGAGTCTTGATACTTGGTGTGGAAATAGATCCCAGCATTGCTGTTGGGTTCGGTCATCACTTCGCCCTTGAAGTGGAAGTTCTTGAAGGGTTTGTCGTCCCCTACATAGAACAAATGGCTGCGTTCTCCTTTGCAAACCAGGGCGCCGTCGGCCACTTTCCAGCTATCGGGATTTTCGTTGACTTTCCAGCCCTTGAGCGACTCTCCATCGAACAGGCTCTCAAATCCTTTTTCGTCTTCGACGACTTTCTTGGAGTCTTGAGCAAGGCAAACGACAGGGCTGGCGAAGAGCGCAGCCAGCAGAGCAAAACAGCGAAGCATGGCGGGGGGTACTTTCAAGGTGAGGAAGGTCAGCGCACGCGGTGGCTCAACAGATACGTCCACCGCTGGGCCGTCGACCGAGTCGCGTATGGCGTACTATGATAGCGACAACGCAGTCTAGCTCGACGGGGTTCAAGGGAATTCGCCCGATGGCCCAAAAAAACCAGGAGTCTCGGCCCGGTTTGTGGGAGGAAACGCCAAGCCATTGGCGATCGCGCCAAGCCATCGCCGATCGAACGGTGGAGAACTGGGCGTAATGGGCGCCCCAAAATCGGCCAGCATGCGGTCGATACCAATGAAAAAAGCGTCCTGCCTTGGTAGGCAGAACGCTTGTGCTGGATTGCGATGATGGAATTCTGGGGTTCGTTCCCGTTTTCTAGGCAAGTGCCGTTTCTGGTAGGCACGGGCCATTGCGGTCGGGACCCACTGGTTCCGGCGAAACTACTTCCCGAGCTTATCGCCGCCGGGCAGCAAGCCTTCCTTGATGCGCTCGCCGAACGTCTTCTCGGAGCCTTCCGCTTTCTTTTCTTCAGCAGCCTTGAAGAGCTTTTCGATTTCCTTGCGGACTTCGTCGGGCTGTTGCTTGAACTTGGCAGGTGGAAAGTTCTTCTTGGTCAAGCCATCGTGTTCCAGGGTGTCGCCGTAGGGGTTGTGCTTCTTCTTGTTTTCCCCTTCGATGTGGCAAACGTTGCATTTGGCTTCGGCAGCGAGTTTCTTGAACTCTTCGTTCTCGCTCTTTTCCACATACACCTTGACCCACGTTTCGCCGAACTCCTTGATGGCGAATGCGCTCGGCGAGACCACACATGCCGTCAAAGCGACCGCAGTGTAAATGACAAACTTCTTCATGCGCGTACTTTGCTCCAGATAGAAAACAGTCGTTAGGACACGGGCAGGACGTGCGCTTCCCAGCCACCAGGGCAAGAAAATCGCGTGCGGAACGCCTGATTAAAATCGGGCCGCCCACAGATGTCAAACCGCCTGAGCGAGGATCGCTTCACTTGTTCCGGTAAACGTGCAAACGATATGCCATTTTTTGGCGAATGTTCGGGCATTGCAGGAAGTTGCGGCTGGGGCGGTTGCGACCGGGACGTCGCTGCAATCCATGGACACTTGGTCGCAGAGTTTTTGGGTTGCATGATTTGGGTCGATGCTTTGGATGGCAAGGATTCGATGGCGATCGCAAGCCCGGCCGACCTCCGAGCGCGGGGACTCTCCGAGCGCACGAACGATGCGTAATGACAAACCAGATATCCAAGTGCGATTCGCGAGCGAGCGAATGCCATGCGCTGTGATGGGTGCCTGAGTCGTTGTTCAAGTAGCGCTGCCGCAGGCTAATAGTTGCTGACGGGTGCCATCGTGCGGCCCGAAGCATTGGGCGCGCTGGAATACACTCCGTATTGGTTGTTCGCAACTTGGGGAACGGGAGGGACGGCGCCGACGGCCATCGGGTTAGGAGGGTAGGCACCCGGTGGGTAACCTGCGTAGGGATAGCCTCCGGTGGTGGTCATCGAGGCGGTGCCGCCGCGTTGAGCGAACATGTTTGTCTGGAACAAACTTCCTTGAGTCGATAACCAAGCCATGTACTGGTTGTAGACAGATTGCCCGGAGCTTGGGGCTGCATAGCCGTACGGAGATCCGTATCCATACGGTGCTGCATTGTAGCCGTAGGGAGTGCCGTAGGCTGGTTGTCCATAAGGGGACATGGTCGGCGGCATCGTCGGCCCGGCGGCGTAGGTGTTGCCGGGGGGAACTCCCGTGGGGACGCCCGCAGCATACGAGGCTGGATAGCCTGGTGTCGCCATGGGAGCACTTCCTGCCGGGACGAGGTAGGGATTGTAGGGCATCCCTGCCATGGTCGGAGCCGTTCCTGGCATTGCCGGAGGAATGGGAGTACCCGCACCTGCATAGCTGGCAGGCATCGGCGTGGCGATGGGGACAACGGGTGCTGCGTAGGTCGTTGGATAGCCGGCCGCAGCATAGTTGGCCGGAGGTTGCTGCGCGGGCATGGCAACGGTATTCGAGATCGGCACGATCGGGGTGGTGCCGGTCGAAGCATAGTACGAAGCGGGATTGACGGCAGGCGGGGCGGGCATGGTTTTGGTGGTCCATGCCAAGTTCGATGCCGAGTAGCCGTACACCGGCGAACCGTATACCGGCTGCGATGGGTAGTCGATCGATCGAGTGGGGTACTTGGCCGTGGTGCGGTTGGCCTGCGAAAGCATGGCTGCTTCCTGGACCATGTTTCCGCTGGTCGGGAGTCCATTACCGGAAGCGGTGAGCGGTCGATCGACAAACTTCGATCGCTGCTCGCTGGCATTGACCAGCACAGGGACCATGCGCGTGACTTCTTTCTCTTCGTACCGTTGGTAGGCGGTCATTTGATTGACTTGAACGTTGCGCGGTTGGTACTGAACGATCGGCGCGTACTCGACGATTTGTTGCGGGGGAGCAAAAGGATTGGAGCTCGGGATCGACCGCGGTCGCAGTTGGTACGAAACGACAGGATCGTATTGAGTAACGGTCGTTGTTTTGGGCTCTTGGACCCATGTCGGTACCCAAACGCGCTCTGGGACCGGTTGATACTCGTACTTGGGAACCGTTACCGATTCGGACACGACATACCGGCCCCATGGTTGTCCGGTGTACATGTCGAGAAAGGTCATGACTGGGGCAGGGGCTGCGAACTGATCGGCTCCCGTTGCCGGGGCGCTTGCTCCGCTGCTGGCGGCCGTTGGGTAAGGCGGAGTACCGCCCGAGATGTTAGGATTGGCGGCTGAGTAGGTGGCAGGGTTGTATCCGGCTCCCTGCGCCCATGCACTACCACCTTGCAGACAGCACGCCGCAATGATGACGACCGATAATGCACTCAGCGATTGGCTCATGGGGCTCATCCGTTGCCCGAATACAGGAACCGAGTTAATGCTAGCATCCCGGGACACCTTGGACCGTATTCAAACGCTCCATGGGCAGGGACTGCTTCGCACGAAATTGGGTCGTACTCTTTCCCAGATTCCAACGCAAGGTCTAGTTTCCACGGACGGTCGCTGGTTCTATCCCATCGAACGCGGGATAGCTTGTTTGCTACCGGATGAAGCCTTTGACTTGGGGCCTATCCCGTAACCATGATCCGCTTGGCGGATTCGAATGGCTTTCGAGTCTTTGTGCGACTGGAGCGATGAGGTGTTGCTTCCCAGACTCGCTGCCGCGATGCGGCGAGAGGTCAGCGTAGACGAGTTGAACCGAACCCCGATCAAGATGCCCCGATCAGGACGCAGGCGTGAAGGCCGCTTGCGTTTCGCTTCCAAGTGCCGGGCGCATGGTTTCTCGGATCCATCCGCACCCCAGCGCTCGGCTGCCTTGAAACACCGCCGCGAGTTGTCCGGGCGAAACGCCATATGCCGGAGTCTCGAAGTCGACGCGAAAGGAGCCGTCTGCAGCCCGCGTCACGACGGCGGGTTGCGGGGAGGAGTTGTACCGGATTTGCACCTCTGCAACCGTCGGGGTGTCGCACGGAAAATCGACCAACCAATTCTCGCCATCAGCGACCAAGCTCATGCGTCCGAGGGCTTCATGCGGGCCGATCACAACCCGTCGCGTTGCGGGTTCAATCGCGACGACGAAGTATGGGCTTCCCATGGCGACGCCCAAGCCTTTGCGTTGTCCGATGGTAAAGCCTTCGATGCCAGGGTGGTGACCGACGACGCGACCATCCAGCGTCACGATCTCGCCCGACGTATCGATCTGACTGCGATCGCGAACGAACGCCGCATGGAGTCCCGTCGTGACAAAGCAAATCTCTTGGCTGTCTTTTTTGTCGGCAACGCGCAGGCCGATCTTCGCAGCCATCTCGCGTATCTGAGTCTTGCGAAACCCTCCGACTGGCAGCAACATGCGAGGCAACAGCGACCGATCGATTCCGGTCAGCACGTAGGCTTGATCTTTGTCATCGTCCAATCCGCGATGCAATGCGATGCCTTCGCGAGAATCGGGAGCTTCGAGCATTCTCGCGTAGTGCCCCGTGGCGACATAATGCGCGCCGACCGCGTCCGCGTACTCGAACAATCTGCCGAACTTAATCCAATTGTTGCACTGAACGCATGGGTTGGGGGTGCGGCCATGATGGTACTCATCGACGAAGTAATCGACGATGCGCTTGAAGTCCGATTCCAAATCGAGCGCGTAGAACGGAATGGAGAACATGTCTGCAACTCGCCTGGCATCGGCGGCATCGCTGGCGCTGCAGCATCCTTGTTTGTGGTCGAGACGACCTTGCAAGATCGGCAGCAATGGATTCGGGCGGCCGCTGCCGAGTTCACATGCCGCGCTCGATTGCTCGCCGTGCCGCATGAAAACGCCGACGACGTCGTAGCCTTGTTCGAGGAGCAAGTGTGCGGCGACGCTGGAATCAACGCCTCCGCTCATAGCCAAGACCACCCGTGACTCGGACATGCTCGCGCAGGCCCCTTTCCACCAATGTTGAAGGAACGACTACGAAAAATCAAAAACGGGAAAGCCGATGGGATGAGTCATCGCCTACCGATGCCCATGCCGTCCGAGCGGCATTACCACCGACGCTCGCGGTATGCCAGACTCCGTAGGATCGCATCGCGAAATGCCCCGCTGGATGGGCAGAATTCATCTGCGTCTGTGGGATTGTATCGCGAGGGCTGCCGATGTCGAACGCTTCTGCGTCGAATGCGGCTCGGTCGGTTTTGGCTCCGGCCACTTGAAACCGCTCCTAAACCCCACGATTCCCCCCACCATTTACTGGCAGCCCCAGCGGTCGATCGGCCGCGTCGGTCTGCTCAACCCCCAACTCCGAGCGGAACCCGCCCCGCCCCGTGCCGAATGCCGCGGGATCGCTATACTTGTGCCT
Source organism: Pirellula sp. (assembly GCA_046318495.1). Lineage (GTDB taxonomy): Bacteria > Planctomycetota > Planctomycetia > Pirellulales > Pirellulaceae > JBKCUI01. The sequence goes on along the minus strand of JBKCUI010000412.1, from coordinate 6,182 downwards.
TCTTCCTCCCGTGCGAGCAGGGGGCTCCCGAGCCCAGCTAGCAGATCCAAGTGGCCCTGCACCGTGCTTCGCCACAAACCCGTCCCGGATAAGCGAACCCTGCCGGTTCGTCATTCCTTCCTTAGGGCATTGCCCAGCAATCACACAACACCCATGAAAGCAATTGCAGTTCGCCCCGGAACTCCACACAGCGTCCATTTGCGAGACATCCCCGCTCCGGATATTCAGCGCATCCCGGATGGCAAAGGCATCTTGGTCAAAGTCCTAAAAGTCGGAGTGGATGCAACCGATCGCGAGATCAACGATGCGCTCTACGGCAATCCGCCCCCAGGAGACGACTATTTGGTCCTCGGTCACGAATCGTTCGGGCGTGTCGAGGCGGTCGGGCCCAATGTTCGCAACATCCGAGTTGGCGACTATGTCACCGCAACGGTTCGCCGTCCAGGTGGTTCGATCTACGACAAGATCGGTACCTACGATATGACGAGCGAGGAGACGTACTACGAGCGGGGCATCAATCTGCTGCACGGTTACTTGACCGAGTACTTTGTCGACCACGAAGACTACATCGTTCGAGTGCCCAAAGGCTTGAAGCATCTGCACGTCCTGATGGAGCCGATGAGCTGCGCTGCCAAAGCCGTGCAGCAAGCCTACGAGGCGCAGCGCCGGATGAAGGTCTGGAGTCCCAAGCGAGCCTTCGTTCTCGGGGCAGGGCAGATCGGTTTGCTTTCGACGCTGGTTCTTCGCCTCAAAGGTCTCGACGTCTACACGCTGGCTCGCGCCAAAGGCCCTCACCTCAAGAGTTCCATCGTAGAAGGGATGGAAGCCACTTACGTCGCGACATCCGAGACGTCGCTGGAAGACTTGACCAAGCAGGTCGGCAAGGCGGACATCATCGTCGATGCGACCGGCTCGTCGAAGATCGCATTCGGAGCGATGGAGTCGCTCGGCCATAACGGCACGCTGGTATGGACCAGTATCACGGGTGGCAAAGCGCTGACATCCGTTCCCTCCGACAAAATCAACATCGAATGGGTGCTCGGCAACAAGCTGCTCCTAGGTAGCGTGAACGCTAACCGCGAGCACTTTGAAAGCGGCATTCGGGATCTGGCCCTTGGGGAAGTCATGTTCCCGGGCGTTATCGGCAAGATCTTGACCAATCCCGTCGATGGATTGGACAACTACAAGGAAATGATGCGCTTGCTGGTAGAGGATAACTCTGCTTTGAAGGTGTATGTCAACGTTGCCGACGAATAACACCGGTGGAATCAGCCCAGTAGAATTGCGTCCGGCTCGAAAGGCTGCCGGATCTTCAGGGGCCGGCAAACGTCGATGTTTGTCGGCTCCGCATGTACAATGACTCGTGGTGGCGCTTTTGCGGAACCGGGCGCCGCGTTGAATTCACGGTTCGGCGATTCGTGGTTGAGGCAATCATGCTGTGGCAATGGCTCATCGTGGGCGCGATCGTTATCGCCTGCTTGAGCGTCGCCGCGCGCCGTGCATACCGATTCGGCAGCGGATGGTTTCGCCCCGATTCTCAGTCTGGTAACTTACCCGCTTGCAGTGGATGCGCCGGCTGCAATGCGCGCAGCAATGCCCCGCCCGGCAACTCTCAACGATTGCCGCTGGTTACTCTCGGAACCACCCGGGGGATGCGCGACCGTTTAGAACCGCTGCCCGCGAAAAAGTAGTTTGCTGCGCACACGGCTGGAGCGTGGCACCAAGCCCTGCGTTTCGGTCCCCACGATGGCTTCCTCTCCCGATTGTTCCTCGTTATTCGGAACCTCCATGATGATCGCACGCTGCATGGCTATCTTCGCGCCGCTCGCGCTTCGATGCGCAAGCATCTTTTCTGTTTCGATGATGATGGGGGTTGCCATGGCTCAAAGCATTCGTCCGCCGATTTACGACGAGTCCCAAGTCCCTCAATACACCTTGCCCCATGTACTCGAGCGATCGGATGGATCGCGTGTGCAGTCCCCTGCCCAATGGAACAGTCATCGAGCGGAACTCGTTCGCCAATTGGCCGAAGGGGAATATGGATTCGCACCGGTAGAACCGGTGAGTGTCCAAACCACGTTGGTTGAAGAAGGGGTTTACCAGCTGAGATCAGGTCAGCCGGCACAAGTGCGACGGCGCCAGTTCAATGTTGTCCTGGGACGTGAAGGGAAGCAAGTTGAAATTCATTTGATCGTGTGGTCGCCAATCGATAAACAGCAAGCCGTCCCTTGTTTTGTCGGCTTGAACTTTCGAGGCAATCAATCGGTGACCGATGACCCAGCAGTCTTGTTGACCACCAGTTGGTGCGACGATCGACATCCCGGTGTGGTCGATCACCGCGCAACCGAAGCCAGTCGCGCATCCCACTCCGAACGCTGGCCCATCCAGGCCATCGTCGGGCGAGGCTATGCCGTTGCGACGGCTCATTACTGCGACATCGATCCGGATTTTGATGATGGATTTGATAATGGCGTGCACGCGCTGTATCCCGAGTTTCGTTGCGATGAAGAGCATCCCGAACGCTGGGGATCGATCGGGGCATGGGCTTGGGGATTGTCTCGCATCGCCGACGCGCTGATCACACTCGATGGTATCGCGCCCGATGCGCTTTTCGTTCTCGGGCATTCTCGATTGGGAAAGACATCGCTTTGGGCCGGTGCCAACGACCCGAGGTTTCGTGTGGTGATATCCAACAATTCAGGTTGCGGTGGCGCGGCATTGAGCAAACGCTGCTACGGAGAGTCGGTCGCTGCAATCAACCGCTCCTTCCCGCATTGGTTCAATCGAAACTTTCGCAAGTACAACGATCATGAAGAGCAACTTCCCTTTGATCAGCATCAGTTGATTGCGTCGATTGCCCCCCGTCCGGTTTACATCGCGAGCGCTACCAAGGATCGATGGGCGGATCCGCTAGGTGAAATGCTCTCTGGGCACTTCGCCTCACCAGCCTACGAACTGTTCGGCAAACAAGGCCTGGAACGCACAACGCTGCCTGAGGATTCATCGGCGTACGGAGATGCGATCGGCTACCATCTTCGCGACGGCGAACACGATCTCACCGCATTCGACTGGGAACGCTTTATGGACTTCGCCAAACGCCACGGTTGGTGATGTGGCGACGATGATGCAGCAACCCTTAACATTTCCAGAATGCGCAGGATCGACGAAGCGTGTGTGAGCAACTCGATGGGCTCGCGGACGCGCTGCGTACAAAGAACCCATCGGTCTGCCGAGTTGCTATTTCGAATTCTGGGGAGCCCCAGACGTTCCGGCTGTGCCTACAAACAGCCACGCGACAAGGATGTTCATCATCGCCAGCACGGTGGACAACACAATCGTTTGGATCGAGCCAAACTCGTAAGATGTGATCGAGTCCAGCAGGCAGATTCCAAACACCAGCAACAAACTGCAAATCGAGATCGCGGATGCCATGCAAATGGCAACCACAAGGGGCCGGGAGTCGATGGAATTGCTTGGCGATGACGTTGAGGCAGCTGTCGTTTCGACAGAGTCATCGTTCGGTTCGGCGGAAGGTTCGTTGCTGATGCTGGTCACGATGAGGATTGGTCGTTGATTCGTCTTTGGGTCCACAGGCGCCCAGAGTGTTCGATGAGCAAAAAGCCATATCGAATGGGGGAGCGCTGTCTGTCGCCGCTCGAGCGGCAGCTATCTCGTGCCTTGCAGGAAATGGGCCATCAACCTGTCGCCAGGGCGGGGCCGTTTTGCGGCGGCCTCCATGGCACGGCCCCGACACACCAGCCCGAGAACTTTAATTCTTTATCCTGAAGCCTTAGGATAACTCCCGTAGCGATAAAAACGAGCTGCTCTTTTCCGATTCCCCCCGTTCCTTCCGATTGGCGAACCTCTGTCAGAAAATCGGGTTAGACTCCATCGTTCGCACTTTTCGTATTGGGAAGGGTGTGAACGAGGGCGGTTATCGACGGACCTTCAACCATCCCCTTTTGGAAACCTAGTTTCCGGTAGACAGCAACGTGCCTCTGCAAACCCTTCGCGAGTTTCTGAGAAAACTGATCGTTTCCATGGACGCCGCGGTCTTGGCTGCGCGAAACGTCTTGGCTGGCAACGTCCAATCACCCGCGATCGAACATGCGGCAGCAACACGCCGCAGATCGACCGCTTTTCCTCGGTTCGAGGCCCGGCGGTTAGAGCGTCGACGCGTCTTTGCGGTCGATGCAACCTTTCAAGCGGGATTGCTGCACATCAATATCTCCAATGGCGGGATGCAAGACGCTAGCTTGCTCGCCGATGGAAGCAATTTCTTTGTCGACACCAATGCGAATGCCTCTCTCGATGGAATGGAGCTCTCTGGAGCCATCGGGGATTTACAAAGTGTCCTGGTTCAAGGGCCCGGGCAGCAAGGAAACTTTTTCTGGGGAGGTGACTTCCGAAATGCACCCTTGATCCCCAACGGTCTTGCGGTCGATGTTTCCGGCGTGTCCGGGATCCATATCGCCTCCCAGTGGACCGCCGGACGCGTTCAGTTGGCGGCGTCTGATTCGGTGTTGTTCGACTCAAGCATCCATGTGGAAAAGGACCTGTCCGTGTTGACCGATCAGCACGGAACCATCGACGATACGGCCAATGCCAAAGTAACGGTCGATCAAGATTTTTTCGCTAGCGCCGGAGGGAGCATCGCCCTGTCGGATAGCGCTACCAATGCCTGGTTGGTAAATGGATCGGCAACGTTGTACTCCGATTCGAGTGTGCAACTCGGCAATGGAGGCGATTGGGATTCAGCATCGTTGTCGATCAAGGCGATGTCGGCAAACGTCCACGAGACCAATGACGTCATCCTCTTTGATCATGAGATACGAGGCCCCTATTCCTTGACCACAGGCGGGAATGTGGTCTTCGATGGATTCAGTCTATTCTCCTCCAAAGTCGAAGTCGATTCCAGCGGCAGCATCACCGATCTGAGTGGTGCCGACGTCTTGATCTTTGGAAATCTAAGCCTTCAATCCGATCAATTCATCACCCTAAGCGACAGCAACATCGACGCTTGGGCCGTTACGGGCACTACCAAAGCAACAGCCATCGGCGATGTCCGCCTTGGAGACGCAGGGGTGTGGGACTCGCCAAGGCTGGAAATCGTCGCGGCCAACGCCTGGGTCACCGACATCCGTTCGGTTGCAATTGGAAACACCAACATCGCGGGGAACTACTCGCTGGTTTCCGGAGGAAGTGCAGTCATCGACGGAAACGTCTCGGTTTCCGGCAATTGGTTTCTCGATGCGACCGCGAACTCCGGATCCATTTCCGATTCCACCAACGTGGATGTTCAAGTAGGTGGCGATCTGTTCTTCCTGGCGAAGGGGTCGGTGACGCTCGCAGATACCAATCCGTCGTCGTGGGTCACCCAAGGACAAGCGTCTGTTTGGACGGATGGTAGTGTCCAGCTAGGGTCTCAAGGCGTTTGGGATTCAGAGCTGCTCTCGGTCAAGTCCTTCAACGCAGACATCCGCGAGCGAAATGAAGTCACCTTGTTCGATCATGAAATCCGCGGCACGTACAATCTCGTTGCTGGCGGCGATGTTCACTTCTCGAGCTTCAATCTGTTTTCGAGTAACGTGAACATCCAGTCCCAAGGAGCCATCGATGATTTGCTTGGTACAGAAATCCTCTCCTTCGGGGCATTTCTCGTTACAGCGACCGGCCCGATTCGGCTTGCCGATTCCGGTTCCGATGCCTGGTTCATTTCGGGCACGGCCCGACTGAACACCCCTGGGGTCGTCGAGCTTGGCCAAGGCGGTTCCTGGGATTCCAGTCGCTTGGAGATCACCGCTGCCAGTGCCGCAGTGTCGGACATCAACAGCGTGACCGTCGGCAACAGCCAACTCGCGGGCAACTACAGCCTCAGTGCCGCTGGTGCCGCCACTGTCGATGGCACGGTCAACGTGAACGGCAATTGGAACATTAACGCCAACTCGATCACCGACAGCAACAACGCTCGTGTGAATGTTGTCGGCAACGCGATCCTGCAATCGACCAATGCGATCACCCTGGCAGACACCGCGAATGCGTCGTGGGTCATCGGTGGCACGGCAAATCTCACCACCCCATCGAGCGTGAGCTTGGGCCAAGGAGGATCCTGGGATTCCAATCGTTTGGAGATCACCGCTGCCAGTGCCACCGTGACGGATATCAACGGTGTGACGATTGGC
>JBKCUI010000411.1:0-13375 GCA_046318495.1 Pirellula sp. | reverse complement strand
CTCAGGATGACAGGCTACAGGATGTGCAAGACGAATCCCGCGCGGAGCGAAATGGTTTCATTGGTTGAAGTGGCGCATAGTTGGCGGAACGCGTGCTTGAGGTTCGTTGCACGAGCACGAGTACTGCTGCCGCGGAGTACGAGTACGAATGAAGAAGAACAGGGGGAGTCTTCAAACGCTGCGGTGCGCGGGATGCAGACCAACGGCTTCGAGAGATATGCTCGGGGTAGGTTGCGACCCGAATTGCTGCTGCCTATCGCGATGGCGGGCTTGGTTCTGTTTGGTTGGTGTTCAAGTACGCTAGGGCAAAGTGCTGCATCGCTCCGCGCGGATGGCGCGGGACCATCCGCAAGCGTCATCGTGGTTCGCCCGGCGGGTTGGGAAACCGCGTTGGCGGAATGGAGTCGCTATCGCAGTTCGCAATACCGCATCATCGAGTTGGACTCTGGCAAGGATTCAGGCCAACAGCGTCAATCCATCTTGAACGCCATTCGGCAAGCCAATCCGCCTGCCACCGCCATCTTGCTATGCGGGGACTCGATGGTAGAAGTCCCCTTGAAGCCCGAGGACAAAGCGCCGGTTGGAGCCAAACGCAAGTTTCAGATCTTGACCCCGGGTGTCACGGTGCCCACCACCGTCCAGCTCGGTAGCTTCACCACCCCAGATCTCGGGACCGATGCTCACTTTGCTGATGTCGATGGAGACGGTTGTCCGGATCTGTCGATCGGACGCATTCCGGTCAAGACTCCGGGGGAGTTGCAACGCTTCTTGCATCGCAGCATCGAGTATGAGGCCATGGCTTCTGGTCCCTGGAACGATACCTTGCACGTCACCGCCGGGGTCGGCGGTTTTGGAGTGCTGGCCGATACGGCGATCGAAGCGGTCACGCGTCGTTTCCTCACTGAGGGGATCCCCGATCATTTTCATTTGCAGATGACCTACACCAGTTGCACGAGCACGTACTGTCCTAACCCGTATCAACTCCGGGAAGCGTACATCGAGCGAATCAACCGAGGCGGATTGTTTTGGGTCTACATCGGTCATGGAGCGGTGACGCATTTGGATGCCATGCAAGTCGGCGAACAGTTCCTTCCGATCGGGGATGCCGCCGACGCGGCGCGATTTCGAGTGGAAACCCGCCCTCCCATCGCGATCATGCTCGCATGCTTCACCGGCGCGTTCGATGCGACGGCGGATTGCTTTTCCGAGCGGCTATTGGATCAACCCTCCGGTCCGATCGCAGTGATTTCGGGATCGCGCGTCACCATGCCTTATGGTCTGAGTCAATTCGCAAGCGAGTTGATCAATGGGTGTTTTCGGGATCGCATTCCGACCTTGGGCGAAATCGTGTTGGAGGCCAAACGGCGAACCTGGGAAATGGATGAGACCGAAACGGCCGATGCAGCAAATTCGACTGCCGTCGCTGCCGAATCCGGGCAGAACGCAAAGGGCGACGGACGCATCGATATCCGCAAACGCTATCGAAAGATCGTCACCGATATGGCGCAAGCCTTAAGTCCAGGCGATCATAGTCTGGTCGAGGAACGCCGCGAGCATGTGCGGTTGATGAACCTTTTTGGCGACCCGTTGCTTCGCATTCCGTATCCGGACGCGATCGCATTGAATGTCCCGGCGACTGCGACCGCAGGGGAGACGCTGCGCGTCGAAGGAACAGCACCGACCGATGGACGTTTAGTTGTTGAACTGTCTCTGATGCGCGATCGGTTGCCCGAGGGTGTTACGCCGATCGATGCCTACGATGGTTCGGCGGCGCAGCTCGAGCAGATGCAATCCACCTACGAGCGTTCCAGTCAATTGGTCCTCTCCAAACGCGAAGCCAACGTCCAGGCGGGCCCGTTCCGCGAAGAGTTGATCATCCCGGCATCGATCAAGGGACGATGCGTGGTCTCGGCTTACGTGTACGGCCAAGAAGGCTGGGCGGTGGGATCCAGGCGGATTGTGATTCGCCAGGCCAAGTGAATTCGCATCGATGAAGGGTTCGGACCGATCGCCATGATAGTTCGGCATCTGGAAACGCTCGACGATCGGAGACTCGATCCGTATCGCCATCTGCGCACCACCAACTTGACTCGATTCAGCGGACGCTTCATCGCCGAGAGTCGGCCGCTGGTTCGCCGATTGATCGACAGCCCGCTCGACGTGGAGTCGGTTTTGATCGATGCGAGTTTTCTTGAAGAGGCCGCTACATGGATGCCCGAGGGAATCGAGGTGCTCGCCATCGGTTCCGAAGCGATTTCAGAACTGATCGGATTTCATTTTCATCGCGGTTATCTTGCATGCGGCCGGCGTCCTCAGGAGGCGGTATGGACGTCGCAGCCCGTCGCACCCGAGTGGAACGGCGTCATGCTCGTGGGGGTTCAAGACCCCGAGAACATGGGCTCGATTCTGCGAACGTGCGCCGCCTTGGGAATTGAAGATGTATTGCTGGGCCCCGAATGCGTGGATCCGTTCGCGCGTCGCGTGCTGCGCGTTTCCATGGGCAATGCGTTCAAGCAACGCTTCTACAAAGTGCTCGAAGCGGTCGAAACGCTTCGGTCGTTGCATGCCAGCGGCGTGGAAACGTTAGCGGCATGTTTGTCCGACGACAGCATCGAATTGCAGCAATGGAAACGCATTGGACCGACGGCGATCGTTCTGGGGAACGAGGCGCACGGATTACCTCCAGAGGTCATGCGAGCCGCCCGTCATCGGTTGCGCATCGACATGTCGCTCGGTACCGATTCGCTCAATGTCAGCGTGGCGGCGGCCATCCTGTTGCACTATGCATGCAGGTTGGCCTCCCCTGCGTGAGGCAGCGAATTTCCGATCGCGATGCTAGATCGAGGTGCGGAGGGGAGTGAACCCCACGCGTTCGACTTTGCCACCGCTCAATCGCACGACGCTGTCGCATTGCTCTGCGATCGATTCATCGTGCGTGACCATGACGATGGTCAAGCCTTGTTCGCGGTTGAGCGAACGCAGCAATTCCAGGATCGATAATCCGGTTTCTTGATCGAGATTTCCGGTCGGTTCGTCGGCTAGCAACAACGAAGGATCGGTGACCAAGGCCCGGGCGATCGCGGTCCGCTGCATCTCACCGCCGGAGAGTTCGCGCGGGCGGTGCTTGAGGCGATGCGATAGACCGACCATATCGATTAGGTTCTTGGCTCGATCCACGATGCTGCGACGGTTTCTCCAGTAGCGGAGTGCACCGTAGGTGATCATCGCGGGTGCTAGTACGTTTTCCAGCAATGTCAATTCGGGCAACAAGTGATAGAACTGGAAGATCATGCCGAGTTGCTGATTGCGAAATCGGTCCCGTTCGCGAGCGGGCAACGTATCGATTCGGGCACCGTCAAAGGCAATCTCGCCTTCGTCGGGTCGGTCTAGCGTTCCGAGCAAATGGAGCAGCGTGCTCTTTCCGGAACCGCTCTGTCCAATAATCGCCGTGACCTTGCCCCGCTCCGCGGAGAAGTCGACCCCTTTGAGGACCGGGACCGAGGTTTTGTGCCGGCGGTAGGCCTTGGTCAATCCCGTGGCGGTGATCAGGTCGCTGGCTTCGCGCGGCAAGGGGAGTTTGGGCAATCGAGGCGCGACTGCGGCATCGCTGACAGCGCTGACCGATGCTCCATCGGGATGGACGATCCGCCACTGCGCGGTGCCCGAGGAGGGCTTGGCGTGGGCCGGGTTGGAGAGCAGATGCGGACTGGGAGGCACCGAGTTGGGTTTGATGGTTTTGCCTTTGTTATTCATAGCGAAGCGCCTCCACAGGGTGCATGCGAGCGGCTCGAATGCTCGGCAAGACACTTGCCAAGACCGCGATCAAGATCGCGCCGATCGAGACCCACACCAACATGAACGGGTGAATGATGGTCGGAATGGTTTCAAAGTAGTAGACCGTTGGGTCAAAGACTTCTCGGCCCGTGATCCACTCAATCACTTTGGCGATGTCGTTGATCTTCCATACGAAAGCGAGTCCGCACAGCACGCCGACGCCAGCCCCGACGGTGCCTAACAAGACGCCGTAGCCCAAGAAGATGGTGGCGATGCCCGGGCCGGTAGCACCGAGCGACTTCAGGATGCCGATATCGCGCGTCTTCTCGACGACGATCATGAAGAACGTTGCGAGAATGCCAAATCCGGCGACTGCGATGATCATGAACAGCAGGATGTTGAGGATGGTTGTTTCCAGTTGCACTGCGGCCAACAGCGGACCTTGGGTCTCGCGCCATGTGCGGACTTCGACGAACTCATGCCCTGGAGGAAACTCATCTCGCAGCGCGTCGCGAGCTGCATTCAGGTCCGCGCCCGGTTTGAGTTTGATCTGGATCGAGGTCACCGAGCCGACGCCGGTTCGCGGATCGATCATGCCGCGCGATTGCTGCAACTTTTCAATCGGTACGAACGCAAAGGTCGAGTCGTATTCGCTCATCTTGCTCTCGTAGAAGTCCACGATGGTGAAGGACTCGTTGATGCCACGAGGAGGCGTTCCGGCGTTGGGGAAGGTGACTTGCACGTCATCCCCTGGACGCAAGTAAAAGAAGTCATCCACGGTGCCATCTGGCTCGCGACCGCGCACGCTGCCGAGGCTGATCCCCAACACGATGCCCGAGTACTGGTCGGTTTCCGCATCGAAAGGTTTGCTTTTTTGCGCTTCGTTTTCGATTTGGATGGAAGGGCCGGCCATGAGCGACTGCAACGAGGACGCTGTCGATTCGCCGGATTCCATGGGCGGGTCGCTGGTCAGTGCATCTCCAGGTAGCGTTACTCCCAACGAGTCTTGGGCTTTGATCTGGGCTTGCAGTTCGCGGTAGCGGGCTTCTTCGAGCGCCTTTTCGTCGCGAAGCGTATCGACCGAGGCTTTGCGGTACCGGGCGACCGGTTTGCGATACTCCCACCCGGAAGGCTGCATGCGTTTGCGATCGGGTGCATAGCCGGATTGCTTGAGCGTAAAGTCGAGTTGCTGGCGATTGTCGGGATGCAATAGGTACTTACTAAAGTCGCTGACCGTCGCGTAGGTCTTTTGGTCGATGCCGATCAGATTGACATGTTGCGTGTGGCTGATGCCGTTGTGTTGGAAGGTCATCATCGCCGGGAGGGTCACGACGGTGGTGACGCCAGAGAGTGCGTCGCCGAGTCGAGCTCGAATGCGTTCTTCATACCAACCCGGCTGTGCGATTCCGACCGACGATCGGGATTCGACGACCACGTCGCTTAGGATACCGTGCATGCGGTCTTGCATCTGCGTCGTGAAGCCATCCATGACGCTATTGACCACGATCAACGTGGCAACACCGAGAGTCACCGACACGATGGATGCTAACGCGATCCAACGGGTACGCAGATAACGCATGCAAAGGAGAAACTTGTACATCCATGACTCCTGGGTTTGGAACGGCAACGCCTAGTTCGCTCGTCGAGGGACGCTGGAACGAGGCCGGGCGCGGAGTGTAGCAATCGGCTCCAGAGAAAAGCCAGAGCATTCTTTCAATGCCAGCATCACAGGGGTTCTTCAGATCGCGTCTTGTTCGAATTCCTGAAATCTTCTACATACGAGTCGGTATGGAGTGGGTGCGAATGCCGCCGCCGGTCCGAGAACTCGAGTCCCCAACGGAGTGTCGTATGCGATGTGGTCATCGCGCCATCATCGTTTGCATGGCCATGCTTTGGCTCATCGGAGTGGCCCTCGAGACCGACTGCTTTGCGCAGTTGAACTTGATGCCATCCACGGGCCCGCAGACCGCGCCTGCACAGAATCCGGCGATTCCAGTCGGCCCGATTCCGGCTGGTCCAGCACCGGCCGGCAATGCACCAGCAAACACCAGCCCGGCTGCCACCCCAGCCGAGCGGGATCGCAGTGTTACGTTGCCTCCCTCGCTGCGCCGAATTCCCCCCACCGCGCCGCCGACCGCGGGGGAAAAAGCAGGTCCGGGACAGGCCACTGTCGGTCCGACCGGTTCCTTGCCGGTGTCGAGTCCATCCCCCTTGCCACCCACCTCGACGGTGCCTTCTACATCGCCAATGCCAACCAACGGTCCCGCGTTTCAGAACGGGAGCCTTGGGCAGGGTGCACCCGTTCGAGGCCCCGCGCCGAATCGAATTGACGGAACGCCGTCCAATCCAACCGGTCCGCAGGTGCGTCCGGCGGTGCGGGAATCGGATGGCCGGTCGACGATCAAAGCACTGATGGCGAGTCGCTTGCAAGCCGTCGGTCCGAACGAACGCCAAGACCCCGGTGCGCCGGCTCCGGTGGAGACTCAGGACGCTGCCGTAGCGATTCAACCGCCAAGTGGCTCGGACTCCAATGTTCCAACTCCACAGGTTGCGCAGCCCCCCACCACTCCGCAGGCATCGAAGGAAGTCGCGCCGGATGCGAACGCATTGTCCGTCGAGACGATCGCGGCCCAGCTGAAGCAAATTCAAACTGCTACGGATTTGGATGCCACGGTCCGACAAACGTTGTCGACCACGTACGAAGCGATCCTGGCTGAGGCAAAGAAGCGAACGGAAGAAGAGAAATCGCTCAAGGAGTTCGCAGCCTTATTTGAAGCCGCCCCCAACGCGACGGCAGAAGCGAAGAAACGCAAAGAGTCTCCGAGCTTCAAATCGACCTACGCGGAAGGGACGCTGCCGCTGTTCCGTGTGGAGAGCTTGCAAGCGTTGCAACTGGAGACAGCGACATTGTTGCAGGCCGCAACCAAAGGCCGCGCCGACACCGAGACGACCATCGCAGCCCGCGATGCTCGCAAGAAAGAGATGCCTCGCTACATGAACGAGGCCAAGGCACTGATCGCAAAGTTGAGTGAAGAGCTAGCTGCGGCCGCGCCCGAAACGCTCGATCCGCGCATTCGCGATGCGAACCAACTGCTGACGCGTGCCAAGATCGCAGCCGCCAACACGCAACTGCGACGCTTGGAGCTGGAGCAGCGGACCTTCGATGCCGAAGCCGAACTGCTGCCGGTCCGCAAGGAACTGTTTGCAGCGGAAGAGAAGTTCTATCAATTGCGACTCAAAGAGATCAGCGAAGAACTCGGAAAGCGATGCGAGAATCAGATCGCGATGCAACGCCGAATGTCCGAGGATCTGCTCGCTAAGACCAAGCCTGGGCTGGAAGCAGACGCGCAGCGGATCGTCAAGCGCACCGAGGATTGGCTGAATTTGGTCAAGGAGCATGCGTCGCTTCGAATGAAGATCGACGAAGCCAAGTCAGAGCAAAAGCAATGGGCCGACCGTTACAAGATCATGACCGACCGTCTCGGGCGCGAGCGGACATCCGAAAACGCCGTCGATCGCGCCATGATGGTATCTCGGCTAAAGAGCCTCGTCGGTGAAATGCTGCGTCGCCAACGCAATGAACTTCCCGACATCGATGAGTTGAACCGATCGCTTGAAGACTATCAATCCAAGATCGAATCGACCCAGTCGATCATATTGTCGCTCGATGATTGGAAAGCCGAGAACGCTGCGTCCACCGACCCGACGCAAGCTCCCATGAATCTTGAATCGAGTTTGGAAAACTACGGCAGTTTAACCGTCACCGAACAGCAGCAAGTCCTCGATGCCACCGAACGCAGAATCGTGGACGAGTTTCGCTTGGATGCGAGCAATTGTTCGGAAACGCTTTTCAATCTGGCGCTTCACAACCAGCAATTGATCGATCAAGTTCGCAAGTATCGAGACTTTATCGACGAGCACATTTTGTGGATTCGGTCCACCGACCCCTTTGGCAAGAACGATTGGAATCACTTGTGGCGATCGATCCAAGAGTTGTTGGATCTGAAGCGTTGGACGGCGATTCCTCGTTTGCTTTTGGCCGACATCAAGGAGCATGTGGGGGGGTATGGGTTGGCGGTGTCGGGGTTGTTGCTGTTGATGCTGTATACCAAGCGCATGCGCAAGGAAATGCATGACTTGGGGATGTTGGCAACGAAATCGACGACGACTTCCTTTGTACCAACCTCGAAAGCGATCTTCCTGTGCGTGCTGTTGAGCGCGCCGATGACCTTGATCCATCTGTTGCTCGGTTGGAGGCTGGTGCATTCCTCGGGCAGCAACGGTTTCATCGAAGCGGTGGGGATGGGATTGCTGGTCGGTGCCAGGTACTTCTTTCCGTTGGAGATGCTGCGCCAGATCGCGCGCAGCGACGGATTGGCGGAGCGGCATTTTCAGTGGCCGGAGCACACGACGGCCGTGTTGCGACGCCATCTGCGTTGGTTCATCGACCTGGCGGTACCGACGGTTTGTCTGGTCGGTTTGATTTGGAACTATTCCGAGTCGCGCTGGGAGAATTCGTTGGGACGCATCGCGTTCTCCGTTTTGATGATTCTTTGCTCGGTTGTGATGCTGAATGTTCTGCATCCGAGGCATGGAGTGTTTCGAGAGTACCTCGAACGCAATGCCGGGGGCTGGATCGATCGCCTTAGCTTTTTGTGGTACTTCGGATTGTCGCTGGCTCCGATCGCTCTCTCGGTGATGAGTTTGATGGGATATCACTACACTGCCATCCGGTTGTCGATGCATCTCCATACCAGTTGCATGACGTTGATCGGGATACTGCTTGTGTACTGTTTGATCTGTCGCTGGTTGTTGCTGCGACGACGGCAATTGATCGTGTCTCAGGCTCGGCAACGTCTCGAGGAGGCCCGTCGCCGCGACTCCGATGCTCCGGCGATCGCCAGCGCTGTGGCACCCGTTCCGTTGGAGACCGAGGCCGATCTTTCGAGCATCAACACACAGACCATTCGACTGGTTTCCAGCACCCTGATCTTTGCGGCCTTTGCTGCGATCGCTTTCATTTGGTCATCGATTTTGCCCGCCGTGGGTGTGCTGGACTCGATCTCCTTGTGGACGGTGAGCGGATCGACGCCGGATGAAAAAGTCCCGGTGACGCTTGCCAACCTTTTGTTGGCCATTCCTGCGGCCATCATGACCGTGGTTGCGGCCAAGAACCTGCCGGGCCTGTTGGAGATCGCGCTGTTGCAGCACCTGCCACTGGAAAATGCGGTGCGGTATGCGATTACATCGATCTCGCGCTATACGATTTTGATCCTCGGCATTGCGATGACGGTTAATAGCCTCGGTGTGCGATGGGCCAGCGTGCAATGGTTGGTCGCTGCGTTGGGCGTGGGTTTGGGATTTGGATTGCAAGAGATCTTCGCCAATTTTGTCTCCGGGTTGATTTTGTTGTTTGAACAACCAATTCGCGTGGGCGACGTCATCACAGTCGGGGATACGACGGGGACGGTTTCCAAGATCCGGATGCGCGCTACGACGGTGATGAATTTCGATCAACAGGAGTTGGTGATACCGAACAAGGATCTCGTCACCGGGCGGTTGCTCAACTGGACGCTATCCGATTCGACCAATCGCCTGATCATCGAAGTGGGAGTCGCCTATGGCACCGATACCGACAAGGCGTGTGCGATCCTGCGCGAGATCTGTTTGAATCACCCGAATGTCCTCAAGCAGCCTGAGCCGACGGCGTTCTTTGAGTTGTTCGCCGATAGCACGCTGCAGCTCAAAGCGCGTTTGTTTTTGGCGAGTCTCGATTTGCGGCTGCCGACGCGGCATGAATTGCTTACCTCCATCCACGATCGCTTCCGTCGGGAGAACATCGAACTCGCTTTCCCTCAGCGGGATATCCATATCCGCACCCTCCCCAAGGATTGGAATGCGGGGCTGGGCAAAACCGCGTGATGCGAGCGTTTCCATTGGACAAAAAACGCGGGTAAGGCGGGTTGCCGATTCCCGGTTGTTGACAGTCGCGCTCCAGCCACCTAAGGTGACCGATTCCGGTTGTTCGCACGGTCCTGTTGCCGAGGATCGCGACGACTGCTGTCCCGCCGTGATCTCCCCGCTGGTTCCCTCCCGACAGGATTCTGACTCATGCTGTCTTTGGTATGGCTGTTTTGCGCTTTTGTTTCGGGTGATTGGCCCGAGTTCCGCGGTCCGGATGGGTTGGGGCATGCTGTCGATCATCGGGTCCCGATGGAATGGTCCGATACCAAGAACGTTTCGTGGAAGGTCCCGATTGCCGGGCTGGGTTGGTCCTCGCCATCGATCGTCGACGGAGTGATCTACATCACCACCGCTGTGCCGCAGGGGGACGGGTTGTCGTTGCGAGCGTTGGCCATCTCCAGCGCGACCGGGAAAACGATTTGGGATCGCGAAATCCAATCGGTCGACAAAACGCCCGCGATTCACGCCAAGAACAGCCATGCGAGCCCCACTCCGATCGTTCGCGATGGGGCCGTATTCGTCCATTTCGGTACTTTGGGAACCGCTCGCTTGGATGCCAAGACGGGCGCCATCGTTTGGTTGTGCAAGGAGCTGGTTTATCCGCCGATGCATGGCAGCGGCGGCTCGCCGGTGTTGAGCGATGGCAAACTGGTGATCGTTTGCGATGGTAGCACCGAACCGTTTGTCTGTGCCTTGGATGCGAAGACCGGCGCGGTGGCTTGGAAGACGGTGCGATCGGTTCCTGCGCGCATCAGCCATTCGTTTGTCACCGCCCGCGTGACGCCTGTGCAGGGGCGTAAACAAGTCCTTGCACCGGGGCCGGAGCACTTGGGTGCCTACGACTTGGAAACGGGGCGCGAGCTTTGGAAGATCATGGCACCGGGGTGGTCGGTAGTCCCACAGCCGGTGATCTTTGAGGACCTCGTCATCTACAACCACGATTACGACAATCCGGAGTTGATGGCTGTGCGCCTGGGTGGTGAAGGGGATCTGACGGCCACGAACATCGCTTGGCGATCCGAGCGCGGCGCACCCAGCACGCCGACTCCGTTGTTGATCGGAGGCAAGCTCTTTTTCGTGTCCGATAAAGGGGTCGCTTCGTGCGTGGATGCACGCACGGGGGAACGACATTGGATGGAGCGACTGGGTGGCAACTATTCCGCATCGCCCGTATTCGTCAACGATTTGGTGCTTTTCATGAGCGAGGATGGGGTTGCCACCTGGGTTCGTCCGACGACGGCATTCGAGGTGGTGGGCAAAAACGAGATCACCGGTCGGACGTTTGCTACTCCTGCCTTTGATGGGGACGCGATGATTTTGAGAACCGACACCGAACTCCTCAAAATCGCGCCGCAGTAGCCACAAACGGCGATTCGTCGCGCGTTTTTGGCGACGCTTCGCAGCCTTTTTCGATGGTTGCGAAAGGCAGCATCGGGCGTGTGATCGAGCCAGCGCACGTGGCATTTCTGATACAGTGAAGGACTGGGCGATCGGTGCATTGCCCCAGATGCGTTGAGCTCGAACTTCAGCCGGATCGCCGCTCGATGGGATCGAAGTTCGGTGCCAACTTTCGCTCAAGGAATGCAACGTGCAGAGTTCGTTGGAAGAAATGATGCGCCGGGTCGACGAAGTCTTTCGTGCGGCCTTTGGAACGACGACGCTCGACGAGCGGGTTGCGGATGTTCAGTCTCAGTCTTTCTCCATTCGCCGATATCGCGACCTAGCGCACCTTCGCAAAGAAACCGGGGACTTGCTGGCCAGCGTTTTGCAATTGTGCAACGAGTGTGGATGGCAGCCGACCGAGCTCATCGAGCACACTCTGGATCGCATCGATGATCGTTCGGAGATTTATCAGCGACTCGGGCGCAAGCAGCGCATTGGCTTGATCAGCGGTGCGTTCGATCCGATCCATGTGGGGCATCTGGAGTTGGCGAACAGCGCGCTACAGTCGGGTGCGGTCGATGAGGTTTGGTTCATGCCCTGCTTTGCTCCGGTCGGCGGCAGAGAAGCCGCTTCGGTAGCCGATCGGTTGCAAATGTGCCGGCTCGCAATCGATGGCTCGACCAAGATCCGAGTCTTTGAGTACGAGATCGAGCATACGTTTCGAGGAGAGAATTATCACTTGGTCAAGCGGTTGTTGGGAGACACTGCGTTTCGCGATCGCATCGAGTTCTTGATGATCGTTGGCCAAGACCACGCCGAGCAACTGATGGCAACCGATCTTGGCGAACGGCTGGAACAGCTCATCCCCTTCGTCGTCATCCCGCGGGCCGGGGGAGGCCAGGCAAAGTCGACCGCTTGGTATATGCGCCCGCCGCATCAATTCCTATCCGAGGAAGGTGCCGCCACCAAGAATATCAGTTCCACTGAGATTCGAGCATTGCTCAACCAAAGCGACCCGCGCGTTGCGAACTTGGTGCCTGAGCCGGTGCTCCAGTACATCCGTCAAAACGAACTTTATAGCTCCAAGCGACGTCGAGTTCCCGACCAACGCATCGCCATCTATGCCGATTCTTTCGATCCCCCGAGTTCGGCGCAGTTGGA
Organism: Pirellula sp.; assembly: GCA_046318495.1. Taxonomy (GTDB): domain Bacteria; phylum Planctomycetota; class Planctomycetia; order Pirellulales; family Pirellulaceae; genus JBKCUI01. Next base: position 1,093 of record JBKCUI010000411.1, on the reverse strand, counting down.
GCAGACGCGCATGCTGCTGGCTAGCGGATTCTCCAAAGTCATCATCCATCCTTTGGTGGCCAGCGCGGATCTCGGAGAGTTCGACTATGCATTGCCCAAGCACCGTGCGGCACTGGTATCGCTCGCGTTCCGCGATATGGCGAATGTTGAGATCGATTACGAAGACATCAGCTTGGGGCGGCAATCGTCGCTGCAAGACATCTACTATCGCAATGCGGATCAAGGAGATGTGTGGCTCGCGGTTCGAACATCGATGTTGTCCAAGCTGAAAGGGCAGCACCTTCGGTCGATGCGAACTCAAGAGATGTCGCTACCTTCTTGGAAGGAACTCAAGTTCGCATTGTTTGAGGATGGCAGCGACGATCGAGTTGTCGGCGAGATGGCCAACGAGCGGGTGGTGATTCGCGCTCCCCACGGGCCGTCTTCGGAGCAACTCCGGGCGATGTTGTTTCGAAGCGAAGCCATCGAGCCGTATGTCCCCAGCGCGGTGGCCGAGTATGTTGGGCGTCACCGGTTGTTTTTGCCGGGTACGACCGGCAGCGCCGTCCATTTTTGCGTTACATCGCCGAGGTTGATGATCGTCTATGACGAACGGAATGCCAATTCGGTTGCGGTGGCGGAACAGTATCGACGCTACGAATCGAGTTCACCGAATCTGATCTTGGTCATCGGTGGTGATGGCACGATGTTGCGAGCGATTCGGGAACATTGGAAGCGACGGCTACCGTTTGTGGGCTTCAATGCGGGACACCTCGGGTTCTTGATGAATGCCAAGCTACCGGCGGAGTTGGACCAACTGCCGCTCATTTCGCAGTCGCTGCCGCTGTTGAGGGTCGATGCGAGATTTCCGAACGGAGAGCAAACCACCAATCTTGCCTACGGCGATACGTGGGTGGAGCGGGCGGAGGGGCAAGCCGCGTGGCTGCGAGTCGACCTCAATGGCGAAACGCAGCTCGAGAAAGTCGTCGGAGATGGAATGCTGGTGGCGACTGCATCGGGATCTTCGGCGTATGCGGGCGCGATGGGGGCGGGCCCGGTCCCGAGCGACTCCCCGTCGTTGGCCTTGGCAGGTTCGAACATCTTCCAGCCCCGT
>JBKCUI010000410.1:0-3994 GCA_046318495.1 Pirellula sp. | reverse complement strand
GCACCGAGTTGCATGGGCGCTACAAGAGTCCTGGAGAACTCGCAAGAAGTGCGGTTTTTCCAGGGAAAAGCATGATTTCTCAGCGGAGGACAAGGGATTCGAACCCTCAACCGGTTTCCCGGCGCCTGATTTCGAATCAGGTTCCTAACCATTCGGCTATCCTCCGAATCGCTGTGCGATCGATGCCCCCATTATCTCCAGCGCGAGCGTTCGTTCAAGCCTCAAATTCCCAGGCAAATCCTCAATCCTAGGCCGCACCCCCTGGGGACCCCGCAGCAGGATGGCTCCCACCCAACGTCGCCATTCGACGTCCTGCGGTCCCTTCCGACACCCGCTTCCTCCACTACCCCGAGATGCCGTACCCGATCCGGGAACTTCCATCCCCGCTCGCTACGCGAAGTAGGCGATATTCAGAGGCTTTTCCCCACGTCGGCATCGAATCCATGGTGTCCCGACTGCATCGCTTCGAATTGCAACGGAAGCCCGACGGCTACGGCGGCGTCGGCAGCAGTAACTTGCTCCCTCGCACCCGCTGATCCACTTCGTTGGACCACTTTCGGTAACCGGGGCCGCGGACGCCCCCCATGACCTTCTCGAACGCAGATTGCGGCAGCCCCTCTGGAAGCCCATCGATCGATGCGACTGCGTCTCGTGCGATCCATTCGCCTTGGATGCGAGTCTGCATTTCCAGAGCGCTATTCTCCGATTGGGTCGCCAGTTCCGCAAAGCGCACGCCGGAACGATCGGCGAGCAAGTCCGCAAAGGAAAAGCCAGAGCCACCTTCCCCCGAATCCATCTCCTCTTTGGAAACACCCACCAAGTTGCTGATGTGCGAGGATGCAAACGTCGCAATGGCGGCGCTCACCCAAAAGTGACGGACGAGGTCGTTGCGTTGGTGCACCGCGATGCGCTCCGTGCTGCGTTCCATGCGACCGATATCCTCCCGCGATAGCGTTTGGGGTGCGAGCATGGATAGCTTCGTGTGACCCAAGATCACCCCGCCGGCCAGCAAGGCGACTCGATTCTGTCGCACGGCCGTCCACGTGGGTTGATTGGATCGGGCTTCGTCGAAAACAAACTTGGTCGTTTCGACAAATCCAGTTTCGCCGGGCCTGGCTTGGATCCGCGCCGCTTGCGTCCGCGACCATGTTTTGGCCACTTCCATTGCGGCGATGATTTCCTCCGAAGTCTCTTGCGGAAGAAATCGAGTGAAAAGGCCGGTGGCCACGTTCCGTTCACGACGCACTTCAAACCTCGCCTGCTGCTCGCGAATCTCGCCGAGAATCACCGCGTCGATGGCTTGCTTGGCCGCTTGTTTTCCTTGGACGAAACCGAGAACCGAATCGAGGAGCCACTGCCGAACAACGCTGGGAACCGGCAGTCGCCCTATCCAGAGTCGATCCAACTGGGCGGTGATCGCACCTCTTTCGATCCTCGCCGTGCCTTGCGTCGAGCCGTTCAAATAGCCCAACGGGTGCTTGAGCGAAAACCGCAGATCAAACGCATCGTCGGCCGGAAACGCCAGTTCGCTGTGGAGTTCCAATTGCAAGGCGTCCGCAACGGAACGCAGACCTCGTTCCAACTCATCGGCATTGAATGCAAGTTGATAGGTTTGGCCGCGACTCGCAGCCCGGATCGATTGCTGCAGTGTGACCTTGTCAGAGGTGGACATCAGCGGGGTCGAAACGCTGGGCGAAAGGTCCCACACGCAAGCTACCAGCAGCACCAGCGGCAACACATGCGCGATGGTCAGGAACTTGATCGCGCGAACGAGCTTGCCCTTTTTCCATGCAACAACGAGCGACATCAACACGACCACGAGCCATAAAATCGCCAATCCGACGATGATGCGGACGATGAATGCCATGCGTTTTCAAAACCCTGAAGGGATGGGGCGGGGCGATCGGGAAGTCGACTCCAAGGAAGCAATGAGTATAGGCCGAAGGAATCGGCCGGAGAATGATTTTCCGATCCGTAGAATCACCCGATGTACCGGATTCCGGATGGAAACGCCTTTGGACGATCTCGGACGCGAGGGCTATGATAGCAGCATGCCTATTCCGTCGATCCTCACCTCCGCCTCCCAAGTTCCACCCGCTCGCGTCGGCCCGATGATGAGCCGCCGAAGTGTTCTGGCCTGCGCGGCGTCGGCTCTCGTATCAGGCTGTGTGTCGCCCTCCGGCCACATCGAAGGGGATGCGGTCGATCTTATTATCGGCAAACGCGGGCTGGCCGAAGGCCGATTTCAAAAGCCGCGGGCCCTGACCCTCGGACCGGACGACGAAGTTTACGTCATCGATAAGACCGCTCGCATCCAAGTCTTCGACCGCAACGGCGAATTCCTCCGCGGCTGGGCCGCCCCCGAAGCCGCCAACGGCAAACCGACCGGCGTCAGCTTCGATCCGGTCACCAAAACGTTGATGGTCGCCGATACCCATTACTTCCGATTCCTCTTCTACACCCCGCAAGGAGAATGGCTTGAGGATCGCACCATCGGCGGGGTCAACGGCCCCGAACCGGGTCAGTTCGGATGGGTGACCGACATCGTTCGCGCTCCCAACGGCGTCCTCTTTCTGGCCGAGTACGGCGAATACGATCGCATCTACAAATATTCGTCCGATGGCCAATACATCGATCGCTTCGGCGAAAACGGAGAGGGGCCGTTGCAATTCAGCCGCCCTCAAAGCCTGGCCGTCGATAACGAAGGACTGCTGTGGATCGCCGACTCGTGCAACCATCGCATCCAAATCGTCGATTGGCGCGAAGACCGGCCGCGCTCGGTTGGGATCCTGGGGGGACTGGGTACCGAACCGGGACAACTGCAGTTCCCATATGGAATGACCCTCTTGTCCAAAAACCGATTGCTGGTCAGCGAGTTTGGCAACCATCGCGTTCAGTGTTGGAAGCGATCGGGCGAACCGCTGTCCTCATGGGGATCGGCCGGCAACCTCCCCGGGCAATTGAATCAGCCTTGGGCGGTGGCCGTCGACTCCAAAGAGCGGGTCTACGTAGTCGACTCGGGCAACAATCGCGTGCAGCGCTACTTGCTCAGCTAATCGGTGCCGCGCTGCGAACCTTCCTTGCGATCCATCCTTTATGCTTCAAACGTTGTACGTCGGAAACTTCTACGGCACTCGGATCTACATCCACTGGTCCTTTTGGATCTTGGCATTGCTAGTGTTCCTCGGCAATCTGCCAAGCGGCTTTTCGGTGGCGATGTCGGTGCTCGGGTTCGTGTTCGCGGTCTTCGCATGCGTGCTGCTGCATGAACTGGGGCATGCGTTGGCGGCGCGGGCCGTTGGCCGGGCCACGCGCGACATCCCGCTGCTTCCGATCGGTGGGGTCGCGCGAATCGAAGGAAGCGATCAGGATGCATGGGCCGATGGCTGGATTGCGTTTGCGGGCCCGGCTGTGAATCTGGCCATCGCCTGTGTGATAGGGATGTTGCACTGGGTATTCGGAGATCCCGGCGCTGCGGCTCCCACCGAATTGGCGCAGATGTCCCCGTTGCAGCAACTGCTGTTGGCCAATCTCTTTTTGGCGATATCGAACCTCATCCCGATCTTTCCGCTCGATGGAGGTCGCATCCTGCGCAGTTTGCTTTGTTATCGGTTCGATCGGCCGACGGCGCATGGGATCGCATCGCGCGTCGGGCAATGGGGATCGGGGTTGCTGATCCTTCTAGGCATCGTGTGGTTCAACTTCGGCATGTTCTTGATGGGATTGATTTTGTTTATGGTCAATACCTTCCAGCGGTTGCAGTCGCACATCGTGATCTTGCAGCGCGATGCGCAATCGCAATCGCCCGATGGGACGGCTTGGGGTGGGCCGTGGTCTGGAGGGCAATGGCCTGGTGGCCCGTGGCAAGGGAACGCAGGAGGACGCAGGCCGTTTGGCGACACGATCGATGCGGTCGAGGTGCGGGAAGTCCCGCCGGAATCGCCGTCACGCCCACGGCTGCCGCATGGACCCATGCATGGATTCGCCAGACGTT
>JBKCUI010000409.1:0-9436 GCA_046318495.1 Pirellula sp. | reverse complement strand
CCCCTGGGGATGGATTCAATTTGCGATGGCTCGGCGAGTTCGTTTTGGGCTCGGCGAGCGATGCTGCAAGGGCTCGCTTGCGTCGCGGTGGGTGCCTTGGGCGCAATGTCGCTTGCGAAGGCGAGCGCGGCGCATCCCTTCCATGTCTGCATTGGTCAGATGCAATGGAATGCTGCTGAGGGGTTTTGGGAGGTCTCGTTGCGGATGCAACCGCAGGACCTTGAGAAGGCCATGTCGAGTGAGTTCGGCGAAGTCATCTCCGTGGAAGATAAAGACTTTCAGGAGCGAGCGGTGGCGTATCTCAACACGCAGTTCTTGATTTGGCGTCGACCCGAAAGCGAAACGCTGGCACGCGTGACGGACGCATTGACTGAGGTTGCATTGCCGCGCGGGTTGCGCACCGACGAGAGCGATGCGGCTTGGCCTGAGGATCGGTCGCGGTTGAAATGGGTTGGCATGGAACAGGAGAAGGGATGGATCTGGCTGCACTTCGAGATGCTGCCCCCCAAGGATGCGGTTGCCAGCAGCAACTGGCTAGTCCATCGCGTCTTCTTGGAGACAGTGGAGCGTCAAGAGAACTCGGTGTCGATTTTGCCAACGCGCGCGACGCGTTACTCGCTGCAGTTTAAGAAGGGCACGCCGGCGCAGCAGATGCGTCCGATGCCTTGAATCACGAGGAACGGAAACACAGAGTCACAGAGGGCACAGAGAACAGCCAAGCCTACAACCGGGAGGGCGAGGCTCCTGCCGAGCTAAACCCCCGTCTATGCTACAAGACCTCCATCGCGTTTCGAGCCCCGTCGAAACGCTCCTCTATGCGAGTGGATGCGCGGGGCGTTACCAATGCTGGATGATGTCCATCAATCGATCGCTGCTGGTGAAGGTGGCTGCGTGCCAACCATGGTCTTTGGCAGCTTGGATATTCTCCGGCCGATCGTCGGTAAAGAAGATCTCGTGCGGAGCCCGGCCCGATTTCTCCGTGGCAATGCGATAGATGTCCGTGTCGGGCTTCATGCTGTTGACTTCGTACGACAAGATCACCGGGGAAAACCAATCGACGATCTGCGGATACTTCATGTGCAAGATCCAATTCCAATGCGCTTCGCATGTGTTGGATAGGATCCCAGCCGGAATGCCAAGTTGTTGCACGCGATCGAGCACCGGCAACATGTTGGCGTTGGGAACGAACATGTCGGCCGCCGCCCGCAACATCGCTTCCGTATCCAGCGAACGCTGCAATGAATCGGCGATGCGTTGGATGAACTGCTCGCCACTGATCCAACCTGTTTCGTACTCGATCTGCAGGTTGGTGTCCATGATCACCTCGCGCATGCGCTTCGGATCGACGCCGGCGATGCGAGCCATCGATCGAAAGGCGAGGCCATGATCGAAGTACAACAATACGTTGCCCAGATCGAAGTAAATGAACTGCGGGCGTGGGATGAGCATGGCGGATCGCTAAGGGGTACGACAGGAGGCGATGGGTGGACTAGACCAACGAACCTTCGAACGTCTTTTGAAGGGCGGCCAAGCCGCGCTCGCCATCTTTGCCTTCGATGACCACGTTGACCCGCAGTTCGCTGGTGTTGATCATCAAGACGTTGATCTTCTCGTCGGCCAAGGCCTTGAACATGGCGATGGCCACGCTGGTGTGGCTGCGCAATCCGATCCCGCTGACGGAGAGTTTGCAGATGTCGGTGGAACTGCCGATCTTGCGGAACTGATCGCTCATGCGCTTGAGGACTTGCATGCACGCGTCGGTTTGCGCTTTGGGAATCGTGAAGCTGATGCTGGTTTCACCCAAGTAGCCATCGCAGCTTTGGATAATCATGTCGACGAACACGCCGGCGCTGGCGACTTCGCGAAAGACCCGTTCGGCGAGTCCCGGCGTGTCGGGGACGCCGGTCAAGGTGACGCGAGCTTGTTCGCCCAACAGCGAAATGTCCAACAGCGTGAGTTGTTCGAGGTTGGTCGAGCGCAAGCGTTCGACGACTTCGCTGGGGCTTTGGCGCGTGTGGGACATCTGCCCGATCCGCCATTCGTTGGCATCGGTCGGTTTGTTGTGGAGATCAAAGGCTTGGTGCACGGCGCGGAGCGCGGGGCCGGCTTCGGAACGTTGCACCAGCACGCTGATCTTGATCTCGCTGGTGGTGATCATCTGGATGTTGATGCTGTCGTTGGCCAAGGCAGCGAACATGCGTTCGGCTACGCCGGTTTGGTCGGCCATGCCGCGCCCGACGACCGAGACTTTGGCCACGGCATCATCGTGCGTGACACCGGTTGCCCCGATGATCGCCACGGCTTCTTGGACGGCGCGCAACGTTTCCTTGAGCTCATCGCTGGGGATGGTGAACGAGATGTCGGCTCGGTTCTCCATCCCGATGTTTTGCACGATCATGTCGACGGTGATCTTGCGATCGGCCAAACGCTTGAAGATCTCGTAGCTCATGCCCGGAGTGTCGGGGACGCCTTGTACGGTGATGCGAGCTTCATCGCGCGTGAGAGCCGCTCCGCAGACCGGAACGCTGGACGATTCGGGGATCGAGACGATCATCGAGCCCGGAGCATCGGAAAAACTGCTGCGGACGCGGATCGGCACATCGAACTTTTTAGCGAATTCGATGGAGCGGTTGTGCATGACGCTCGCCCCCAGGCTGGCCAACTCCAACATTTCGTCGTAGCTGATCAAACCCATCTGACGGGCTTCGGGGAGCAGCCGCGGGTCGGTGGTGTAGACCCCATCGACATCGGTGTAGATCTCGCATGCATCCGCGTTGAGCACGGCGGCCAGGGCCACTGCGGTGGTATCGCTGCCACCGCGTCCGAGGGTGGTGATGTTGAAGTCATCGTCGATGCCTTGGAATCCGGCTGCGATGACGATGTTGCCCGCTTCGAGCAATCGCTTGATGCGCTCGGTCGAGATGGTTTTGATGCGGGCTTTGGTGTAGGAGCTGTCGGTGCGAATGCCCATCTGAGCACCGGTCAATGAGACCGCGCGATATCCGAAACGGTGGACCGCCATGGCCATCAAGGCCACGCTGACTTGTTCGCCCGTGCTCAGCAGCATGTCCATTTCGCGAGCGGGGGGCTCGTCGTTGACTTGGCGAGCCAGATCGATCAAGTGGTCGGTTTCATGTCCCATCGCGCTGACCACGACGACGACTTGATTGCCTTCTTGTTGGGCGCGGATGGCTTTGCGAGCTGCGGCTTGGATCTTTTCTGGGGTCGCGACGCTAGTACCACCAAACTTCTGAACGATGAGAGGCATCGATGGGAACCGTGAAGGGGCTTTGGCTGCGGTCGCCGAAGCACTGGCCAATCCAGCGCCATGCGGTCCAACCGCCAGCAGAATGATATCAGCATTGGCTGGTTTGAGAATCAGCAAACAGCGCGGGGCCAAACTTGCGTGGCCCCAACAGGAGCCGGCTCATGGCTGCTGCCCCGTCTTGGGAAAACCGGCGTGGAGGGCGCGGAGCGATTTGGGTTCGGGCAAGGAAGCCCCCCGGGCTGCGGGAGCTTTCGGGCCGTTTGCGGCGGGCGGTGGGGGAGTCTGTGCCGCGATGCGGAAACCGGGTGCATTGGAGCCGGCAAAGTTGGGATTGCCCGCGCTGGCATCACTAGAATTCATAATGCGAGCTTGCAAGTTGGTGGGCAATTCGCCGGGATGGGTGGCGGCCCATTGTTGGAACGAAGCATCGAGTTTGTCGCGAAAAGCCGTTACGGCGGGATCTTGGGAGGACGGTTCCGGGATGCGACCCAGGGTCAGTCGCGCGTCGACCAGTTCGCCCAGTCGAAACTGGGTTTCTGCCACTTCGAGCTGCCTGCGCCACTGATCGGGCGGGAGGCGTTCGGAGCCATTCGCGAGCAAGACGGCCGCTTCTTGGTTGCGTTGCAAGTCGGCAAACGTCATGCCCCGGAGCAGCATGTGGTTCGGATCCTCGGCGATGTTGGCATTCAGATCGGTCATGCGATCGAGGGTGGACATGGCTCGTTCGGGGCGGCCGCGGAGGCGATAGAGTTCGGCGACTGCGAGCTGCACTTTGGGATAGTCCGCACGAATCAACAACGCGCGATGGTAGCACTCCATGGCATTGTCCCAATCCCGTTCGGCGCGGTGCGTGTCCCCGAGCAGCGCCCAGGCTTGCGCATGATTGCGGTTTCCCGAGAGGACGTCCAAAGCCATGTTCTTGGCATCTTCGATTCTCCCCAGCTCCAGGTACATTTCCCCGAGCCGCACGGCGTACTCGGGATTGCGTCCGGACAATCGCAACGCCTCGGACATGTGAAACGTTGCTCGCTGTTTATCGCCGCGGTTCCAAAGAGTCATGGCGTATCCCCAGTGGGCGCGTTCATCGAGGGAGGATTGCGCGAGGGATTGCGAGAAGAGCAATTCGGCATCTTGATAGCGTTCGCGCTGCAGCGCATCGGCCCCGCGGAGGGAGAGCTGCCTCGCGGTCACCAACGGGCGATTGGTTTGGCCGCTGGTGAGCGACCGACAGCCGGTGCATGGCATCGCGAGCGCGCACGCGATGCAACATGCCACGCGCCAGCTTTGCTCGACAAGCCACGGTCTGCGTTCCGTGCGAACGAAGGAGCCGCCACGGGAGTTTGTTGGGGAGACCCAACCCGCGCTGCAACGGCTCTGGTTCGTCAAGTGGACTGGAGGCTCGTGCAAGTCATGCATCCGAGTAAAGATTCGCAAACAGACCGCTAGGCACATGGATGGGTGCATCGGCCGCAACGATGGCGGCGCGTTTCCGCAGCCTCGCATCATCCGGGCCTCGGCACCCTTGAGCACCGCCGTACCTGTAGCAAATGGAGGCAAGGGGCGGCTAGGTGAGTTGTGGCGTCACGGTCCATTCACAGCAGGATGTTGGCATGGTGGGAGGAATGCTGGCGATCGGGAATGGCAGACGCCGAAAGGTCGGCCCGCAGGCTGTGGCAATCTGGGTGGAATGGGGGCGAATGGAGGTAGTGCGAGCCGTGAGCATGGCATCGTTTGCATTGATTTTTTGCGGGGAATTGCGTATTCCCTGGGGCGAATAGCGCGTCGACACCGCGCGTTGCCGATGCGTTGGCAACGCACGGATCGCGGGTTCCCGAACGGGCTGCTCTTCGATTGCGCCCATGCTCTTTCACGCTTGTACGGATGGCTCTCTGCATGCCCACCTCATCTCGAATCGAGCCGTGCGAATCTTCCATTAGAGCTCGCTGCGACCACAGAGATCCTCGGATGGGAGTGCAGGCGCCAATCCACCTGCACGTCTTCGCGGGTTGGGTCGCGGTCGTGTTGATCGGTGGTTTCGCTCGCGGTCAGTCGCCGACCGCCGTCGATGCGCCTGGGGCCGAACGGGAAACCGCTTCTGTGTTGTCCAGCGACGAAGCCCCGCTGGATCGCAATCAAATGGCGGAAGCCTACCAATCCGCGAAGGCCGCGTTTCAGCGCCGCGATTGGACGACGGCTGCGGCGCAATACCGTCGCGTCCAACGCTGTTGCCCAGGTTCCCCGCTCGCACTGGAATGCGGGTACATGGCCAATCAAGCAGACTGGCAATCCGAGACTTCCGGAACGGGAGCTACCTCGGGGTGCTATGAGAAAATGAGCCAATGGCTTGTGGAGGCAGAAGCCTATCGGACCCAACACCATGCAGTCCAATCCGCATCCGAATCGGCCGCAGACAAACATGCAACAAAACTGGATGGGTGGATCGACCAGACGCATCGGATGCTCACGCAATGGGAACGGGCCCATCAAAAGTTCGATGCGTTGGAGGCGCGTCTCAAGGCGTTGTTGCATACCGAAGGATGCACGCGCGATGCCAAGGTCGCATGGCCGAAAGCGATTGCAAAGCCCGCTTCGCTGTGGCTTGAGTTGGGGCTGGTTCATTCGCGCCAGCGACGCAATCCGACGGAAGCCATCGCGTGCTTGAACCGCGCGATGGAGCTGGGTGAATTGTCCATCGATGAGCAGTGCACAGCGCACGGCGAGCTCGCCATGTGCTGCTTGGCCAAACAAGACTTTGCAGCAGCAGCCAGCAACTTGGAACGCTTGGCGTCGTTGTTGGAAGGCTCCTCGGCGCACGAGTTGGCGGAGGGAAGTGTGGCATGGCAGATCCGGCTGGCGATTTTGAAGTCGCGACTGCATCACTCCCAAGGCCAATTGGCCGAAGCCGCTCGGATCTTGGAGCCCGTCATCGGCGTCGCCCTCACCGGGCATCCAGAAGTGGCCTTGGCATACGAGCTGGCAATTGCGCTGCTCGAAGCGGGGCAGAACGCATCGGCCGAGCAGGTCATGCTGGAGATCATCCATCGCGTCCCCGGTCATCCGATCGCCATCGAGGCTCGGGTGCGTTTGGCCAAGCAGCGGGCAGACCAAGGGGATTGGAAGGCGTGCTGTAAGTGGATCGATGAAGCCGTGGAACTGGGGTGTCCCGAGACCTTGGCACCGCACGCGTATTGGCTTCGGGGCCGGGCGAGGATCGCGCTGCAATTGCCCCAAGGAGCCCGAGACGATTTGGTGCTGGCCTTGAACCTGCGTTCGGAGTCGGGGGATGCGGAGTTGGAGACCGCGATCCGGTTCGACTTGGCGGAGGCGCTAGCGCAGATGCAATTGTGGAATGAAGCCGAACCGCACTGGGAGTTCTTGATCCGAAATACGATGGAGCGAACTGGGGAGAATGGAGCGACTGGTGAAACTGCACCCGCCAACTTGCCGGCCTGGATGGCCACGATTTGGCTACGTCAGGGAGAAATGCTGGCCGCGAAGCGTCGTTGGGAGGAGGCGGAGAAGACTGTTTACCAAATTCGCGCCCAGTTTCCTGAATGCAATCGATTGGATGAAGTCGATTATCTCCTAGCGCGGTGTTTGGTCACCAAGGCTCAATTTGACGACGCAAGGCGGCTCTTGATCGGGATTGCCAGCAATCCTTCGGAGCATTCCTCGGAGCTAGTCGCCCGATCGTGGTGGCTGGTTGGGGAGACGTACTTGATGCAACGCAATCTTGCGGATGCAGTCGCGTCGTACCAACGGGTCTTGGGAACCGAATCGAGTCGGTATTGGCAATCGGCTGCATGGATGCAAATGGGCCAATGCTATGAGTTGCAACGGGATGTTTCATCGGCCCGAGCAGCTTATCAGCGAGTGATCGATGGCGATGCGGACGGAACGTTGGTTCCCGAAGCTCGCCGACGGTTGGAATCGCTCTCGATCGCACCGCCGAGCGCTGAACTATCCAGGGAAGGATTGGGCGGGAAACCACAACGATGATTGGCACGAGACCAAGCAGAAGTCGAAGGAGTGCGCCAGCGTTGGGGCTGGCGTTGCTCGTGGCGGTCTGCTGCGCCTCGAGCGTCCGGGCGCAAAACAACAACTGGGGCGGAGTGCAGCCGCTGGGCCGTCCGACCATGACCCCCAATAACACCGCGCCCCAAGGGGGCTATTACAACGGTGCGGGTGGAGCCCCGATGCAGGGCAATGGTCCTGGCGTTCGCATGAGCGCGGATCCACGCATGGCAGCCTTGCCTCAGACGGGTATGCAAGGTGCGACGGGAATGCAAGGTGCGGCCGGCATGCAGGGCACGGCTGGGAGCACCGGCAAGCCCGAAGCGACTTCTGCAGGCGATCCTGCGAACCCGGAGGGCAAGATCCCGGTTCGGAACCTGCTGCAAATGTTCCACGATGGCGGGTTCATGATGTACCCCATCGCGCTGTGCTCGTTTGCCTTGATGGTCTTTTCCTTTGAACGCTTCATCGCCCTGCGACGCGGTCGCGTCATTCCGCGCCCGTTTGTGAATCGACTCATCGAACAATTGCAACAGCAGCAGATCGATCGCGAAGAAGCCATCGAACTGTGCGAACGCCATGCCAGCCCGATGGCAAAGATCCTGGGCGCGGCGGTGAAGCGGTATGGCAAGCCGAGCGTGGAGGTCGAGCAAGCCGTCCTCGACGCGGGCGAACGCGAGAGCAACTTCCTGCGCCGCAACATGCGGATCCTGAGTGCCATCAGCAACGTCAGCCCGCTCCTGGGGCTTTTGGGAACGGTGCTTGGAATGATCCAGTCGTTCAACGACATCTCCAGTTCGCAAGCCATGGGGCGCCCCGAGATGTTGGCGGGAGGGATTAGCGAAGCGTTGTTGACGACGGCCGCGGGCTTGCTCGTCGCCATTCCCGCTTACGTGCTTTACATCTACTTCGTCGGTCACATCGATCGTTTGATCATGGAGATGGATTTGCACGCACAGCGACTTATCGATGTGATCAGCGCAGAGGGGTTGCAAGAAAGCGACGTGGCTCGAGCACCGCGCCGCAGCCGCAAGGCAGCGTAAAGGCACTCCGAGTTCTTCGCGAAATACGGAACGGAACAGCAAGGACTGCAACCATGCCCCTGAAGACCACGAACATCGAAGAAGTTCCCGCGATCAACCTGACCAGCATGATCGATGTGCTGTTCTTGCTCATCATCTTCTTTATGGTCGGCACGCGGTTCACCGAGAACGAACATCAGATTCGATTGTCGTTGCCGAAGAGTTCGCAGCCACTGACAATGTCCGATCGACCGGCCGCGAAAATCGTGACGATCTTTGCCGATGGCATGATCGACCTCGATGGTCAGCGGATGACCAGCAGCGATGTGACGTCGGTCTTGGCAGGAGCGGTTCGCAACTATCCGGACTTGCAGGTGCAGTTCCGAGCGGACCGAGGATGTTCGGTCGAACAAGCTTCCATGGTGATGGAAGCCATCAGCCGATCGGGTGTGCGCGACATCGGTTGGACGACGACGGCGACGCGCATGCCGGGGTCGCATATACGTTAAGCATCATGTCCGCTAACTTCGTCCAGTCCGAACTCGTTCGCGCATGCGATGCATGGGCGAATCGTTTCGCGCTGGCGGCCATCGGATTGCCCCCTGCCAACCGCGCGTGGGCCATATTTCTCGGTGTCGCTTTCGCGGGCATCGCCCTGTCGCTGTTGATCGCTTCGTGGACGCGCTGGGGGCAGTCCAAACCCTTGGCGAAATGCGTCGGGATCGCGCTGGTGGCGCACATCTGGTTGCTTCTGTATGCGTATGGCACGCATATCGCCTCGCCAGGCATCGGGCCCGGGAACGGCGGAGGCATGGCCATCGAACCGTCGTTTCCGGCAAGTGTGGTTTGGGTTCCCGACTCGATGGCAACCGACGGCATTGCTGCCGACCCACTGGGGGCGGATCCATTGGGGGCCGATCCTTCGAAACCCGAAACCCCGGGGCCCGAAACCGGTGAATCCAACCAACCGCCCTCCCCTGCCCCGCAGCCTTGGCAAGCCCCGATCGCCAAGCCTTTCGAACAACTCGATGCACCGAAGTTAGGTCCGGTCGAGACCGCGGTCGCGGCGATGGCAGCCACGGCGGTGGCTCTCCCGGAATGGGTCGAGATGCCCGAACCGAGCGACTATGCC
>JBKCUI010000408.1:0-34805 GCA_046318495.1 Pirellula sp. | reverse complement strand
GCGCTTTGAACACGAGGGAACCGTGATGACCATCAAGAAGGTCGACGGACAACTCGTCGCCAGCGATGGCGATCCGGAACGATTGCTGCGCCTGGAGCACGCTGAGGCGGATCGTTTTGGCGCGCGCGGGATCGACGTCGAGTTCGTTCGCCAAGGGGATGCGGTCGTGGCAATGGTTTGGAAGGTTGGCGAGAGTTCCAAACGCTTTCAACGCAAATCGGAAAACACAGCGCCGCCGTCCACACCCGATGCGCCGTCGACCGCAACGGTTCAAGAATGGCCGGATTTCCCGATGGACTCGGAACATTGGCCGCAGTTCCGCGGGACCCTTTCACGCGGCATCAGTCGCGGCAGTCCCATTGCGACCACATGGAATGGCAGCGAAGGAAAGCAGATTGCATGGAAAACACCGATTCCCGGACTGGGCACTTCCTCGCCGGTGGTTTGGGGAAACCGCGTCTACATGACCACGGCAGTTCAAGCTTCCGACGAAAAAGGATTTCGCACCGGCCCTTACGGCGATGTGGAGTCGGTCGAATCCAACGGCGAGTGTTCCTATCGCGTGCTGTGTTTGGATCTGAAGACCGGCCAACCGATTTGGGAACGCGAATCGGTGGTCGAGATTCCAAAAGTGAAGCGACATGCCAAGAGCAGCCACGCCAATCCGACCCCTGCGACGGATGGCAACGTGGTGGTAGCGATGTTCGGTGGGGCTGGATTGTACTGCTATGACACCGATGGCAATCTGCGATGGAAACGCGATCTAGGGATGCTCGATAGCGGTTGGTTCTACGACCGCTCGTATCAATGGGGATTTGGCAGTTCACCGTGTTTGTTCGAAGGCATGGTGCTGGTGCAATGCGATGTCCAGGAAGGATCCTTCCTGGCCGCACTCGATGTGGAAACCGGGGAAACCCGATGGAAAACCGAACGCGACGAGATCCCAACCTGGAGCAGTCCGGTGGCCTTTATTGCGGACGATGGAACTCCGACGGTGATCGTGGCCGGCACCAAATGCACAGCGGCTTATCATGCACGTACAGGAGAACGGCTATGGTCGATGGGCGGGTTTTCGGAGATCGTGGTACCCACACCGCAAGTCATGCCTCAGTTGGCATTGCTGACCAGCGGATATGCACCGGTGCAACCGATTGTTGTGATGCGCCACGGTGCCCGCGGCGACCTCAAGATCCCTGAGACGGGCGGGACCAACGCGGCTGCTACTGGAACCGTGGACGCCGGGCCGTTCGTGTGGGCCCAAGGCCGAGGCGGTCCTTACATGCCGACACCGATGATCGTCGGCCAGCGCATCTTCATCCTAGACAACAGCGGGATTTTGACAGCGCTCGAATTGGGGTCTGGAAAGCGGCTGTTCCGACAGCGACTGCGCGCAGCGAACGCCAACGCCTATACGGCTTCGCCTGTTTCCGATGGAAAGCACTTGATCTGCATCAGCGAAGAAGGTTTGGCCTTTGTCGTTGCCATGGACGACGCTGGGACCATCGTGTCGCAGAACGAGTTGGGGGAGGCGGTGCTTTCGACTCCAGCCATCAGCAACGGACGGTTGCTGATTCGCGGTGAGAAGCATCTGTTCTGCATTGAGCCCTAGGCGAGTTCGTTACCTTCTGTAGTGCTCGAAGAGGACGCCTTGGCGGAACAATCCTCGAGCAGATGAAAGAGGCTGCGCCAGGGTTTGCCGCTGCCCGTCGACAGGGACAAGGCACAGGAGCGTGCATTGGTGTAGCCTTCTGTGCATTGGGCTGCGGCCATCGCCGGGCCGACCTCTGCGGTAGCCCGTTGGACCAGTTCGGGAAGTTCGAAGCCGCGATCGCCCCCCATGCCGCAGCATTTGCCTTCGTGCGGCTGGATGACGCGTTCCGCGCAAGCGTGGGCGACTTGCAACATCGCGTCCCCCCAACCGAACTTCTGGTTGGAGCACACCGAATGGATCGCGACCACCGGCTTGCGCTCGAGCGGAGGGAGTTTGGGTAGCAGGGTCGCTGCAAACTCCGAGGAATCGACGATGCGGATGCGATGCAGTTGCTCTTTGCGGACGGGGTCGAGTTCGGAGATTCCTTGCTTCAAGAACGCGGTACACGATCCTAAATCGACCACAATAGGACGTCGACCACGATCGCTCCAGACCCACATCGCATCGATCAGTTCGGATTGCTTAGCGACGGCTGCCGACAAGAAACCTTTCGAAGAAAAGGCTTGTCCGCAACACCGACCGACCGAGTTTCCCGGGATGTGCAGCCCCACACCAGCGCGATGGGCAACGTTGACGAGGGAAGCGGCGGTGCCGTGCATCATGCGCGACATGCAACTAGGCCAGTAGACGTAGTCGCACTCTTCGATGGGAACCAGCAACGTGCGATCGACGCGTTGGTTTTCATTGCCGAGCGCCGAGTGCCATTGCGGGAATCCAGGAAAGAGCGTCGAGAGTCCGCGAGTGATGCTGCGCATGGTCGTCGACCCGAGGATGGCAGCGGCTGTTCGGCCAACGCTCAAGCTGGCGTTGACCATGCGTTCCGCGTTGGCAAACTGATGAACCATCGTATTGGCCATGGCGTTTTGCGCAGGCGTGACGCTTTCCCGTCGAAGCTGTTTGATCATGTCCCCCGTGTTGATGGCCACCGGGCAATCGAGTGCACAAAGACCATCGGTGGCGCAGGATTGCTTGCCTGCGAATTCGTATGCATCGTCGAGTTGTTTCGCGAGTTCGTTTCGCCCCTGCGCGATCAACCGCAACCGAGCTCGGCGCAACACGATGCGTTGGCGTGGCGACAACGTAAAGTCGCGGCTGGGGCATCGAGGCTCGCATGCTCCGCATTCGACGCACTTGTCGACGATGTCTTCAACGACCGGCAAGTCCTTGAGGTTTTCCAAGTGCAGTTTCGGCTTGGCCGTCAAGATGACATCCGGATTGAGCAAGCCATCGGGATCGACGGCTCGCTTGAGCCGATGCATGAGTGCGACCGCATCGGAACCCCATTCGGTCTCGACGAATGGAGCCATGTTTCGACCGGTTCCATGTTCGGATTTGAGGGCGCCGTCGTAGCGATGAACCACGAGATCCACCATGTCGTCGATCAGCCTCGCGTACTTCTGTGTATCGCGTTCGTTCGCCATCGGCTGCGAGATGACGAAGTGCAGATTGCCGTCTTTTGCGTGTCCGAAGATGATTCCGTTTTCGTACTCGTGCTTCCTGAACATGCCTTGCAGTTCAACGATGGCATCCGCCAGCCGATGCAACGGGAAGTTGATGTCTTCCAAGATGGCGGCTTCCCCGCGTCCCCGCATGGCGGCGACCGCAGGGTACATCCCTTTGCGCAACTTCCAAAGGTTGGCTTGTTCTTTTTTGTTTTGGGTGAAGCGGATCGGGCTCAGCGGATGGAGTTTGGGTTCGCAACGGGAGCGAAAAGCTTCTAGTTTCGCTTGCAACGCGTCCGCATCTGGGGCTTGGAATTCAAAGAGCAATCCCATGAGCTTTTCGTGCTCCGAGAGTCGCTGCGGCAATTCGGCGGGCACACCATCCAAATTGCGGATCGATTCCATGCTAGCTCGATCCATGAATTCGACTGCGTCAGCAGCGATATCGATCAATTCAGGAATGATGTCGCAGGCAGCGTGCGCATCGGAAAAGAAGGCGAGTGTCGTTGCCTTCTCGGGCAGATCCGGAAGCGTTCTCAGGGTGGCCTGACTGATGAAGGCCAAGGTCCCTTCGGCACCGATGAGCAAATGGCTGAAGATCTCGAGGGGCTCTTCGTGGTCGACAAAGGCGTTTAGCGAATAGCCGACGGTGTTCTTTTGCTGGTACTTGTGGCGGATTTTCGCGAGCAGCTTGGGATGGTTCAGAATGGATTGCCGAATGGCGGAGAGTTCTGCGCACAAGTGCGATTGCTCGCGCCGGAAGCGATCGGACTCGTGCGGCATGGACGTATCCCAAAGGGTACCGTCCGGCAGGATGAAGCGAATCGATTCGAGCGTGTGGTAGGCGTTGTTGGTCACGCCGCAGCACATGCCGCTGCTATTGTTGGAGAGCATCCCGCCGATCATGGCGGAGTTGATGCTCGAAGGATCGGGACCGATTTTGCGGCCGTAGGGGCGTAGGTTTGCATTCACCAATCCTCCGATAGCACCCGGTTGAACGCGCACGCGCGCACCTCCGTCGAGGGGCTCGATGGATCGCCAATGGCGGCCGATGTCGACTAGCCAACCGTCGGTGACCGATTGGCCGGACAGACTCGTTCCGCCGGCACGAAAGCAGACCGGGATGCGTTTGGACTTCGACGCCGCGAAGATGGAGCGGATCTCCTCTTCGGTGCGAGGTTGCATGATCGCTTGGGGAATCAGCAGGTAGGGACCTGCGTCGTTGGCAAAAGCGTATCGATGCCAAACATCGTCAAAGACATCAGCACAAGGGCGATCGAGATTCATGAGCAGATACGGACGGAGGGGAAGGGGCAAGAAATCATCGGCAGGATCGATTCGCTTTCGACCCTTATCGCGAGTGGCGAATCGTTGTCGGAGCGTGTCGAAAAGGTCTTCATTCTAAGCCTACTCGCAGGGTGCCGGGGCGGAGGTGGCTTGCATGTCAAAAGGACCGACTTTTTTGAAACGCCGCGCGGGCAACGAGAGTGTTGCTCGCCATGCACGGGCAACAAAAAACCACCCCGCTAGAACGGGGTGGTCGCTATGAAACGGATCGAAGCCTATCCAGGGCGAACTTGGCACCTCTGGTTTAGCGATCGAAAAGCCGCTTGAACGCGTACACGGTGGCGGCACGCCCCGCGCGAGCGATGGATGTGGTGAGGGGAATCTCTTTGGGGCAGACGGCAACGCAGTTCTGCGCGTTGCCGCATGCTTGAATGCCTCCGGGGCCTGTGAGGGCTTCCATGCGTTCCTTTTGCAAGTTCTTTCCAACGGGATGCGCGTTGAAGAGCATGGCTTGGGAGATGGCGTGCGCCCCGAGGAACTCGGCGTCGTAGGCAGCTTTCTTGCGAGCTTCAAAGGCTTCGTCCGACTCGCCCACCTGGCGTTGCAGTTCGACTTTGTTGAATTGCGGGCAAGCGTCCAAGCAGCAACCACAGCTCATGCATTGGCTGAGCGGGTAGTTTTGTTCTTGTTCATCGCGAGCGATGCGAGGGCCTGCTCCCATATCGAAGTAACCATCGACGGGCACCCATGCTTTGACTCGTTTGAGCGAGTTGAACAACCGCGAGCGATCGACGACCAAATCGCGCACGACGGGAAACTTCGACATCGGTCGAAGTTCGATTTCCTCGGCATTGTCTTCGAGCAATCGGTCGACCAGCGCGCTGCAGCTTTGTCGAACGCGACCATTGATGACCATCGTGCACGAACCGCAGACTTCCTCGAGGCAACCGCAGTCCCACGCGACCGGCGGGACCCCTTTGCCTTCAAAAGTCTTGGCCTGCGCGGCGACCTTTTGCAAGACGCTGATGACGTTCATGTCCGGTTCGTATTCGACTTGATGGCGTTCCCAGTAGGGTGGGAGACCGGGACCATCTTGGCGCAGGATGCGCACGTTGACTTTCGAAGGCTTGCGCTTTTCGGCTTCGGGTCCAGCAGCGATCATGGGAGTGTCTTTCCGATGAAATTGGTCGTTGAATTCGCGAGGAGTGATTCAGGGCAACGGCGGGTCGGCAGCAGCTTGTCGGGAGCGATCAGTGCGAGCCAACCAAGGTGTCTTTTTGGCCAGGAGCAGATTGGTTAGGAGCCGTCCGGGCTTTGGCTTCGCTCCGTTCCTTCCAGACTTGTTCGATAACTTCTGCGCCGACGAGACCGTAGAGTCGTGGTCGCGGTGGCAGCAATCGCGTGTCGATGTCTTCGTAGGCGAGGTCCGGTTCCTGTCCATTCCAACTGCAAACCGAGGACTTCAAGAAACGCTTGGTGTTTTCATCGAACGCATCGCACCACTGTTCGGCTTCGCGTCGTCGTTCTGCAGGATCGGTGGCGGTCAAGCTCGGCATGGAGAAATCGGGCTTGAAGTGTGCACCGCGGCTTTCGTCTCGCATCAAGGCACCCTTGAGGATGCACTGAGCGATCGGGAACATGTCTTGCAAAGCCTTGGTGAAGATCACGTTTTGGTTCGTCCAACTGCCGGTGTCCGCCAGCGAGCAACGGGCTCCGCGCTCTGCCATCTCACCCACCTTGGCGAGCGCATCGGTGAGTTGATTGTTGTAGCGAACGACGGTTGCAGCTCGGGTCATGGTGTCCCCGAGTTCTTGATGGAGCAGGTAGGGATTCTCTCCGCCGGAGGTATTCGAGAGCAGCTTCTTGTGGCGTTCCTCTTGGGTCCGTACAGCGGACTCGAACACACTCTTTGGCAAATCGGAGGCAGACTTGTTGGAGGTGATCCAATTCACGATGCCTGGGCCGATGAACAATCCGCTGAAAATGCAGCTCAGCAGCGAGTTCGCGCCGAGGCGGTTGGCTCCGTGGTATTGGTAATCGCATTCGCCGATGGCATACAAGCCTGGGATGCTGGTGCATTGGTTGCGAGGCGATCCCGGGACGAGTCCACCTTCGCTATTGGCTTCGTAATCGACCCAAAGTCCACCCATGCTGTAGTGAACGGCTGGGAAGATCTTCATCGGTTCGTCGCGTGGATCGACCCCTTGGAACTTCTCGTAAATCTCTAGGATGCCACCGAGCTTGCGATCGAGTTCGGCTCGAGGGATGTGGGTCAGATCGAGGTACACGCACATGCGTGTCGGGTCGACCGAGAGCCCTTCGTTGACGCAGATGTTGAAGATCTCTCGGGTGGCGATATCGCGAGGAACGAGGTTTCCGTATTTGGGAAATCGTTCTTCAAGGAAGTAGTAGCGATCCGATTCGGGGATTTGCTTGGGCGGGCGTGTGTCATTGGGTTTGCGAGGAACCCACACGCGTCCACCTTCGCCGCGAGCCGACTCGCTCATCAGGCGCAGTTTGTCTGCACCGGGGATGGCGGTGGGGTGTACTTGAATGAACTCGCCATTGCCATAGTTGGCACCAGCTTGGAAGCAGCGGCTCGCGGCGCTGCCGGTGCAGAACACCGACATCGTCGATCGGCCGTAGATCAATCCGCATCCGCCGGTGGCCACGATCACTGCGTCGGCAGGAAACGAACGAATCTCCATGGTGACCATGTCTTGTGCCACGGCGCCGACGCATCGGCCAGCGTCATCCAAGATAGGCCCCAGGAAATCCCAGAACTCGTATTTCTTGACGAGCCCGGCGACCTCGTGCATGCGGACTTGTTCGTCGAGAGCATACAGCAACTGCTGTCCGGTCGTCGCGCCTGCGAATGCGGTTCGCTTGTAGAGGGTACCACCGAAGCGGCGACGATCGATGAAGCCTTCTGGTGTGCGATTGAAGGTGACGCCGAGCCGATCCATCAGGTCGATGACCTTGGGAGCCCAGTACGCCATTTCCTTGACCGGCGGTTGGTTTTGAAGGAAGTCACCGCCGTAGATCGTGTCGTCGAAGTGCTTCCATTCATTGTCGCCTGCTTGACGCGTTTGATCATTGACGCTGTTGATGCCCCCTTGGGCGCAGACGCTGTGAGAACGCTTTACTGGGGTCAAGCTGACGAGGTCGACCGGGATGCCGAGTTCCGCGAGCTTCATGGTGGCGGAGAGACCTGCCAAGCCGCCGCCGACGACCAACACGCGTTTGCTAGCCATGGATGAACCGTATGTTTTCGGGATAGGTGGATAGGAACTAGGAGTGGGAGGATGCGACTCGCATTTTGCGGCTCGCTAGAGCCAGAACTGCGACGCACCGAACTCAAATAACGGATGGTTTTTTGCGAAGTCGAATCCGATTGAAAACCCGAGCTTGCGAGGTGGATTCTCGAACCCCGGGGATGGTGCAAATCGGCCGAATCACTGGTCGCTCGAGGTAGGATCTGCGTAAGCGGCACCGGCCGCGGGCCGTGCGTGTCCCGGTCGATGACCATCGGTACGCTTGTGATCGTCAGGACGGATCATCAAGCCTTCTTCGCGGACCTTGTACATCTGATCTTCTTTGACCTTGGCAGCAGCCGGGTCGGTTTGGCTGACGGCGAACAGCGAGCTGAGCCCTGCCATTCCGATCACGATGCCGAACACGGTGACCGCATAGGTTGCACGCGCTTGGGCACGCGGAGTGAGCCACAATCCCCAAGTGATACCAGCCGTCCAAATACCGTTGGCCAAATGGAACGTGCAGCACAGCATCCCGACCGCATAAAACAGAGGCCAAACGAAGCCGAGGCTGTTCATCGCGTTCGCTAAGGAGCTGGCAGCGTTGTAGGGACGAAACTGAGCAAAGCCGATCGGCTCGACGAAACTGAGCCACCAATCGGCATGGAACCAACCGTGCAAATGGAGCACGTGCAAGACGATGAACAGGAACGCAACGTAGCCGGTGATGCGTTGCAGGGAATAGCGACGGTTGGCGGTGAAGCGGTACTGCGAGGCGTTCGAATGGCCAGAGCGCGCGATCCAGACCCCGACGATGGCATGGAACAAAATCGGCAGGAAGATCGCCGCCCATTCGATCACGGGAAGGAATGGGATGCTGTGGATGGCGAACACCGCATTCTGGAAGACCTCGGCGCCGCTCATGAGGCTGGCGTTGGTCAGCAAGTGCACGCACATGTACAAGCCGACTGGCACCAATCCACTCAGGGAGTGCAATCGGCGGATCAAGAATTCGTTGCGTTGGAAAAAACTACCGGTGGTTACCGAGGGGCTGGATTCGGACATTCTCAAAAGTTTCTACGTCTGGGAGCGGGCTGAACGAACGTCCCGAGGCAAAGCCCTCGGAGTCGCCAAAATTCGCTAACGGATCACCTGTAGAGGATATCTCACGATTAACGGATTACCAAGTCTCGATAGACCGCGCAATTGCTACAAACCTCGGACTCCCCCGTTGCAAACCGCCTAATCGGTCGTGCGTGCCGATGGGACCTGCGCGAAACGGGCAAATTTTATGATTTCGTTGACATTGCCGTCTGGCTCGAACTATACTCGACTTCCGGAATCCTCGCAGGAAAGTTCCTTGGATTCTCTCGTCAAAAATCATCCCTGACCTACTTGCTAGTGGTTGACTCATGACACGTCTCGGCCAGATTTTCACGTTGCTGCTCATGCTTTTGAGCGTTGCGTTTTTCGTTGTTTCGGTGGCGGTGAACGCATCCCACAAGGACCTGCGCAAGCAAGTCGCCGATTTCCAAACCAGGCAAAAGCAGCTCGAGACCAACATCGAAGAACTGAAGAAAGCGGCCGAAATCAGCCGCACTCAGTTGGCGCAAGAGCAAGTCGCTCGACGCGTATCGCTGGCCGCGCTGCAAACGCAGTTGGATACCGAACGCGATAAGAACCAACAGGCCAACACCCAACTGAACGACTTGAACTCCAAGAACACCTTGGCCACCCAAAGCTTGGCCCAGACGTTGGCCGAACTCAAGCGGATCACTGCGGACAACGATGTCCTCAAACAAGAAATCGACAAGGTCATCACCGACCGCAACGCGCAACGTCGAACCGTGATTCGCCTGACCGATGAACTCAACGGGCTGATGAGCAAACGCACCGACTTGCAATCGGAAATCGATAGCTTGCGAGACCAATCGACCCGCTTCCAGGCGTTGGCCGAAGTCCGTGGCGCCGCGTTGAAGTCGGCTGGCATCACCGATCCGGATGACGTTCCCCCAAGCGATCTTAAGGGAGTGGTCTTGGCGGTGGGCGGCGATCAATCGGTTGAAGTCTCGATCGGCCGCGATGACGGCATCCGCGAAGGCCATAAACTCGACGTTTACCGAAACGGGTCCTACTTGGGTCGCATCGAAATCCGATCGGTCGTCGAAGACAAAGCCGTCGGAAAGATCATCCCGGCATTCCGCAAGGGATATATCCAAGCGGGTGACCGCGTTTCGGCCAAAGTCTACTAATCCAGGTGCTATGCTTCGACTAGGGATGCAGCCAGTCCGCGCAGCGTCCCTCGACACGACTCTCCTACCCCAATTCGTTCGACGGCTACAGACATGACGAAGCAACCGATCTCGATCTATACGATGATGATCATCCTGGCGAACATTTTTATGTTGCTGGCATGCGTCTTCATGGCTATTGAGTACTTCGGTCGATGGGGTGGCCCTTCGTCGCCCAAGCCTCCCACCAACGTTCAATGGCAATCGCTGGAACATTCTCGCCACCGCGTTTGACCGTTGCCGATGGCTGCAAAGCCGCTTTCTTCTCGGAATACTTGAGATCTGAGCATATTCCTAATCGCCTGATGGTCTCGGCCTGCCATGGATAGGTTGGGATGCTTTGGTCTCTAGCAACCCCGATCCGTGGGTCGATTCTCCCGCTCCACACCACGGCCCATGTCTGTCTCGGATGCCACCGCAGCCATTTGGTGCAACACGCCTAATGCATGCTCGCTGCGAGGAAACGGCCTTTGAGCGAAGTGAAAAAGAAATTGCCGACTCTGCTCGAAACGCGATACAATGGACGAGGGACCAACGTTCCAACGAGCCCAACCGGCAAAAACAGGACGCCACAATCGATGTCTGAACCGAGTCAAACTGCGATGGGCCAAACCGCGATGGGAAGTGCTTGCCAAGCGAGCAGCGATCCCACCGTTTCCAATTCCAATGAAGATCGAGCGGGGTGGGCGACCTCGGCTCGATTGAAAGAGTGGGTGGTTGCCGTTGAACAAGATTCTTCGTCGCAAACGCGAGAGTATCTGGACCAAGTCGACGCTGGGCAGTCGGGCGAATGAAGCCCCGTTGCTCGCACGCCGACTGGGCCTGGAATGCGAGTACTTCGTTCGGCATCCGCACGATCAACCACGCGATGCGCTCGCAGACTACATCGATTTGGTGAGCGATCTGGCGATGCAGTTGCCGATTGCCCCCAGTTTGAATAGTCCTTTGCGTCACTTCATGGCCAATGGCTCGAGTATTTCTCTCGAGACCGGTTCGCATGCGGATCTTCACTCGGCTTTGTTCGAGACTGCCACTCCAGAGTGTTGCAGCCCGCGCGACGTGCTCGCCTACGAACTGGCCAATGAGCAGCTCATCGAAGCCGCCTTTGCTCAGCATCACACCGAAACGACTTGGTCGCTGATCAAATCCAATACCGATGCACATGGCCACACGTTGGGGCAGCATGAATCGTACGATGTCCGCATCGCGCGAGGTGGATGGCTGGTGCTGTGGTGGATCGGGTTGCTGCTTTTGCTCCCCTTGATTCTGGCCTATCGCATCGCAGCCTTGACTTGGATGGGTTGCATTTACTCGGCGTGGGGAACGGAGCAGTTCGTTCGAAGGTTGTACCGCAAATTAGGCATGGGCAGGGCTGCGGCCCAGAGCCCCTCACGCTCGGAACAAGGGAACAGCCTGGATCACGATACGGTGACCGATGTACGCAGCGACTCCGTCGCGTCGGAAGCAGGAGGGAGCGAGGATGCAACCGACAGCGATACGGCCCCCATGCCGGAGCACTTCCTGTCGGCGCGCTGGTTGCAATGCACCGCCTTGGGACTGCGTTGCTTGCATCGCCCCATCGCGTTTGCGTTCCGCGGATTGATCGCAGCGGCATTGTTGCGTCCCCATCGGCGAGCGATGGCCGCGTTTCTGTCGTCGCGGTGCATCCTCGACGGAGCGGGTTACATCGACGACGACAGTCGCTTTTGGGTCAGCCAGCGCGCGGCCGATGTGGATTGCATGATCGGATTTGGCAGTTACGGTAGCGAACGACCGATGTTCCGCTGCGATTCCATGTTGCGAGAATTGTTTTCGGGACCCTTCTGGTCTCTGTCTCGATACTTCCGTTTGTTCCGATCGACCCAGCGCGTCGAACTGGCGATCGGCGACTCCGGGATGTGCCAACAATCCCAGTATCTGCGGTTGGGGGTAACCGCGTTGGTGCTCGATTGGATCGAAAGCGAAGATCCCCACGATACACCTAGGTTGCGATCTCCTATCGAAGCCATGCGTGAGTACGCCCGCGATTGGATGCTGGTCCGAACGGTCTGCGACCGCCGTGGGTACGATGTCTCAGCCAAGGACATCCAGCGCACCTACTTGAAGCACATCAAGCGATGGTTGCATCACCGAAGCGATGTTCCGGTCGAAGCCTGGGAAATCGTTCAGCAGTGGCAGACCACGTTGAACCAAATGGTGATGAAGCCCACCGCAGAGCAGGCCTTGCCGACCACCCTGGTCGGAAGGATCGATTGGCTGAGCAAATTGTGGTTGTTGCAGCAAATGGAGGGAGAAACCGCATGGGCGATCAAGAAGAAGATCGACATTCGGTACCACGAACTCTCCGACGCTGGCTACCATCGGCAGCTTGCAAACTTCCTGCAATTATCCCCGATCGTGAAGGACTCCGAGATTGCACGAGCACGCCGCGCTCCCCCTAGCGACTCACCCGCGCGTCGACGCGGCAATCTGATCCGAGAGTTGGCTGGCGGGGATTCCGAGTTGCGAGTCGATTGGCAAAGCGCCAGCTACGAGCTGGAGGGCGTTCGGTACCGCGTTCGCTTCTAGCCTCCACGGTTCCCGCGATCGCGATGCGCGCCGCCCCCGTAGCGATTCCGAACGTCCGAGCGATGCAGCGTTCGTGGCTTTGTCCCTCGGCAATCATCGGTCGGGATTGCCCGCTCGGGCATCATCCCTCAGGCATCGCTTCGCCTTCGGGTTCGCATTTCCAGATTCGCGTTCGTACTTCAGCATCCTTGGGCACGTACACGACCAGCGGTAGCTTGCTGTTGTAACGCAGCAGCTTTGGTTCGCCGCCTAGCGTAATGAACCGCTTGACTTTTGGAGTGGAGGGATCGACGCCGATCAAGGTGCCCCCCATCGGTCCCAGATCCGGCACGATGTACTTTGGAAATCCCCAGCCCTGGATCGCTTCTTCCTTGAGCTCCCCCCCAAAGAAAAAGCGATTGATCGGGTCGGTTTCAATCGTTTTGCCAACTTGGACTTCCACGCGAAAATCGTACTCGTTCTCCTGCTCGGGAAGATAAAGCACGCAACGTTTCATTCCTGGTTGTGCCTGGGGATAAGCCTTGAGGTTGTCTTGGGGAGTTTGCTGTGGCATGACGAAAAAAGCGAGTAGGGACAGTCCGAGGACGAGAGACAATGTTTTCACGATAGAACTCCGTTATCGAAACAGGGGCTTCGGGTGCATTCGCAACGGCCCAAAACACATCTGCCAGCCGCAATCGAAACTGGCATCCACAAACGAGGCCGAAACGTTGCGGACAAGCGTTTAGTAGCGAGGCACCAAGGGATCGATGTCGAGACTCCAGCGATCGATGCCGCCCGCCATGCTCAGGCTGTTGGGGAATCCATTCTGGCGCATCCACATGGCCACGCGTAGCGACCTGCCGCCATGATGGCAAAAGACCACGATCTGCTTGCCCGACCAAGTGTCGGTCTGGTCGCTCGGCGGTGGCCATTGGCTCATGGGCGCTAATTCCGTTCCTGGGATGCTCGCCGTTTGTACCTCGGAGGGTTCTCGGCAATCGATGAAGACAACGGGGAGTCCATCATCGCTGGTACCGCGATCGAGCCAACATTTGGCGGTGTTTACGTCGATTTCCATGAGTTGCTTTCGTCAAGTGGCTGGACTCCGCGTATCTGCTGGAGAAGCGACCGCGTGCCCCCAGAACATCCACGCATTGGCTTGATACGATAACCAACCGAAGACTCAGGAAGTAGTCCTAGAGCCAAAGAAAAACGCTCGCCCGAAACACCTTCGGGCGAGCGTTTGCATGTCGCATAAACGAATCAGGAAACCGTTGCCAGAGCGTTACTCGATGCTGGCCGCGTCCCAGTTATCGCCGGCATCCTTGGTTCCCATGGCTCCCCAAGCACCGTACGGGCTCGGTTGGTTGGAGCGGGCACCATCGATCCCTTCCGGAGCTTCTCGGCTCGGATCGCCTGCATCGATGGAGTTGGGAATGAAGCGGACGTTGTTGTCGGCGAAGGCGACGTGTGCCCCGGATCCGTGGTAGCTCGATGCCGATCCAACACCCCAGTTCCAAAGGGACTCGTTGCAGGACGGAGAGTTGGGAGGAAGGATCGTTTGGAACGATGCGTGATTGTGATCGCCATCATGCCAACGCATGCCCTGCGAATGATACAGTTGGTTTTGAGTGACCATGGCTGGGTTGTATTTGTCGCCCAGTTGAACACGTTTGCAACCGATCGGAATACGTACGTTTTGCGATCCTGCGCCTTGCCAACGCGATCCTTGAATTCGCAACTTACCTTGACCATTGCCCAGATTCATCGAGGGTGTGGTTGCGACTTCACCGATCAAGATCGTGTAAGCCGAACCGTCGGTCAATTCCGACAAGCGACGCGCGTAGCGGCCTTGGAATGCACCGCGGGTGGCGGCTGGGTGCCACATGTGGTTCATGTTGACCACGGTATCGCCGTAGCATGCGACGTAGTTGGTTCGGCCCGTTCCGTCGTAGTCCCAGTTGGCGTCAACGTTCATCTTGCCTGGGTCCGATGGGCATCGCAGACCTGCGATCTGAGTGCGCCACGGAGTGAAGTTACCTCCCAGGTCCCAGGTCGAGCGGAAGTAGGGGGTCTGATTCTGGATTTGTCCGTAGAGAGCCGTTTGCTCCATGTTGGGCAATACGGCCACGAGGAACGAATAACGGTTGATGCCGACTCGGCCCACGTTGAGATCTTCGTCCACAACGGTCCAAGGATTTCGGGATGCAGGTCCGGCAGTCCCCGGTGGCAGCTTCTTGTACGCCGACTCGTAATTGAGCAGCGCCAATCCGACCTGACGGATGTTGTTCGAGCAGGACATGCGTCGAGCGGCTTCACGAGCCGACTGGACTGCGGGCAGCAACAGCCCCACCAAAATGCCGATGATGGCAATGACAACCAGGAGTTCGACCAGGGTAAAACCCGATCTCTTGCGCTGAGTCATGGAAAGGAATCTCCACAAAAAGAAATGAATGAATGTGCGCTCCACTGCAATCGGATGCGAGAGACACCCCGAAGATTACCTTGCGTTTCCGTTAGTGTCAAGATTTCCGGCTTTACACCGACGCTAACGGATGGGGCTTTTCTGCTATCCCAAATGGGGGGGAAGAGCTCACCCTCCCCGGAGCCGCGCCGCAGGCCGCCCGGCGGACTATCGCAGTACTTTTCAATGCTTGCATCGAGCGGTTTTTCGCTTTAGCCCTGGCCTGTGGTTTCCGCGAATCGTCCCGAATGCGACTTACTGAGGCGAGGGACTGGCGACCAACTCGACGGGAATGCGAAGCCGCGAGGTTTCCCGGAGCACGATGACTTCGATGGGGCGGCCGAACGGCGTGAGGCCAACGAGTTGGACCAAATGCTCGTCGTTGTCGACCAACGTTCCGTCAAACTCCAAGATGATGTCGCCGTAGCGGATGCCGGCCATTTCTGCAGGGCTGTTGGGCTTGATGACTTTGACAAACGCCCCGCGGGGTCGTTGAGAGTACGCTCCCACCCCGGAATCGATGTTGAACGCGCGTTCGACGCTCACTCCGAGATACGATCGTTGCACGGTGCCTCGCTCGACGAGCTGTTTGGCCACGTTCATGGCAATGTTGATAGGAATGGCAAATCCGATTCCTTCGTTGCCCCCGGAGTTGCTGGCGATCGCGGTGTTGATGCCGACGACTTCCCCGCGCATGCTCATCAGCGGGCCTCCGCTGTTGCCAGGATTGATGGCTGCGTCGGTTTGAATGAAGTCTTGGTAAACGATCGACTTGCTGCCCAGTTCCAAGTTGCGTCGGCCCTTAGCGCTGACGATCCCGTAGCTGACGGAATGATTCAAGCCGAAGGGGCTACCGACCGCAAACACGTGGTCTCCCATTTCCAAGTTGCGACTGTCTCCAATTCTGGCGATCGGCAAATCCCGCCGGCCGACATCAATCACCGCCAGATCGGTGGATGGGTCTTCCCATACGCGTTCGACTTTGAGGGGAATGCCTTCGAACGTCTCAACTCGAATGTTTTGCAGTGCCGCAGACTGAATGACGTGCCGATTGGTGAGGATGAAGTTGCCGCTCCCGATTTGCACGACCACTCCAGAGCCTGCTTCTTCGACTTTTCGGGATTCCGTCTTGGCCCCTTTCGTCTCGGGCCGCCATTCTTGTCGAGGTGTATCGGCCGCGTTTTCTTCTTTGATGGCTTCGATGTGCACGACGGTCGGATTGACCAAACGGACGGCTCTACGAAGCAACATCGTTTGGCGTTCAAGCAGATCGACTTCTTCGGAGAGCTGGGCATATTGCTCGTCGCGATGTCGCCAATCCACCGTACCGATGTTGGCAGAGTTGGCGCGATTCGAATGGACCGGAGCCACGATGCCCGAACCGGTGCGCTTGGCGTCCCTGGATGCATCGTTGGTCGCAACGGGTCGTTGAAACTCTTGGGAGATGGCCCACGGGCTGCCGCTGCCCAGCAATAGAGCCAACCAAGCAGTGAAAGTTTTCCAGCCGTTCCAACGGTTCTTCATGATCGCCATGGCTCAATGCTCTGAATACATCGACGCGGGACATTCCGGAGAAGTCCCTCCGTTGGTGTCTCGGATGGCATCGGGGAACCATTGCAATGGAACTGGCGAGGATTGCCTCGGCCCGGACAAAGCCTTGTAGGCCTTGCCGGGGTATCGCAGCATACGGACTGTAGCGACTGTATTGGGCGTTCGAACGAAGGCGGTCCATGACGGTTGTGACGGGCACCGACAAGAACTGCCGACAGCGCAGGATGCTCGAGACCGTATGCGTACTAGAAGACCGCACTGCGCGGTTCATCTCCGCGCGGACCGAGGTTGCCGTAACGGTGGTAATCGAACGAAACGCTTTGTTCGACGATGTACCAAAGCAGTTCCTGCCCACTCGCCAAGACGGGTGCATCGGCGATGTAGACGAACTGTTCGTTTGCAATACGACGAATCGACTCTGGAACTCGATCGGCAGCGGCATAACGAATACGAGGCGCTCGGCCTTCGCGCATGGCCATTTCGAGTTCGGTATCGGACTCTTCCACGAACTCGATCCGACCAGCCCAGGGCAAAGTCAGTTGCTCGAGCGTATCGATGATCTTGTTCTCAAGGTTCGGGTTATGCGACACGGTAGCGCGGCAACCGGCAGCCACTGCAGCTGCGCAGCGAGCGGCGATTTCCCAAACGCTGTCGGCCTGATGCACGCGAATCCGCATGGGAATGACCGGCAGGTATCGGCGGAAGTTGTCTTGACCGATCAGCTTAAAATGATCGTGTTCGACGAGGATTTCTTCCCGAGCGAATTGATCGTATCGGGGCAGCGCGCGGCGAAGTCGCGACACGTCTTCCACCGAAGCGTTGGGCAGTTCCAGCAGCTTTCGGCTCGAGCTTTCCAATCGATTCCAAAAATCCAGCAACACTTGCAACTGCGGCTTTGCATCCGAGGCAGGCAGATCGTTGGTCGGTGTATCGGTGAGATCGGCAAGCATGGTGACGTAGTTTGGACCGCCGGCTTTAGTACCAGGTCCAAACGCGCTTTTCCCCATCCCTCCGAACGGTTGGCGCAACACGATCGCTCCGGTGGTCGGTCGATTGATGTACAGGTTGCCAGCCCGAATACGTTGTTTCCAGACTTGCTGTTCGCGGTCGTCGAGAGATTCCAATCCGCTCGTCAAACCATAGCCGGTCGCATTGACGACCTCGATGGCCTCTTCCAACCGGCGATAGGACATCACCCCCAGCACCGGGCCGAACAATTCGGTCATGTGCGTAAAGTTCCCGGGAGTGACGTTCCACTTGACGCCCGGCGAGTACAGGCACGGGTTGTCCCCTTGCTGCGTCGGCATGACCAGCCAGTGTTCGCCGTGCTCCAACTCCTTGAGTCCTCGCAGCAAATCCCCTGCAGGGGGTCGGATGAGCGGCCCCATCTTGTTGGCCACATCCCATGCGGACCCGACTTTGAGACTGGTCACCGCATCGGCAAATTGCTCCTTGAACTCTTCGCTTTCGAAGACCTCGCGTTCCAGCAGCAGCAGCGAAGTCGCACTGCACTTTTGGCCGGAGTGCGAGAAGGCGCTGTGCAAGACGTCCTTGATGGCGAGATCCCGGTCGCTCAGACTGCTGACGATGGTGGCGTTCTTGCCTCCGGTTTCTGCAAACAGTTTCAAATGCGGCGTGGCTCGAAGCATCTGCAATGCGGTTTCCGTGCCACCGGTCAAGATGACGCGCGCGATCTCGGGCCGCTTGAGCAGATGCTGCCCCACCAGCGAACCGCTGCACGGCAGGAACTGCAGTGCCTCGCGGGGCACTCCTGCCTTCCAGAAACACTGGCACATCAAGTAAGCGGGCAACACCGTATCCGAGGCGGGCTTGAGAATCACCGTATTGCCCGCCGCTAATGCCGAAGCGATCCCGCCGCATGGGATGGCGATCGGGAAGTTCCATGGACTGATCACCACAACAGGTCCGGCGGGGCGCGCCACCACATGGCGATCGCGCGAAAGATCCAAGGCGCAACGCGCGTAGAACTCGACAAAGTCGATGGCTTCGCTGATCTCGGGATCGCTCTCCAAAACAGTCTTGCCTGCGTCCGCCATAGCGGCGCCGACCAAATCCCCGCGCGCCATGCGAAGCTCCTGCGCAACATTTCGCAAGATGCGATAGCGTTCCGCAGGATCGGTCGATTTCCAGCCCGAGGGATCGGACACGAGCACGTCGGCAGCCTGTTGCAATTGCCGCTCGGATGCTTGGTGATATTTGGCAGCCACAACCCCCGGACGCGAGGGATCCATCGAGAGGTATTCGGGACCTTCGCCGGATATCTCTTGATTGCCCAACGACAATGGCACTCGGGTGGCATTCGCATCGCATCGCCCGATCCATCGATCGATGATGCCCGCAGCCCACACGGAATTGGCCGGAACAGAAAAGTCGGTGTCGGGTTCGTTGACCAATTCGGTCCAGCGACGCAGCGGCTGCGGTGCGGCAGGAGGCTGGTTGCGATCTTGGTTGCGGCGAGGTTTGTTGGAAACTTCGGGAATGCGTTCGATCGATTCCAAAAACCCGTTTTCAAGGCGTTGCCACGTCGCGCTACCGGCTTGAATACGGAAGGCATGACGCAGGAAGTTATCGGGGCCGGTGTTCTCGTCCAATCGCCGAATCAGATACCCGATCGCGTTGATGAACTCTTCTCGATAGCAGGCGGGCGCATAGAGCAACATGCTGCGGGACAACTCGAACATGGCTCGGCGTTGATGGTTGGCCATCCCTTCGAGCATCTCGAATTGCACGCGGTCCAGCGCGTCGCAAGCGACAGCTAGAACCATGCCGTACGCGAGATCGAATAGATTGTGGGAAGCGATCCCCAATCGAACGGCGGTCGCATTCTCCGACCGCATCCCATAACGCAGCATGCGTTTGTAATTGGCGTCTGTTTCAAGCTTCGATCGGTAGGGCGCTTGGGGCCATCCTCGCAACGATGCTTCCACCCGTTCCATTTCCATGTTGGCCCCTTTCACGATTCGAATCGTGATGGGAGCCCCCCCATCCGCCACCCGCTTTCGCGCCCACTCCGTGATCGACTCTTGAACGAGCGACGAATCGGGCACATAGGCTTGCAACGCGATCCCACCATGCACATCGCGCAGACCGGGTCGCGAAAGGGTCTGCATGAAGATCTCGGCCGTCAGGTACAGGTCGCGGTACTCCTCCATGTCTAAGTACACGAACTTGGGAACGCGCGATCCATCGGGTCGCACGAACACCTCTTTCGCCGCCGCGCGATAGAGCAGCTCCAATCGATCCGAAACCACGCGGATCGTGTTCTTGCGAGCCAGCGCGGAGATCTGCGAATAGAGCGTGGAGATCTTGATCGAGACGCATTCGATTTCAGGCAACTGCAAAACGGCCAAGTACCGATCCAGACGTCTTCGCGACTCCTTTTCGCCGAGGATGGCTTCTCCCAAGAAATTGACGTTCATCCGAACACCCTCGCGCGTGCGCTCGCGCAAGTGTCCGCACAGATTGTCTTTTTCCGCCGGCAAGATCACATTGGCCGTTTCCTTGCGCATCTTTTCTTTGACCATCGGGACGGCGACCCCCGGCATGTACTCGCCGAACGATTGGAAGCCTTTGAGCAAGGCTTGGTCAAACATGCTGAAGAACCTCGGCACGCCTTGCACATCCAGGATGTGGACCATCTGATCGACAACCCGACCAGGAGAATTGCTTCGGAAGCTCTGATCGGTGATCTGGGTCAGGGTCGTCTTGTCTTCCGGATGTTGCAGCATCCGATCGAGCTCGGCTTGCTGGCGTCGCTCTTGCGGCGTTTGCAATTGCGACGCCCGCTGCTGGAGCTGCTTGGCGACTTCCAATGCGACTTCGATCAGAGCTGGATCTTCAACATCGGGGCGTTTATCCACACCGCGAGCTTTCAGCAACTCCTTGACGGCTTGCAAATTCAACGGCGAGTGTCGCAACATGGAATCGGACATGATTTGGCCTTTGGGAGGAGCTAAAGAAGGGATGGACTGGAACGGTCGGTGCACGCAGCAGCAAACTCCAGACGACACAGGTCTGCTGGCTGTTTGGTAGCAAGCTCCACAGGCCGATCGCCTGCGAACGGTTCTCGTGCTAGGAACCGTATGATGGATTCGGACTCAACGTCAGTCCAGCCAATCGTTCGCTGCCAAGCGTTCGGGAACGTAGCGTTCCGTGACGTAGCTGATGTCCCGGCTGATCAAGGCTTCGACTTCCAGTTTGAAGTTGTTGTCGATCATCTTCTGGATTTCGGCCTGCCACGGTTTCTTGTCCGCGAACCAAGGATACGAAGCGATTTGCTTGGCCCGATTCTTGTCCTTTTCGTCGAGCTTGATGGTGACGTTCTCCTTCAATTGGCAGCGTTCGTAATCGATGCTGCGCAATCCGAGGAACTTGGCTTCCGGGATTGCCATCCGCATGCTTTCAAAGGCCAGGTTGATGGAGCCTTGCTTGATCACGCTGTAGATGTAGTATCCCCAAGGGTCATTGTCGAGCAAACAGAACACCGGGAGCTTGAACTCGTTGTGCAATCGGAACAGCATGCGGCGGACGCCGCGCGACGGTTGTCCCCCACCGTGCGAAACGATGCACTTGTGCTTCTGCCAAAACTTGTCTTCGTTGAAGCGTTGCCAGACCGTACCCTTTTCGACGTGAAGGATGAATTTGGCTTCGCACTTTTTGATCTTCACGCGATCGGGTTCGACGATGCTGGGAATCGGATAGCCGGCAGCCCCCATGCGGGCAGCATCCAGCTCATTTTCCCCGTCAACGATGACGATCGGTCCTGCGAGCGCTCCCTTGGGCTCCGCGTAGAGGTGGAGTTCTTCGCGCATCGCCCCGGTGATGACTTCCAAGTCTTCGATGACGGTATCCGACTCCCCCTGGTCCTCGAACGTATTCTCTTTGGTTCCGTCGATGGCATGTTTGAGCATGTAGTACATGCCCCGGATGCTGGTCGATTTGCCTTGGCGAATCAAGCGCGAGCATCCGCTCCCAACCAGCAGCGTCTGCATGTAAGAGCGGGCTTGATTCAAATTGAACAACTCGCGGCGGTTGGTCTTCGCCCCCATTTCGATGTGTCGCTTCTTGCGATTGAAATGGCTGTTGGAAAGGGACCGCGAGGGGACTTCGAGGTAGGGATCGCGGCGTTTTTTGGCGATTTCAGCCACGCCTGCCGCCAATCGTTGGAGTTTGTTCATCGTCTCCACATCCTTGCCTTGGATGGGGACCTCTTTTTCGTCTTCCTCGACCGTTCTTTTGGCTTTTTTTGCCATGGTGCTCCTCGTGTGCCTGCTCTCGTGCGAACGTCTGTTTTACTGGCGATTTCTGAGTTTGCCTAGGATCCTCGCGAATTGCGTCGATCGGTTTCTGTGCATCGGCGGGCACCGCGTTAGAATGCGTCGCAGAACGGAGACGCGGTGGCGAACTGCGTCGCATCGAACAGCAGCACGCACAGCACGGTTCGGGCGCGATGAATTCAGGAAAGCATTGGTACGAACGTTCGCTCGTCGCGCTAGCCATCGGACTTGGCTGGAGTTTGCCGATGCTGGCGCAGGAGAGCTCGCCAGCCTCCTCTTCGCCAACCAACTCCGCGCCTGCCTCGCCGAATCCCCAGGGAGAAGCGTCTCTGACCGAGACACACCCATGGCTGGAAACAGCACCCGAGGGATTGAGCCAACTGGCGAAGCTGGGCCGCGTCCGCATCGGTATCGACGACGAACGATTGCGCCGCGCTCGCAAGCAAGCGTTGACGTTTTTTCGAATCCACGCGGAAACGAAGTACCAATACAAAGTCGGCGATCCGAGATTGGATGAAGAGGACAAGGATCGCATGAAAGCCCGCGTGCGGGCCAAGGTCCGCATTCCGGAAATGCATCTGTCGCACGACCTCTACTTCATGTCCTGGATGCAACCGCGCGAACCTTGGTCCGATCCGTTGGTGCTGCATGAGTTCGACCACGTGTCGATCAGTACCGACCCGAGATTGCGGCAAATCATTCTGCGTGTCTTGACTGCCCCCTTGGAATGCTGGGCGCGTTGGCCGCGAGGAGAAAGAGCGACCAACGAGTCCATTCAAGAAGCCGTCAACGCGGCGATGAACGATCGCATCGTCGAACTCGAACGACTGGTTCAAACGCAGTACGATGCGTTGGACCGACAGTCCCGCGACGGCAGGGAAACCATCCCCGACAGGGAGCCTTTCTTTCTTCAACTCTACGGGTTGGATTCGATGCGCAACTGCGGCTTCACCTTTATCGATGAAATGAAAGGCATGATCCAAGAGAAGCCGAGCAAGGAAGTCCGCGAGCACTATGATCTATTGACCACCCCGTAAGGGCCAAAGGCAATCGTCTCGAGCGTCGACAACGCCCCTGCTCGATGGACAAGTCCATCCCCCGCGCATTCGGCCCCAGCGCATTCAGCATCGGTGAATAGATGCCGAACACGCTTGCTTCACTTCGACTCAACGCTCGCATCGATTTGCAGGCGCGAGCGGGCTATCCATTTTGCCGCTTGCGAATCGAATCTGCGAAAGCCAGATCCACCGCCGCTGTGCTGCTGGCGACTGCAGGTGCGGCAGCGCTGATTGCCATGCGGCCATTGCCGGGCGCATTCGAAGGAGGTGGCACTGCGAAATCGATGTTCTGCAGGGCTTGGTCCCCTCGAGTGATGACCGCAGCGCGTGCGAGAGGTGGGTTGAGCACTCCACCGCGGTTGTCCTTGGTCACCCGAACCGCGTACTTGTCCGTGCGCACACCGCTTTGCACATCAAAGCGGTAGCGACCATCGGGACGCGTCAACGCAGTAGCAACCGTTTGCCCATCGGAGTTCACCAGCACCACGGTCCACCCCCCAAGGGCCGCTTCGCCCGCCCCCCGACGATTGTCTCGATTGCGATCTGAAAACACGGTTCCTTCGATGCTTGCTGCAAACACAAAGACATTGGCTTGCACATTCTTCAGAGGAGTGTTTCGGGTGATCACGTCCGAGAGTCGAGTCGATTGCAGGTTCCGAAGCAGTTGCCCAGAGAATGCATTCTGATACCAGAATCGATCGCCATTGCGAATGCGTTCGAACTGCTCGGAGATGATGCGGCTGCCTGTGGGCCCGACGCTGGCCCCTGGGAGATGGTTCTCCGCCAGGATGCCAACCCACAAATCGATTTTGTCGACTGAGCCATACAACTGCGCCAGTTTCGATTGCAGATCGGTGTTGCGAGTGATCTCGGAAAAGGCCTTCACTTTGGGCAATCCCAACGCTTGCCTCACCGTGTTATAGTCCGCCAACCCATGGTCGCGGCCGCGCTGAATGTTGAGACTTGCCAGATCGAGTCCACCTGCTCCAGGAGGTCCGAACAAGAAGTTGCGCACACTGCCGACCACCTTCGAGTCCAACTCCGACGACGGATCGCTAGCCAGGTACTTGAAGATCGACTCGATGGGAACCTTGCTCAACACGGTTGGATTAAAGAACGCATCGCTCAATGCCATGTCCTCAGCGATCGGTCGGCCGTTGCTGTCAAGGAACTCGACATCGTCCCCGAGCAAACTATGCCCGAATCGGAATGCCGCCGTCGAGAACTCGTTGGAGAGTTGTGGATTGACCTTGGCGTTGTAGCCCGCATAAGGCCGAATCGCGTTCGAACCGAGCAACGCCGGCAGCCATTCGTTGTAGGTGATGGCTTGAATCTCGGCGATGACCATGGCCCTCGCTCTCAAGTACAGCTCTTGGTCCGTCAGCTTAGGATTTTGCTTTGCCAAATCCGTAGCGATCCGATTGTGCTCGCGAACGAACAACGTGTGGATGCTGGTGAGCTCGATGTTTTCATTCGCTCGAACATCACCTGCGGCGAACATTTGATCATCGGGTATGCGGGGAGACCCGTTGGCTTGAGCGACCGTACCATTTGGAAAGTTGGCCGCATTGTTCAGCGGCAGCATGCCCGACGCGTCCATCTTGAGCTTGCCACCCTGGAATGTCCGCAGCGCGTCGGCCGTTTTCGTATCGGAGCCATAGACCATCGATCCATCGATCCAAGCCGTTAACGCATTCGTTTGCTGGCGAGGATTGGACGGACTGGTTCCGGACGCCGGATCATAACTGGAACGGCTAGCAGTCATGACTTGACTACCCGTTCCGGTGGGATCGAAGTAGGGATCCCCCTTTGGAATCGCGATCGTCATCTTCTCGGTGGAACCGGTCGGCGTCAGTCCAAGGTCGTGATCGATGAATTGCCCCCAAGCGTACATGAAGGCTGCTAGGTTGCGATTGCTGATGATGTCTGTATCCCCTTGGTCCGCGACGGCATTGCTGATGGCGCGAGGACTCGGCCGATCTGCACCGTTGGGTGATGCGATTCCATCGGCATACTGGGCGGGAGTCAACCGAAGGAAGTTTTCGTCGGTGGAACCCCATTGGGCTTGAGAGACATTGTTCCCGGTGCCATCGATGGAATAGGTTGGCAAGGGTCCGGACCTTGCGATCGCCCCCAAATCGATCGCCATCAGTTCACGTGGCTGGAGAGACTCGAGCATCAAAACGCGTAGAAACTTGCGATTGGAATCCATGTTCCATTCCTCCGAACGAAGAGACGAGAAGAGATGAGACGCAAGTGTGTGTGAGCACTTCTCTCAAACTCTACGGTCTCAACCTGAAGATGGCGTGAAGCGAGACGGCAAGTTCCAGAAAGCGATACAACAGTGCGATGCTCGCGAAGTCCGTCTCCCCTGGACATCTGGATTCAAACCGATTTTTCGCGTTTTTAGTTTTCGCAAACACCGCGAGAAGGTACGCGCATAAGACAGACGCGCGCTGTCGTTACGGAACACGTATAGCCCTCCGCCCGACGCAACCCGCTGTCTCAGATTCAAGGCCATTCGCGCAGAAGAGCCGCGCGCCATCGCTGGGCTGTATCAGAACTTCATCAAGAAGCGATTCCCGAGGATGAATCCCTCGTTGTCCAAGAAGCCGTTCGGCGAGAATTGGAAGAAGTCGGTTTTGCGATAGTCGAGTTCCAGTCCTAACTGCACCGACTTGGTCACATCCCACACGAAGTTCACAAAGTAGGTTTGGTTTCTTCGGATCTGCGTCGGAGCCAGATCGCTCGCGCGGGGATGATCGCATCCATAGCCGACATGCACATGGAACGCGGGTGTCGCAAAGTAAAAGACTTCTCCAAAGCCTCCCTGCGTGCGGATCTCTTGAAATGTCTCGGGGTTGAAGCTTTGCAAAATCCCACCGTTGTACTCACCGAGAGCCTGACCGATGGTGTACTCGCCGCGAGCCCCGAAGCGATCGGTGACAAACCACTCTGCATCCGCCCCGAGTCCCCACGTGTCGATGACCGCTCGTGGTGGCAACGTCGATGGATCGGCAAAAAGGGTGCGCGTGGTTCGGAATTGACCCACGACGCCGGAAAGCCCGATCTCCAATGGTCGGGTTGTCACACCTTGTATGGCCCGGCGTTCCCCAAAACCAACCTCCATTCGCCCCTCGACATTCGGCCATCCGTTGTCCTCGGTGATCCGACGCGAGTCCGAGGTAACCAGCGTTGAGATCGGGTCGCTAAGGGCCGCTTGGATGGTCAGCCCGGCGGCATCGTCGTCCTGGAAGAAACGCTCAGCGCGAAGCTGACCGCGATACGATCCCGTGTTTCCAGATGCGTACATCTTCGTCAAATAAATGATGGTCGGACTGACCGGATTGAAAACGTCTTGCTGGAGGCCTGCCGCGAATCGCCAATCTTGATTCTTCAGATCTGCAAACGCGTAATAGACGAGCAGACCGTAATCGTCTGCCGATAGGTTGTGATTCTGCAGAAACACCAACATCTGTGCCCCCGCCTCAAAATCCCCGACCTTGGCCCCCGAGTAATTGGCATTCAGATAACTCTGACGCGCGTTCACATCAAAGGAGTTGGTGTCCAATCCGAACGGCGAAGCGGGCAACAGGAAAAGCGGAATGCCCGAAGGAAAGGCCCTGGCGCTGCTGAACTCCGTCAACACGTCGAGTCCCGCTCCAATGCGAATGCGGCTGGCGGGATTGAACAGAGCGACGCTGCCGCCTGATTTGGGGTCCACTGCCGGCGGCGACATCGGGCGAAGTTCTTCGTTAGCCCATGGCGGCGAACCCGATTCCGAGGGAGTTCCCTCCTCCATGGGCTCGACGCTTGCCAACGTGCTCTTCTGTGCGAGCGGCAGAGGATCCGGTGTTTCTTGAGCAGCCAAAGGACCGCTTGCGTGAACCAACAGGGCGCCAGCCAAGAGCGATGCAATCGTTCGAACGATAGCTGTCATTCGCCTTGCCCTTCACGCTGAATCGCTCAAACGAAATCCGACTTCGTTCGTTGAGGATATCTTCGGCGATCGGGTTTACCGGATTGAGAGATTTTGACGATTCCAACGATCTTGACGCATGGGCCAAATAATCCGGCGAAATGCAACCTTGGCCATAGAAAGCAAAAAGCGGCGTCTGCCACGTATAGCAAACGCCGCTTTTTTTCATCTAGTGTCGAAACCGAGTCACCTTGCTCAGCGTCCAGAACCGCTTTGGCTGGTCACCGCTTCCATGACTTTTTCCAGGTTGAAGCTGCCGGGCTTTTGGCGCGGTGGGAACTCTCGGAAGCTCTGCAGCCACTGACCGACATAGGCACCAGCGGGCGCGATCATGAACATGTGTTCCAAGTACCAGCGTTGATAATCCATGCCGATGTCTTGGGCCAACTCAAAAGGATCCATGCGCAAATTGACCAGCGTGGGTGCTCGGAGGACTTCAAAGGGCTCTTGCCAGACGTGCATGCCGTGCGCGTTCTGCTTGAGGAACGTCGCTTTCCAATTGCCGTAGCGCAAAGCTGCCACGCTGCCATCATCGGTCCAGTAGATGAATTCTTGACGTGGCCACGGCGCTTCTCCGCGAAGAGCCGGCGCGAGATCGTAGCCATCGAGATGGACTTTGTAGGTTCGGTCGCCAACCTTGCGTCCCTTGAGCAAGTCTTCCTTGACGGTCTTGTCACCGGCGGCAACCAAGAGCGTGGTCAACATGTCTTCGTGAGCGCCGATCTCATTGACGATCGTGCCGGGCTTGATCGTGCCAGGCCAGCGGATCGCGCATGGAACGCGGTAGCCACCTTCCCACTGCGTGTTCTTTTCGCCGCGGAACATGGTCGTGCCCCCGTCGGGCCAAGTGAACGCTTCTGCGCCGTTATCGGTCGAATACATCACGATGGTGTTTTCTTCGAGACCGAGATCCTTGAGTTTCTTGAGGACTTCGCCGACCTGACGATCGTGTTCGGCCATGCCATCGGCGTAGATACCCAATCCGGTCTTGCCTTCGAGCTCTTCCTTGAGATGGGTGAAGATGTGCATCTTCGTCGAGTTCCACCACAAGAAGAATGGCTTGTTTGCCTTGGCAGCACGTTCCATGAAGTCGAGTGCTTTGGTATTCACTTCTTCATCGATGGTTTCCATCCGCTTCTTGGTCAACGGACCGGTATCGACGATGCGACCATCGGCAAAGCTGTGGATGACGCCACGGGGACCGAAACGCTTCTTGAACTCGGCTCCCTTGGGATAGTCGGGATGCTCGGGCTCTTCCTCTGCGTTGAGGTGATAGAGGTTGCCGTAGAATTCATCGAAGCCGTGATTGGTCGGCAACATTTCATCGCGGTCGCCGAGGTGGTTCTTGCCGAACTGCCCCGTCATGTAGCCGCGGGCTCGCAGCAATGTAGCGATCGTGGGATCTTCTTTTTGCATCCCTTCGGGAGCGCCTGGCAAACCGACTTTGGTCAGACCGGTGCGGATCGGGGATTGGCCGGTGATAAAGGCAGCACGTCCAGCCGTACAACTTTGTTGGCCGTACCAATCGGTGAAGAGAGCACCTTCGCGAGCGATGCGGTCGATGTTGGGGGTTTTGTACCCCATCATGCCAAGGTTGTAGGCGCTGACGTTGAACTGACCGATGTCGTCTCCCCAAATCACCAAAATGTTTGGTGGCTTGGCGGAGGATTGCTGGGCGTGCAATCGAGGTTCGAAATAGCCGAAAAGGCCGACGAGAGCCAGCCATGCGGCCATTGCCATCGAGCTGAATGGTCGGGACATATGCATACCTTGTTGTGTAAGACGAGGAACAGTAAGCAACGAGGATCGAGAAACCTCAACAGCCCTCCAAAAGCACTCGGCCGAAGTTCTTGGCATGCCTTCCAGCTCGCTCCCCAAACGTGTGCAATCGATTGCTGTGAGGAGGCTTCTTCGCACGCTGTGGAAACCGTCACATTGCGCGAACGAGCAAGCAGCTTTTTGGCCAGGATTTCGCGGGCTGCGATTTCGCGACACCGCTGTCTAATTTAGAAGAAAATCGTTTATTCGTCCAATGCATGAAAATGCTATTTGTGATAACTTTTTGTCATGAGCATTTCACTGCGAAGTCTGCGTTATTTGGTAGCCTTGGACGAGCACCGCCACTTTGGACGGGCTGCGGAGGCATTGGGCATCACTCAGCCCGCCTTGACCCGATCCTTGCAAGGACTCGAGGAGGAACTCGGTGTTCGGCTCATGGAACGGCATCAGCGCGGAGGTGTCGAGCCCACTGCATTTGGGCAACTGCTGCTCGAACGGGGCCAAAAACTGCTGCTCGACAGCGACGAACTGGTCCGCGAGGTCGCCTTGCTCCGAGGCCTGGAACTCGGCGAACTGACCGTCTCCGCGGGGCTGTATCCTGCCGAACTTTCCGTGGCGCCGGCCGTCGGCAAACTCATCCAACAACATCCCAAACTTCGATGCCATCTCAAAATCGAAGGCTGGCGACAAGCCACCGACGATGTGCTGAACCGGCGATCTGATTTTGCCGTGGCCGAGTCAAGCGTAGCGGATCCGCATTCGGAACTCAGCGCGACATTGATCGGCGAACATGCGATGGTCTTTTTCTGCCGGACTCGACACCCTCTCTTGAAACGGACCACCATCCACATCGAAGACGTGGTCGAATATCCGTGGGTGGCGACCCGAGGCCCCAAACGCATGGTGCAGTTCCTCCCAAAGGACCTAAAGCGATCGGGGCACCTGGACGCCGAGCAAGGAGATTTCCTACCTGCCGTAGTGGTAGACGATTTGAGCTCGACCCGGCGCGTGGTCGCCGCCAGCGATGGTATTGGCGCAGCTCCGTTGGCATTGATTCAAGAGGATGTTCGTCGCAACAAATTTGCAATCGTTCCATGCCACCCCAAGTGGTTGCGATTGCACTACGGCGTCATCGCCTTGAAACATCGGATGCTATCCCCAGCCGCCAAAGCACTGATCGACATCATTGTGCAAATCGAAAAGCAACTCACGACCACTGCGAAATCGCCGTGATCACTTCAGCGGCATGCCGGGTTCGCCCAGGCCGTTGGTCGTCAGAATCTGGAAATGGTGCACTCCCGCAGCCATCGGGTGATCGCTGGTCCAGACGATCTTCTTTTCAGGCGTGAGTTCCACCATCGAAACGCCGGTGTTCGCACCATGGCTTCCAACGACGGTATTGCCATTGGCCAACCGCTGGGAACCGCACGGATCCTTGAACAGACCGCCAACTTCCTCGTTGGTGACTTGCCAGACGATTCCGCCTTTCGGATCGAACTCGACGACTTTATTGCCGTGGGTTAGGGACACGAGCGTGTTGCCGTTATCCAATCGAATCGCCGTGAACGGCCAATTCTCTGCAGGTCGACCGCCGATCGCGTCGAGGTCGGTGCGCAGAACCGATGCGACGGTGCCATCGCGACGGTATTCCTTGAT
This sequence comes from Pirellula sp., assembly GCA_046318495.1. Lineage (GTDB taxonomy): Bacteria > Planctomycetota > Planctomycetia > Pirellulales > Pirellulaceae > JBKCUI01. The sequence continues at coordinate 4,486 of JBKCUI010000408.1, read as the reverse complement.
GGCAAACGCCAACAAATGAGGGACGAGGTAGTTTCCATTTCGAAGCTGCCTCGCCATCCGCGTTTGCATGTGGGCATTGTCCGTCTCCGGCTGAAGGGCCAGTTCGTGCACCACTTTCCCCGAAGGCGTTTCGATCTCGAGCAAACGCGGCTTGGGCCCGAGTTCGGTCACGAGCGTCTTGCCATCGTAAAGCCGCTGCGCCGTACCGATCTCTCGATTGGCGGGATCCAGCCGATATGTCCACAGCACAGCTCCTTTGGAGTCAAACTCTTCCACGCGGTCGCTGTACGCAACCAACACATTGCCATTCGGCAGCACGAAGCCATCGCGTGAACCGCCCGGCAGGGTCCGTTCCACTCCTCCTTCTTCATTCACGATGGCTGTCTTGCCACCCAATACGAGGTAGGAATGCCGAATCGGGTCTCCCGCGACCGCAAACGTAGTAGCGGCCAATACCCAACCGAAGCAACAGAGCAAGATTCGCATCGTCATAGATTGTGTCCTAGCAATCGCGCACGGCGACAGGATTCCCATTAGTGGTTGAAAAGAAACTCTCGCGAAGACATCAAGCTCCACAGCAAATCCTCGATCATCACTCGCCGCTCGCCTTCATTGGACTGCAGTTCTTGCAGCAGGCCGGCGAGCTCAGCGTCCGTCGGTTCGCGGCTCAGCGTGCGCACGTACGCAGCCCGAACCAATCCGGGAAGATCGTTGGCATACTGGGTCATCCATTTTTCGATGATCCCGGTGGGATCGGCGAGCTTGCTGTTGACGGTATCCCCATTGCTGAGATTGAGGACTTGAATCACGCTCGGCTCATCGCTCCGTTCGCACTCGCACGTGATGCGTCGTTGGTTGCGGCCAAAGGTGCGCAGGAAGTTATTGTCGACGCTCGAGTCGAACAACTGGATCGCCCGCGTTCCTTTGGGATAGAACTTCGTATCCCGTTTGTCCCCACCCAAAAACGTGAGCTTCGTGAACTCGGTCGGAACTTCGGTAACCGAAGCGATCGCGTCGTGGATGACTTCTGCCATCAACCGGCGTGGGTAATAGCGAGAGAAGAACTTGTGGTCATGGAGGTTGCTGGCGTTGGGCACACTGCTGCGCTGGTACGTTTCGGAGTTCATGATGCGGCGCATCAATTGCTTCACGTCGTACCGGTCAGCTATCAGCGATTGGCAAAGGGCGTTGAGCAGCGCCGGATTGCTCGCCGGGTTGCTGGCTCGCAAATCGTCGACCGGTTGGATGATGCCAATTCCCAAGTACGCGGCCCAAACGCGGTTGACGATGGCGCGCGTGAAGTACGGATTCTCGGGCGCAGTCATCCACTGGGCGAGCCGAATGCGGCGATCCTCGGGGGAATCGATATCCAATGGCGGAGCATCCAAGGGTGCTGGGGGCTGGGGTTTGCCCCGCAGCGGCTGGATCAAATCCCCGCGATCGACGACGAATACCGTTCTGGCGGCATCCCCATCGCGGACTTCGCCTCCCCAACCTTTGGCTCGGACGCGAGCGAACATGTTGGCCATGGCGTAGTACTGGTCGTTGGTCCATTTCTCCAGAGGGTGGTTGTGACACTTTGCACAGCCGATCGACAAGCCGAGGAATGCCTGGCACGCATTCTCGGTCATGCTTTCAGGGTCTTGGTTGATCGCATAGAAGTTGGTGGCCCCGTTCTCGAGGGCTTCGCCACGGGCGGTGAGGATCTCGCGGACCATCACATCCCAAGGGGTGTTCTTCTCGACATTGCCCCGGATCCATTGATAGTAGGCCCGGACGCCATCGGTGCGCAACACATTGCTGTTGAGCATGAGCATGTCCGACCAACGATACGCCCAGTAGTCGACGAACTCCGGGCTTTGAAGCAACGCATCGATCCACTTCGCGCGTTTGTCGGGGGACGTATCGGCCAAGAACGATTCGACTTGGGCTTGGCTCGGCAGCGTTCCGGTTGCGTCCAAACTGCTGCGTCGGAGGAACTCCAGATCGCCGACCCGCTCCGAGGGCTGCAATCCCAACGACGCCAATTGCCGCGCGACATGATCATCGATAGGACTGTTCCCGCCGAGCATGCCTCGAATCTCGTCGTAATTGGATGCCGCGACGGCCTGCGTCGAAAAAGGAATGCGCATTCTGGCTGAGACGATGCGGCTGGCAAACCAAGCCACAATCGTCCCTTCTCCAGGACCGACCGATTTGACTTGACCATGCTCGTCCACCGTAGCGACCGACTCGTCGCTGGAACTGAATTTGGACCAACGCGTCACATCTTCGATGCGACCATTGGAGTAGTGAGCCCGCACGCTCAAGCGATCTTCGCGACCGGGTGCCGACTGAATGGCTTCGGGCAAGACTTCTAGCCTCACCAACTGCGGCGCTTCACTAGGGGTTTTGGGTGCGCCGCTGGAAATCCAATCCAACAGGATGCGATAGTCCTCGGATTCCTTGGGCAGTCGCAATCCTCCTTGATGTTCCATATCGCCACATGGCTTCGCCAAGACAAGCGAGAGTTCGGGTTGGCTAAGTTCGATGCGCCGCCCTCGGTCTTGTTTGGTGATGTTGAAATGATCGGCGTTGGCATCGTAGCCTCGAAGCGAGAGCCGGAAGCCACCTTTGCCGGCCAAGGCCCCGTGGCACGCCCCCATGTTGCAACCACGCCGCGCGAGGATCGATTGAACATGGTTGGAAAACTCCCATGTGGGAAGCGACTCGATGTCTCGCGCTTGCACCGTGGCCGTCGCGGTTTGCGAAGGCTGGCCAGGAATGTGGACGATCACCTTGAGCTGCGTTTGCCCGGATCGGTTGGCGCGAAGGCGACGCCCTAGCTCCGACTGATCGACCCACTTCGCAAGCTCCGGTTCCTCTGTCTGCCATTCGACCTTCATTCCAGTATCGGGCAAACTCTCCAACGACTGGGAATACGATCCATCGTCGTATTGCCAGCGGACGCTGACCCATTGCTCGGGCTGGAAGGAAGTCAGCTCGATCACGTCGGGAACGATTTTCAGCGCCCCGGGTTCGCTAGCATTGGCCGCAGTGGGAGCAATCGATAGAAGCGAGCTTGCCACCATGGCCAACGCAACGATGCGACGCGCAATCCAATCCATTGCAATCGATGAACGAGTCAACATGATGTTCGGCGTGGGAGGGGAGGGAGGACAGCGGCGCTAAGGCGGACACACAACGGGCAATAGCCACCGGCCGATAGCGTGCTGAGAGTGGAACGTGCGAGGATCCGAACCCCCGCTTTCAGCGTAGCCTTCGTGGATCCACGGGGCGGACTAGCCAAGGTTTTTTGGGTTTCGGATAGGACCCAGTATACCACGCCGCAACAGACTTTTTGGGCCCAAAACAATCCCGTCGACAGCCCGCCATCCACGCGAAAACGCTTGCTATCTTGGGTTGTCAAAAGAGGTGCTTTGGAAAAATGGGGTTGATTGTGGAGCAGCGTAACCAGTAGACTTCGGCCCCGCATTGTGAGAAAGGAATCTCTGATGACCCAGCGAATCATTCGAGTCGCCGAGCCGGTGCTCGATGGCCGTGAGGCCGAGTACGTCATGGACTGCTTGAAGACGAATTGGATTTCGTCTCGCGGAACCTACATTGAGCGCTTTGAGCAGCTTCTCGCGAAGTACTGTGGCGTCGAGCACTGCGTTGTCACGTGCAATGGCACCACTTCCCTACATTTGGCTCTGGTCGCCAACGGCGTTGGTCCGGGCGACGAAGTGGTCATGCCGACACTCTCTTACGTCGCAACCGCCAACGTCGCGAAGTATTGCCATGCGACTCCAGTGTTTGTCGACTGCGACCCAAACACGCTGTGCATGGATCCTGCGAAAATCGAGCGGGCGATCACATCGCGTACGAAAGCCATCATGACGGTGCCGTTGTATGGCCATCCAGTCGACATGGATCCCATCCTAGAGATCGCGGATCGCCACGGCATTCCCGTCATCGAAGATGCTGCCGAATCGTTGGGAGCGGAGTACAAGGGGCGCCGCGTTGGCTCGCTCAGCCAGTGCGCTTCGTTTAGCTTCTTTGGCAACAAAACCATCACGACCGGCGAAGGGGGAGCCATCACCACCGACGACGCGGCACTTGCTGCGCGCATGCGGTTCCTGCGTGGCCAAGCCGTCGATCCCAACAAGAACTACTGGCACCCGGAAGTCGGATTCAACTATCGGATGACCAACATCGCCGCAGCCATCGGGACAGCCCAAGCCGAACGCTTGGACATCCATGTGCAGCGGCGTCAGCAAATCGCCGAATGGTACTTTGAAGAGCTCGCCGAACATCAAGACATCCTGCAACTGCCCATGGCGAAGCCTTGGGCCACGCACTCCTATTGGATGTTTACCGTGTTACTGCGCCCGGATGCATCGATCGATCGCGATGCGTGGATTCGAGAATTGGCCAACCGCGGCGTCGAAAGCCGGCCGGTGTTCTATCCGATCCATACCATGCCTGCCTATCGCAGCGGCTCCGG
>JBKCUI010000407.1:0-13531 GCA_046318495.1 Pirellula sp. | reverse complement strand
TCCTCGCATACCCGGTGACATGCAAGTTTTTGCAAGGCGATACGGACGAACCGCTAAAAAACGCTGAGATTAAGACGGGCCTGGAGACCCGTCCTACCAACGATCGCAAGCAACGCTCCGCTGGATACATAGCAATCCCACAAGAAACGGCGGGCTGGAGGGTGGTTGCGTCCACCGAAGAGATCGCGATCGGATGAAAAACGATCGCCAGATTTCAAGTAGCGATGAGTGGACTCGAACCACCGACACACGGCTTATGAAGCCGTTGCTCTAACCGACTGAGCTACATCGCCATCCCAAGTGCAAAAACGATAACCTCGAGCCCTGGGACTGACAAGGCATTCCTAAAAAAGTTCGCGGCTCCAACGCACGTGAAACCTGGTATCACGCCTCGAATCACACGTTGCAATCCGCAGGCTCGGCACGATCTTGCGCTTCCAAGCTGCCACGCGCACCCCTGCCCATGCATCCGACAGGCGCCCGATGGCGCTTCTAGGCGTACCTTGTTCCAGGTACCCCTAGAAGCGGTGACGACCCGGCAGCCTTGCCAAGAAGTCCAATACTCTTTATGCGGTCGGCCTGAACCGGCATCGATCACTTCGGCGGCGGTTGATTCAAAAACTCCGGCACCGACTCGATCTTCTTCTCCTTGGGCTTCGACCAGCTCGAAAACCAAGAGTTCTTCGATTTGCTCGACGGTGGCGTCGGCTTGGGATCGGGATAAGGATCCAACACCTCAGCCGTCTTGCGCCAAGCTTGCTTGGAACTGTCCTGGAACTTTTGCCAGCTCGATTTCTTCGATGCGTACGAGCTCGGACGCTTCGGCTTGCTGGTCGACCAAGTCATCTTCGGCATGGACGGCATTTTGGGGGCCGACCAACCCGACCACCACGAGCTGGATTTGCTTGAATTCGATTTCGAAGCAATCCACTGCAACCACTCCGGCTGATCGTCTCCATCTGCCGCAGCAACGCCCTGTTGAAAACCACCTACAGGAACAAACCATGGCTCTTGCGCCACGAGGCTGCTGGCCATGCAACTTACCGCCAAAAACGACGCAATTACCCCGGTCGAACGACCGAGCCAACGATGTGAATTCGACATCCGCAATCACCCCTTTTTTCGATGGGAAATTTGGTGACTCGCAAGGGAAATGCTCACCCTGCAGCTTGCCTATACCGAAAATCGTTCCTGCAGGTCCAGAGCGACCGCCATCAGCATCTCACCGCGGACCCCGCATCGATCCGCTGCGTCCTTCCCGACGGTGAAGAGACGACCAGCACGTGGACAACGGGAACCTAAGTTCAACTCGGAATCCAAGCGTTTCCCGGGTCGGATACGGTGGATCCGATGGCGAGTCCCGTTTGCGTCGCCTTCCGAGCAGAACCGCCAACCGCGGTCGGAAAAAAGGAACGCACCCGGTGGCTCAGGATCGCACAGATGCGGCTTGCGTCCGGAATTCGAGTTCCTATACTATGCGTCCCGGTGGAACGATCCTCCCAAGACGCAGCGCTGCCAAGACTTGACAGATGCGTCGCCCAGGCGACAGCAAATTGCGTGTTGAAGGGTTGAGATCCATCGGATAAATTTGCGAAAAGGGCGTCGGCTAGGCAGTCCACTCCGCGGGTGTAGCTCAGTTGGTAGAGCACAACGTTGCCAACGTTGTTGTCGTGGGTTCGAATCCCATCACCCGCTCTTGTTGCCTATCGAAGCCCTTATTTTTTTCTCGCCTTTAGCCGCCGAAAAACTATGTCGTCTGTCGAAACCGAGGCCCCTTCCAAACTCGACCTGAAGCTTCAAATCGACAAGCCGGGAGCATGCCAACGGCATGTGGTCGTCACGATCCCCCGAGCCGAACTGGATCGGTACTTCCGCAAGGCATACGACGAAATCGCTCCCCGCGCAGACCTGCCCGGCTTCCGTCCCGGCAAGGTGCCCCGAAAATTGCTGGAGTCCCGGTTCAAGAAAACCGTTGCCGACCAAGTGAAAAGCAACTTGGTCATGGACAGCCTCCAGCAGATCACCGAAGAAAGCGGATTCTCGGCCATCTCCGAACCGGACATGGACTACGGAGCGGTCAATCTGCCCGACGCTGGCGACTTCACTTTCGAATTCAACATCGAAGTCCGCCCCGAGTTCGAATCTCCCAAGTGGGAAGGACTGGAACTCACCCGCACCGAATACACTCTGACCGACGCCGACGTCGATCGTCAACTCGAACGCACCTTGGAGCGCGTCACGCCTGGCGAACCCTGGGATGGTGAAGCCCGTCTCGGCGATCGCTTGCTCATCAATGCGGAATTCAGCGTTGCCGGAAAACGCATCAGCGGCTTCTTCGATGAAGTGGTCACGCTGCGTCCAAAGCTCAGCTTCGCCGATTCGATCGTCGAAGACTTCAGTAGCTTGTTCGTCGGCCAACGTGAAGGCACAACCGCCGAAACGCAATTCAAGATCCTCGATACTTCCCTCAACGAAAATCTTCGTGGAGCCACCGTCGACGCCACCTTCGATGTCGTCGAAATCCGTCGCGTCAACGTTGAAGGATTGAGCAACGCACAATTGTCCGAACTCGGATTTGACGCAGCCGGTGAGTTGCGGGACTTCGTCCGCAGCGAACTCGAACGCCAAGCCCAATACCACCAGGACCAACTGCTCCGCGAGCAAATCGTCGAGAAGCTGACCGCTTCCGCAGATTGGGAATTGCCACCCGGTTTGGTTCGCCGTCAAGCCGACCGCGAACTGCAACGCCGCGTCCTCGAACTGCGTCGCAGCGGTTTCAACGACGATCAAATCCGTTCGGTCGTCAACTCGATGCGCCGCAATATCGAAGATTTGACCAAGGCCGCACTTCGCGAACACTTCGTTCTAGAAAAGATCGGTGAAGACCTCAGCATCGAGCCAAGCGAAGCCGAATACGATGCCGAAATCAAGCTCATCGCCGAGCAAAGCGATGCATCGCCTCGCCAAGTTCGCGCTAAGCTTGAACGCACCGGTCAAATGGACGCAGTTCGCAACCAAATCCTCGAGCGAACCGTGATTCAACGCATCACCGAAGCAGCCAAAGTCACCACGGTGAAGGGGGACTCGATCCTCAAGGCAGACCCCGAAGAATTCGCCGTCGAGTTCTTGGTCGCCCCGGTATCGCAAGCGTTGCCTGAAGCCAAGTACGATGAGAAGCCAGAAGATGGCGCGTCGGACAAGGGCAACGTCAAGCCCGATTAATCGGATACGGCGGATCCTCGCCGCAACGAAATAGATACTTCAAATCCAAAGAAGGGGTGAGCATCAAAGCTCGCCCCTTTTTTCGTTGAAGTCCAGCTGCGATACGGGTGAAGCCATCACCTCCTGAATGCTCATGCGCATACTCGAAGACACAGCAACGCGCAGCGTCCCCATCCCAACCCGACGCGTTAGCGAGGGATTTCCCCTGGATTTTCGTACTCGTACTCCGCGCTAGCAGTACTCGTACTCGTACTCGAAGATCGGGAACCGAGTACGAGTACCATTTCATTGAGTACGAGTACGACAGGAACCCGTAGAGCGCAACTTCAAAATGCGTTAGCGAGGGATTTCAACGTGGATCCCACCCTGGACGCCCCTCCCCCTCGCTGGCGCGTCGGGCTTGTAATGCGTGCCATGCACGATGCACGCCCATGGCTTCAGCGGTCCGGGGCGAACGCCAAAACCCCAGCGGATGAGAAGATCCGCTTTCGCGAATCAGCCCCATTGTTTGCTCCCCTCGCGTTGGACCGACCGCTGGAACATAATCGGAAGAGCGAACTAATGCTCTGCCAATTGCCCTCTCCTCATCCCTTGAATCGTTGCCATGGAAGAGAAACGCCACATCCCTGCCTCACTACCTCCTGAAGTGAGCGCGATTCTGCCCGAAGCGCTGGGTGAGGATGAAAAGGAACGTCCAACTCCGGCTGATGACCCAGGCACGACGCTCGAGAGCACTGATCTGATCGATATGCTGCGACGCACCATCGATCAATTGGAGAGAGACCAAACCTCGCGAGGGGATCTCAAGATCCTCAGCCGCACATTGCGCGAGCTGCGTTATGCGTTCAAGGTCTTTCAACCCTATCGACGCCGTCGCAAGGTCACGATCTTTGGGTCGGCCCGCACCGGCCCCGAAAGCTTGGCCTACATCCAAGCCGAAGAGTACGCGCGCCGCATGGTCGAACACGGCTGGATGGTGATTACCGGGGCTGGCGGTGGCATCATGGAAGCCGGACATCGAGGCGCCGGACGCGAAATGTCGATGGGCCTCAACATCATGCTTCCGTTTGAGCAGTCCGCCAATGGATACATCCAAGGGGATCCTAAACTGGTAACCCTCAAGTACTTCTTCACCCGCAAGCTCATGTTCCTCAAGGAATGCAGCGCGGTGGTCTGCTGCCCAGGCGGATTCGGGACGCTGGACGAAACCCTCGAAGTCCTCACGTTGCTGCAAACCGGGAAGCAAGCGCTGTTTCCCGTGGTGCTGCTGGATGAGCCCGGCGGCAAGTTCTGGCACTCGGTCGATCAGTTCTTCCGCAACCACCTTCTCAGCGAACGACTGATCAGCTCCGACGACGTCCACCTGTACCGAGTTACCGACAGCAACGACATGGCGGTCCGCGAGGTCCTGCAGTTCTATCGCGTCTATCACAGCATGCGATACGTGAACGATATCTTGGTCCTGCGGCTCACATCCCAATTGAGCGAATCCAGGCTTGCTTATCTCAATGAACGCTTCCGTGACATCCTGGTGTCCGGCGCGATCGAGCAACGCACCGCACTACCCGAGGAACATGGCGAGCCTGAGTTGGCCGATCTGCCTCGATTGGTCATGCACTTCAATCGCAAAAGCCTCGGTCGATTGCGTCAATTGATCGATGCCGTCAATGCAGTGGAGTTGGGTGACGCGTAATCTGTAAACACGGACTCAAGTACCACGGGATTCTCGAGTGCAATGGCTGCACGCGTTGCGCCGTGCGGTATCCTAGATCCTTGTATGTTCATTCGCTGCTGGGCCATACTTGGCCTCGGCCGGGTGATTCGCGCGGCGGGAGTGAGCCGAGTTTGCGAGTGGTTTGGCTGGGTAACTTTTTTGAGGAGTGCATCAACGTGTCACAAATTGCCATCGGTTTTCTCGGAGGTGGGCAGATGGCAACGGCGATTGCGAACGGAGTCGTCGTAGCTGGGCTGGCCAAACCAAAGGAACTCCTGTTTTGCGATCCGAACGCCTCCCAAATCGAACGTTTGCAGCAGCGGTTTCCAGGATGTTTGGTGGTCGATTCCGCGGAGAAACTATTCGCCCAAAGCCACCGCGTCGTTTTGGCCGTGAAGCCGCAAGTACTCGAAAACATTGCCACCCAGATTTCGATCCACATTCAGCCCCATCATTTGCTCGTATCGATCGCGGCCGGCATTCCGCTCTCAAAGTTGACCCACTGGTTCCGCACCGAACGCATTGCGCGCGTCATGCCCAATACGCCTTGTCAAAATCTGCAAGGGGCCAGTGGAATCACAGTGGCTCACGGCTTGAGCGAAGACGACAAAGCGTGGGTCGACCGCCTCTTTCGATCGGTGGGCACGGTCGTCCACGTCCAAGAAGAACAATTGCATGCGGTCACCGGCGTCTCCGGTTCGGGCCCGGCGTACGTGCTGATGATGATCGAAGCCTTGAGCGATGGTGGCGTTGCGGCTGGACTGAGCCGGGATGTTGCGTTGCAATTGGCCGCACAAACGGTCCTGGGTGCGGCAGCCATGGTCCAGTCGACCGGTGTGCATCCAGCCGTGCTTCGCGAACAAGTCACCAGCCCGGCGGGCACCACCATCGCGGCCATCGGGGAGCTGGAACGGGGCGCTTTTCGTTCGACCGTCATGCAAGCGGTGCTGGCCGCATCGAACCGCTCGAAAGAATTGGCCGGTCCGATACGCAAGAGCGACTCGAAGGATTAAGATATTAGGCGACGTCCTCCCCACTGCCCTCGCTCTCACGCCCTCGCTTTGAAATGGTCCTGCATCGCGTTTGTATCGTCGGAGTCGGATTGCTCGGCGGCTCCCTTGGGCTGGCGCTCAAGCGAAAGCGATTGGCAGAACATGTCGTCGGGGTCGGCCGTACCCCGAGCAAACTCGAAACGGCCCTTCGCCGAGGTGCGATCGACGAAGCCACCGACGATGTCCTAGTCGGGGCAAGAGATGCGGATCTGGTGATCGCATGCGTCCCGGTCAAGTCGATCGTCGACCGGTTGGCCGAAGCCGCAACCGTCGCGCAACCCAATGCAATCCTGACCGATGTCGGCAGCACCAAGCAGACGATCGTCCGCGCCGCCCGAGGCCGTCTTTCCGACCGACAGTTCATCGGCAGCCATCCGATCGCAGGCGGCCACCACAGCGGCGTTGAGCACGCGGTCGGAACCCTGTTCGACGGCGCAACCGTCGTCATCACGCCCGGCGAAACGACTTGCCCGGAACTCGTTCAGCGAATCACCTCCTTTTGGGAATCCACCGGAGCGCGAATCTGCGAGCTCTCCCCTGAGGCCCATGACGCTGCCCTGGCGATCTCCAGCCATTTGCCCCACATGGCCGCAGCCGCACTCGCCGTCGCCACACCGCTGGAACTGATCCCGTTTGTCGGCAAAGGCTGGATGGATTCGACTCGGATTGCAGGCGGTAATCCTCAACTGTGGCGTCAGATCCTCGAAGAAAACCATGGCCCTGCCTTACAAGCCATGAAGAAGTTTGCCACAATCTGCGAGACCTGGATCGAAGCCCTCGAAAACGAAGACTTCGATCGTGTCGAGGAACTTCTAAAATCGGGAAAAGCAACTCGTGAAGCTGTGGCAAGTAGACATACTGTCGGCTGAAGGCCAGCCGGATTCGCTCGGAACGCACGCACAAACAACCGCGCGAGAACTGGGGATCGCCGACGAATTGGAGGTCCTGGGAGTGCATGGGTTCCTGCTCCAAGGCAACCTCGATCCTCAGCAAACGCAGCGGCTAGCCAGTGAGTACCTTGCCGACCCCATCGCCCAGCGGACGCTCACCGCACCGGTCGGCAGCCCCCTCCTCTCCGATCCGGATGCATTCGGGGTGCCTGCATCGAACCTGGTCCACGTCCTCTTCAAACCCGGTGTGATGGACCCGGTCGCGCAAAGCACGCTCAGCATGCTGCGCGGATTGAGCTTCGACATCGACGAAGTGCGAACCTTTCGCAAGTATTGGATCCAATCCTCCGCCTCCGTCGATGCAAGCACCCTGGATCGGCTTTGCAAGAAAGTCCTCTCCAACGATTCGATCGAACAAGTCGTCGTCGGGCCGCTGGTCATGGACAAGCTCTCGCTCGGGGCGCCGTACCAATTGCAACTGACCCACGTGCCGCTGGCGAATTTGGACGACGCTCAGCTCATGCATTTAAGCAAGTCGGGGCAGCTCTACTTTTCTCTCCCCGAGATGCAGACCATCCAGAAGTACTTTCGCGAACTGGGTCGCGCTCCCACCGACATCGAATTGGAAACCATCGCGCAAACTTGGAGCGAGCACTGCAGTCACAAAACCCTCGGCGGCCGCATCGAGTACCGCGATGAACATGGAAAGCGCCAGTTCACCAGCATGCTCAAGGAAACGATCTTTGCTGCCACGCGACAGATTCGCGAAACGCTCGGCAAAGACGATTGGTGCGTGAGCGTGTTCAAAGACAACGCTGGGGTCGTGAAGTTCGATAACGAACACCATGTCGTGTTCAAGGTCGAAACACACAACCATCCGTCCGCCATCGAACCCTACGGCGGGGCGAACACCGGGCTTGGGGGCGTCATTCGCGATCCGCTCGGGACGGGCCTGGGAGCCAAACCCATCTGCTCCACCGATGTGTTCTGCTTTGCGCATCCGGACTATCCACCCGAGCAATTGCCTCCGGGCGTATTGCATCCGCGTCGGGTCATGAATGGAGTCGTCGCTGGCGTTCGAGACTACGGCAATCGCATGGGCATCCCGACGGTCAATGGCGCGGTCTACTTCGATGATCGCTATCTCGGAAATCCATTGGTCTACTGCGGCAATGCGGGTATCTTGCCGGTCGACAAAGTCGAAAAGCAACCGCTAGCAGGAGACTGGATCGTGACCTTGGGCGGTCGCACCGGCCGCGATGGGATCCACGGAGCTACGTTCAGCAGTGTGGAACTGACCCACGAAAGCGAATCGATCAGCGGTGGCTCAGTTCAAATCGGAAACGCCATCACCGAAAAGATGGTGCTCGATGTGATCCTGCAAGCCCGCGATGAAGGGCTCTACCACGCAGTGACCGATTGCGGTGCCGGTGGTTTCAGCAGCGCCGTCGGTGAAATGGGCGAAGAAATCGGAGCCGAAGTCTGGCTCGATCGAGCACCTCTCAAATACGAAGGCTTGAGCTACACCGAGATCTGGATCAGCGAAGCCCAGGAACGCATGGTGTTGGCCGTCCCACCCGAACATCTCGAACGCTTGGCTCAGATCTGCCGCAAGGAAGATGTCGAGTACGCGGTCATCGGCAAGTTCGTTCCCACGGGCAAACTGCGATTGATGTTCCGCGATACCGAAGTCGGCGTCCTCGACATGAGCTTCCTGCATGGCGGCCGGCCACCGGTCGTCCGGCAAGCGACCTACACCAGCGTGCCCGAAACGCCTGCAACCTTGGGAACGCTGTCGCGTCTGGACCTCGAGTCGACCTTGAAAAAGATCCTCTCCACCCCGACGGTGGCCAGCAAGCACTGGATCATCCGTCAGTACGACCACGAAGTCCAAGGGGGCAGCGTCGTGAAGCCTTTGGTCGGACCTGCATGCATCGGACCAAGCGATGCGGCCGTCGTCCGCCCCAAGCTGACTTCCTCGCGAGCCATTGTCCTGGCATGCGGCATGAACCCGCGATTCGGGGATCTGGATCCTTACCACAGGGCGACCAGCGCGATCGACGAAGCGGTCCGCAACGCCGTGGCAGTCGGTGCACGGCCCGATCGCATCGCAATCTTGGATAACTTCTGCTGGGGGAACACCGATCGACCCGAAACGCTCGGCACCTTGGTGCGAGCCGCCATCGCGTGCCACGATTTGGCCGTCGCATGGAAGACCCCTTTCATCAGTGGCAAAGACAGTCTCAACAACGAATTCACGTGGATGGATGCCCGGGGCGAGAAACGCTCGATCGCCATCCCGTGCTCGCTGTTGATCAGCGCCATGGGACAAATCGACGACGCCTCACAGGCCGTTACCATGGACTTCAAACGCGCAGGCAACGCCGTCTACTTGATCGGCAGTACCCGCGATGAACTGGGTGGATCGCACGCCGCCATGGTCCTCGGCGTCCACGGTGGTCACGTTCCGAAAGTCGATGCCGAGTTGGCGCTGAGAATCTTCAATGCCACGCACCAAGCCATCGTCGAACGCTCCATCGTTGCATGCCACGACTTGAGCGAAGGTGGTCTGGCCGTGGCTGTGGCAGAGATGTCCTTTGCGGGCGAACTCGGTGTGGAGTTGGATATCAGCAGCATGCGTCGCGAGAGCTTTGTCGATCCGAGCGTCGCACTGTTCTCCGAATCCAACAGCCGGTTCTTGGTCGAAGTCCCATCCGAGCGAGTTGCAGCGTTTGAAGCCTGCATGCAGACGGTGCCGTGGTTCCGCATCGGGTCCGTTATCCAAGAACCCAACGTTCGAATCGCCTGCGATCGCACGACGCTGATCGATGTCCCGTGGATCGATTTGCGGGATGCGTGGCGTTCGCAGTTGGACTTCAAGTAATCGAAGACTGGGCCGCGCACAGAGAAACAGACAATCGACGCGACGCAGCTTAGCTGCGTGCGATGGTCGAGGTCGGCCAGTCCAGATCGTTGTTTTCTGGACGGCCTTCGATGTAGTACCAGTTGTGGATCGGTGCGAGGATCGCGAGCACCTCTGCCAACAATGCCTCGTCGATCGGTTCGCTCGCCCACTGCAACCAATGGGGAATCTCATCCGGGATGGCGCTGCCGACCAAGCAACTGGCGAAGCCTGAATGGCGCAGCGAGAACTGTAAGGCGAGTTTTTCGATGCATGTTCCGCGATCGGTGCAATGCTTGGCAGCGGCGGCCGCAATGCGTCGGACTTCGGGCGTGGCTTTATGCCATGGAGGCAACGGCAGCGTCGTCAGCAGCCGGGCTGAAAACGGAGCTGCGTTGATCAATCCGACCCCGTGCTCCTTTGCCAACGGCAGCAATTGCAATGCCATGTCGTTTTGGAGCGTGTAGTGGTTGTACGTGATGCAGCAATCGACCAATCCGGTCGGGATCACGCGCTGAAAGTTCTTCATGGGATAGCCGCTGATCCCCGCGTATCGAACTTTCCCTTTTTCGATTTGACGACGAAGGGCAGGCAGCGTCTCTTCGATCACTTGATCGACATCGCCGTATTCGATGTCATGGCAAAAGACCATGTCCAGATAATCCAGACGCATGCGTTCCAGCGAGACATCGATGCTCTCGGCGACGCGTTTGGCGGAGAAATCAAAGTGCCGCGGCGCGTAGCGACCTAGCTTGGTGCTGATGACCAACGATTCGCGCGGATAGTCAGGGAGGACTTGCCCGAGCAAGACTTCGCTCATGCCCCGTCCATAGTAGGCAGCGGTATCGATGAAGTTGATCCCGGACTCGATGGCGGTGCGAACGGTTTTGAGCGAAGTCGGCAAATCGAATTGACCGAACTCCGCACCGATCGAGGAAGCACCGAAACCCAGTCGAGTCAGTTGCAGAGAGGTTTTGCCGAGGGGCTGTTTGTCGAGCGCGGTCATGATGGACATCGTGAGATAGGGAGGCAAAGTCGATCGCTTCGGATAGGCGATACGACTATAAGCTACTGGATGGAGCCCGTGTGCCCAGGGCGAATTGATCGAGCATTTGCTGGGCAGCTTGTTTGAAGCCGGTCAGCGATTTGTCTTCGAGCAAGTATCCTTTTTTGGCCTTGAGAATCGACATGGCGAGCGAGGGTCGACGCTTCCACTGATCGAGCTTGAAGGTACGCACATCGACGTAGGGAACGTCGAGTTTCGCCGAGATTTTTGGGATGATGTGTATACCATCGCGAGCTCGGACCACGGTGAGATGCATCACCGCATACAGACCGACCAAACCCAAGACTAATCCCAGCAAAAAACTCTCCGACCGATTCATGCGTCTGATCCTTTTGCAATCCGAGAAATCAAGCGAATTGGGTTTAGCCGATCGGATAGCTGGAGGTCCAGAGCAGTCCCTCGAATGGGGGGAGGTAACCCGTGCGGTCATTATAAGACGAGTGGCTTATGCCGAGTCCGAACTGGGCGGATCCGGAGAGAGGTCACCCTTGGGGGAATTCGCGACTCCGGGAGGCGAAGGTTCCGCATTGGGCGGGTCGCACGGCGAAGCCGCGGGCGATGCGGGCAATCGCCCGGCTTGTTGAAGTGCTCGGGCCAGCACGAATTCGATCTGGCCGTTGACGCTGCGGAACTCATCGTCCGCCCAGCGCCGCAAGGCATCCATCACCTCCGGGCGCAATCGCAGCAAAAAAGAGTCCCGCTTCGACATGCTGTTTCCCCGAGACTAGTTGTAGAGGGAGCCGGCATTGACCACCGGTTGTGCGTGCCGATCGCTGCATAGGACCACGAGCAAGTTCGACACCATGGCGGCGCGGCGCTCATCGTCGAGCTCGACGATCTTGTCGCGGCTCAAGTGCTCGAGGGCTTGCTGAACCATGCCGACCGCCCCTTCGACGATCTTGGCCCGGGCGGCAACGACGGCGTGGGCTTGTTGACGTTGGAGCATGGCCGCAGCGATCTCGGGGGCGTAAGCCAAATGGCTGATGCGGGACTCGAGGACTTCGACGCCAGCTTTTTCAAGCCGGGCTTGGATGTCGTGCTTGAGTTGTTCGCTGATCTCTTCGGTGGACGCGCGCAGCGAGACCTCGTGATCTTCGCTGTCGTAAGGGTGCCGCGTGGCAAGGTTTCGCAGTGCGGCTTCGCTTTGAACGGCCATGAAATCCTCGTAGTCATCGACTTCGAACATGGCTTCGGCCGTGTTGACGACTTTCCAAACCACGACGGCCGAGATCTCGATCGGGTTGCCATCCCGGTCGTTGACCGTGGAAGGCCGGCCGTGAGTCCGTTGCTTTGCTTGAACGATGATGCCGGCGTCATTTTTCTTTTCAGCCACGTTGGTCGAGCCGGTTTCGAAATTGCGGACGCGAAGGGAGATCTTCTTTTTCGAGTAGAACGGGTTCACCCAAAAGAACCCCGATTGATTGACGGTGCCTCGATACTCCCCGAACAGCAACAGCACGCGAGCATCGTTGGGCTGAACGGCCAAGCAGCCGAAAAGGCTGACGAAGCTGACGACGGCCAACAAAATTGCCGCAAACAGACCGAGCCCGCCCAAGAGGGTGTTTTCGGTAGCAAGCAATCGGATAGAGAAGGGGAACAATGCGGCTCCGGCGATCAGCCCCACGATGCAGGCAAACAGCATTGGCCAGCCGCTTTTGGGAACCAGTGTTTTTTCTTCGACGATTCGATTCATGGCAGTCATTGAACTCCAAAAAGACGCGGTTGTGCGATCAGCGATATCCCTATGATATCACCTTGATATTCTTTCGCAATCCCCCTTGCTTGGCTGGAATCCCGAAAAATCAGGGCGGTAAGCGACGCCATTTGGGGGGATTTTTTGGCGCAGCGGGGTGGTCCCAGGCAACCGAAAGGGGGCTCGATCGAAATCGCGGATACACAATCGGGACGCAATGATCACAATAGACGGAGGTTGCATCGCGATGGCAGGATGGAACCGTCGGCTTATGGCAACGCGAACTCCAACGAACAGCAGTAGCAACGATGCGACATTTGGATCATTTGAAGAACTTGGTCATCATGGCCTCAGCGGACGGGGCTCTTTCCGAAGGCGAGATCGCACTGTTGGTGGATCGATGTGCGGAGTTGGGGCTCGAAGATGCAGACTTGGGTAAAGCCGTGCAGTTCGCATTGAGCGAGCATGCTTCGTTAAAGCTGCCGACAGAACGCAAAGAGCAACTCGAGATGCTTAGCGATTTGATCCGCATCATGGCTGCGGATGGCAAGCTCAACGAAGTCGAGAAGCGACTGTTCGCGCTGGCGGCCGCGAAGATGCATGTCGAGCGACAAGAGTTAGATGACCTGATCGACAAGCTGGTCGGCAAGAAACCGGACTAACGCACCAACTGCCCCTCTTCCACCACGGCGGGTGCGTTGCGTTGAATGGAACCGGCTCATTGATGCCATGGATGCCGATGCTCGCTCGCAACGTCCACGCGCGAACACGCGCCGCGTGACAACCGGGGCTAACGCGAAAACACCGGCTGATTCAGCCAACGACCATCCGCGAACGGGGACGATCATTCCTAACCCGAAGCGTTAGCGAGGGACTAACACGCTTCCCGCCTTCGCAGCGCCGAACCCTTGCTCGCGCCTTTTGAAGTTGCGCAGTTCGGTTCTCGCTCCATATCGCTTCGCGATTCCCCTTGGCTTTTCGTACTCGTACTC
>JBKCUI010000406.1:0-4123 GCA_046318495.1 Pirellula sp. | reverse complement strand
TTCCAGGCGCATTCGAAATTCGTCCGAATCATCGTCGGACACAGCGGGCAAGTAAGGGATGGCAATCGAGCCCAGCTTCATCAGGTCCTGTTCGGCTTGATCGCGCTCCGTTTCGCGATTGGCATCCAGCATTTTGGCCAGTTCGCCGATCCAATCGCGCATGATTTCCTTGCGGTAGTTCTGTGCCAATGCGTCTTCGGAGGTGTTCGATCGTCGCCATCGTCGGCGTTTGGGCTCGCCGGGCGAATCGTTGTCCCCGAGCAATCCCATGGATCGCAGAATCCTTCGCGAGGCATCCAACTGCATCTTTTCAATCGGTGGTTGGGGCAGCTCGACAACAATGGCATCGATCCAATCCACGCCGGTCTCTTCGTAGCCCATCGCGATCAACTGCGATTCAATGCCGGGCATATGCGCTGCGCCGTAGATGATGCCGATGCTCTTGATGTTGGGTTCATGTTCGAGGATCGCGTTCACGTCGTCGAGGACGACTTGATTGCGATCGTCGAGAATGACTTTCATGAATGCGTCAGGGTCCGACGTTTGTGCCTGGATGGGGGATCCGGCGAGCACATCGATGAAGAATTGCTTGGAGGCATTCTTGAGTCCGGGCATTACGGCGGAGAGTTCCGCGATGGTGTCCAGCAGGCGCTGTGGCATCCAGACATCGGCGTTCTTCTTGTCGACTTCGACTTCCCCGAGCTTCATCAAGCGCTCGCTGACTTGATCATCGGAGAGGTCGCAGCTTCGAAAATTCGGACGATCGTGTTTCTCGATCTCGCCTTGGAATACCAAGCCCAGGGCTCTTGCCATACGGGCCATGCTGTGTTGCTCGATGGTGCCGAAGACCATCGGGCCTTGGTCGGAAAGAAGAATGTCCGCGGATTCTCCCCTGCCTCCCTCTGCGTTGTCGGCTCCCCAAGAAATGATTTCCAAGATCGGGGACGACGTGAAGCCAGCCATTGCGTCGGGATCCTCGTCGGCAGAGTCGGCGTTGTTTGCGACTGCGGGGTCGGAGGTGGTGAGATGAAAATCGTTTCCCCAGGCGTCCTTGGCCAGTCGGTCCGACATGGCCCTGAGGTTGCCGTTCCATTCGAGGATCTCGCGAAAGCTCGTGGGCAATTTGCCTTGGAGCCTAGCATACGATGCGCAAACTGCGGCGAGCGAACGCATCCTGAGTTTGGTGGTCGCGATTTTCCATGCTGCGGAGTCCGTGTCTTGGAGCGCGTACTCGGGACGGCCGACTCCCGGCGGGAGGACTTGTTCGAACAGCACCACATCGAGTGGATCGAGCAAGGCTTGATGGGTTTCGTAGAACGGTCGATCCGCGATGTGGACCATCGCGTGGGTGGTGATCACCGGGCCGGGATGTCCCTGGCGTTCGAACCTCCGGACGGGAAACTGCAACACGGTTCGCCCGGAATCGGGGTCGACTACCATGCGCTCGAAAACTTTGTTCTCCGGGGATTGGCCCCGCGCTGTTGGCATCGATGGAAGCGTGGGGATCGCAAAGACCATCCAGCTCGCGAGGCCGAGCCAGACAGCAACAAGGGGTTTGCGATGAGGCGTCATGATCATGCTCCGGGGTGTTGCGTGGAGTGCCGTAGGTGGAGTGCAGTCGACCAATCGTTTATCGTAGCGGGCGAGCTTGGGCGGGGGAAACAGGCTCTGTCGGATTGCCGGGGTTCGACGCGATTTCATTCTTTCGGATGCGAAGAGGCGCTTATGGTTTACAATGGCCCTGGATGTTTACTCTTCCATGGCAAGGGATTCGAGTCTTGTCGCAACGGTTTCCCGTCGTCCTGGTGTTTGGTGGTCCCTCATGTCCAATGATTTTCAAACCGTCGCGACCTTTTGGAATCCCAACGAAGCCCAACTGGCTAGGGCGTTGATCGAGTCCGAAGGAATTCAGGTGGTCCTGATGGGCTACGAAGCGATTTCTTCGGACTGGTTGTTGAGCAACGCTATCGGTGGTGTTCAGTTGCAAGTGCTTGAGTCACAAGTCGATCGGGCGGTTGCCATCCTGGAGGATTCCGGCCCGTTTGGCCGCCGCAGTTTGGTGAGTGGGACTGGCGAAGGCGAGGTCGACGACGGCTCTGACGGCGAAGGATTCGAGGACTCACGCGAAGAGGTCGACGACGATCGAGCCCAGCTATCGGAGAAAGAGGAGAGTGTCGATCGGTTCCTGAAGACCTCGATTCTCAGTTGGATCTTTTTCCCGTTGTCGCTCTACGCATTGTGGTTGTTGTGGAGCGTGTTGGACAACCCGGAGCCCGTCGGCGAGAAGTACACTCGCAAGGTTTGGATTGGGACGTTGATTCAACTGCTGCCGGTGCTACTGACACTGGTTGTGTTGGTGCGGTTTTGGCTGGCCTATGTGATTGGGGGAGTTGCGAGGTGATGCGCTTTGCCGCCGCTCACCCTTCCTCCAACGTCTCGCGGATGGTTTGCACGATGCGGGACCGGGACCCATGAGCCAACACTTGCGGATCGAGCCGCACACCGAGTTCTCTCGCTAGCTCGACGGCCAGATCCACTGCCCGCACCCCTTCGAATTGAGCGACTTTTTGTTCCCCGTAGTAGATGGTTTCACGGTCGATGGAAGGGTTGCTTTCGAAGGCGTCTTTCCAGCGAGCGATCCAGGCCGGGGGCACACCGTGGCGTCGGCACGTTTCCAGCGACCAGATTTCGTCGCCGTCGCACAGGGCGAGCAAGGCGAGGGCGCGCGAGCGATCCATCATTTCGAATCCCTTGGAATGGAAGTGTGACGCGTGGCAAAATGGCGTGTGGCAGAGTGCAAGGCAACAGCGTGAAATGCTACGGTGCAGTTGCATACCCATGTTCGGCCGTAGAGAGTATAACCAGACATCGGCCCAAGGCTTCATGGCCATGGGGCGATGGGCCATTCCGATCGGCAGCGCCCATGAGGCTTCCTTTCCTGTGAACGAGTAACGCTCTATGAATACGCCAGCTTCCGGCAATCCTTCCGGGGGACAACCCGGTTCCACTGCATCTCCTGTCGCGTTTCAATACTTGTCCCGCGTCGAGAACCTGATGGATCCGGCGGGCAACATTTTGTTGAACATGTCGATCGAGGATGCCGCGGAACGCGTTCGCAGCGGCGATGCACAACGGGTCGGCGAGATCGATGGCCAGTTTGCGATCTGCGTTCACGAAGGCAAGAAAGTGCGGATGGCGCGCTCGATCGGGCGACCGATGCGTTACTTTTTGGCGAAGAAGGCCGATGGTCCGTGTTTGATCGTGGCGGAGCAGATTCAAGACATCCGCAACCAACTTACCGCGATGGGGTTGGAGGATCAGTTTCATCCTTCGTACACCCGGATGGTGCCTGCGCATTATGTTGTCGAGCTGGAGCTGATCGGTTGCCCCGACCCCAATCCGCTGTACACCCGGTACTTCACTCCCGCTCGCAATCGGTTGCCCAACGATTTGGATGCGATCGGTGCGGCGTACATCGGCAAGCTTGCCGACGAGTGCGATCGTTGGCTCGATCGGATCGATCGCCGCGAGCCGATCGGGGTTTTGTTTTCCGGTGGAATCGATAGCGGCGCTGTGCTGTTGGTGTTGCATCACGTACTGCTCAAAAGGGGCGAGTCCCCGGCGCGGCTCAAGGCTTTTTCGCTGGCCGTCGAGGGGCATGCTGGCGATGCAGCACAAGCGTCCGAGTTCCTCGCGCGATGCGGCTTGTCGATGTTGTGGGAGCCTGTCGAAGTTCCCATGTCGGCGCTCGATTGGCGGTCCGCGGTGCGCTGGATCGAAGACTACAAGCCGCTCGATGTGCAAAGCGCCACCATGGCTCTGGCGTTGTGCCGTGGCATCCGCGAACGCTATCCGGATTGGAAGTACTTGGTCGATGGCGATGGGGGCGATGAGAACTTGAAAGACTATCCCATCGAAGACAATCCCGAACTCACGATTCGAAGCGTGCTCAACAACTTGATGCTGTATCAAGAAGGTTGGGGCGTACATGCCATCAAGCATTCGCTGGTGTATAGCGGCGGGCAAAGCCGTGGGCACGTTCGGACTTGGGCCCCGGCGGCGAAGCTCAACTTCGTCGGCTTCAGTCCGTTCGCGTTACCGAGCGTGATCGACATCGCCGAAG